>NZ_JBNNFX010000067.1:0-1038 GCF_050267985.1 Psychrobacter sp. NPDC078929 | reverse complement strand
GTGAATAACCAAGTTTTTAACCATTCTTGTAGCACCCAAAGAGCAGCAAATGAAAAGGGTTGTTTGCCTACCATACGGTTAAAGACTAGTGCTAACAATCCATGAAATAGTCCCATACCGAGACCCATCAATGCAATCATAATCAATGCGAGCCACGTTGGTGTATCGCTATAATCATGGATAGCAGTATAGAGCCAAAAGCCGCCGACGCACCATAGCCCCATACCGTAAGCTTCACCGATAATAAAAGCGCGACGACCACTCATACTTGTCACCAACAGCGCATATAAAATCGCTGGTGATACTATTGCTAGCGGCCAAAACCCATAAGGCGCTAGCGAAAATAAAAAAATAGCTCCTGCAAGCCATGCTGCTACTAGCGTAAGCGATAGCGGTAATTGATTTAAGTGAGTACTCAAACGCTTTTGTAGATTAATAGTAGACAGGCGCATCGCAAATTATCCAAAATTATGAGCCTTGAATTTTTAATCAAAATCCAAAACTTAGATAGAGCCGTTAATACTACAGGCAGTATTTTAAAATAAAAACTGCTTATGATACCAGCCTGCACTGCTCAATGGATGAATTTATGTACTCCGTTTAATGGGTTATTATGCTACATTACCAAACGATATGAAGTGTTACTTGATCTTCTATAGCTCACAATACCTACAGTACATGAGAAAGCACTATGCCCCCCTTAAAAATAAAATCCAGTCTTATATGCAATCGTTATCTGTCTAAGGGGTTGCGTAGTACGTTATTATTACTGGCTGCCTCATCACTATTTGCTTGTAGCCAACCGAGTAGTGGCGTATCTGATGCAAGCACAACATCGGCATCAACTGAAGATGTTTTGGCTGTTCCAAAGACAGCTGAACCAAACGTTATAAATAATTCTATGATGACATCAGTAAGTAAACCAGACTTACTAAAAAACGTATCAGCCACTGTCTATAAAGATGCCAATTGCGGCTGCTGTAAAGAATGGATAAGTCATGCAGAAGATAATGGTCTAAGTGCAACCGCGCAAGATGT
>NZ_JBNNFX010000066.1:0-1038 GCF_050267985.1 Psychrobacter sp. NPDC078929 | reverse complement strand
GTGAATAACCAAGTTTTTAACCATTCTTGTAGCACCCAAAGAGCAGCAAATGAAAAGGGTTGTTTGCCTACCATACGGTTAAAGACTAGTGCTAAAAATCCATGAAACAGTCCCATACCGAGACCCATCAATCCAATCATAATCAATGCGAGCCACGTTGGAGTATCGCTATAATCATGGATGGCAGTATAGAGCCAAAAGCCGCCGACGCACCATAGCCCCATACCGTAAGCTTCACCGATAATAAAAGCGCGACGACCACTCATATTTGGTACCAACAGCGCATATAAAATCGCTGGTGACACTATTGCTAGCGGCCAGAACCCATGAGGCGCTAGCGCAAATAAAAAAATAGCCCCTGCAAGCCATGCTGCTACTAGCGTAAACCATAGCGGTAATTGATTTGAGTGAGTACTCAAACGCTTTTGTAGATTAATAGTAGACAGGCGCATCGCAAATTATCCAAAATTATGAGTTTTGAATTTTTAGTCAAAATCCAAAACTCGGATAGACCTGTTAATACTACAGGCAGCATTTCAAAATGAAAACTGCTTATGATACCAGTCCGCACTGCTCAATGGATAAATTTACGTACTCCGTTTGATGGGTTATTATGCTACATTACCAAACGATATGAAGTGTTACTTGACCTTCTATAGCTCACAATATCTACAGTACATGAGAGAGCACTATGACCCCCTTAAAAATAAAATCCAGTCTTATATTCAATCGTTATCTGTCTAAGGGGTTGCGTAGTACGTTAGTATTACTTGCCGCCTCATCACTATTTGCTTGTAGCCAACCGAGTAGTGGCGTATCTGATGCAAGCACAACATCGGCATCAACTGAAGATGTAGTGACTGTTCCGAAGACAGCTGAACCAAACGTTATAAATACTCCTATGATGACATCAGTAAGTAAACCAGACCTACTAAAAAACGTCTCAGCCACTGTCTATAAAGATGCCAATTGCGGCTGCTGTAAAGAATGGATAAGTCATGCAGAAGATAATGGTCTAAGTGCAACCGCGCAAGATGT
>NZ_JBNNFX010000065.1:0-1058 GCF_050267985.1 Psychrobacter sp. NPDC078929 | reverse complement strand
CTTTGCCAAAACCACCCTATCAATAATACGATCAGTAGCAATGGCGGAAAAAACCATAAAATCCATGTCGATGGACGTACAGGCGGCTTGTAGCTGATAAAATCGCCGTAGCGCTCTTGCATATAAGCGCGAATCTCACCATCACTACGACCGTCTTTTACCATATCGTAGGTTTTTTGCTTTAAATCTTGAGCGATCGGTGCATCAGAGCCGGCCAAGTTTTGGTTTTGGCATTTCGGGCAACGTAGCTCTTCGATCAATCCTCGGTATTGTGCTTCTTGTTGGACAGAATCAAAATCATAGACGTCAATCGCCGCATAGCTGGTCACACTTAGGAGACAGGCAAGTATTAAGCTCGCTACTTTTATCGTAACGGCCTTTATTGAAAGGGCTATCATTTGCACACCTCTTCAACCTGAATCGCATCTGGACTGACGTTATTATCATTGGCATCATTGAGTACCGTTAAGCAAGGCTCAATACGATCTTGCCAGTTACTCTCGTTAATCTCACCAACAATGTGCTGGCGAATAACGCCTTCACCATCGACAGTGAAAGTCTCAGGCGCACCCGTCAACCCTAAGTCCAAGGCAAACTGGCCGGACAAATCCTGAATAGACATCGAAAAGGGATCACCGCCTCGGTTCAGATAACCGAAAGCATCACCAATATCGTCTTTATAATTCACACCAACCAAATTGACACCACGCTCTTCTAGTTGCATCAAAAAAGGATGCTCAATGATACAAGTAGGACACCAAGAGCCCCAGATATTCATTAAAAAGGGCTCATCAGGTAAGTTATCATTGGTCATGATACGACTGGTATCTGACAATAGCGGCAGCTCAAAAGGTGGTACTGGACGCTCAAGTGCCGTATTGGTAACGATATCAGTCGGCTGCCCCAAACGAAAATAAAGCATAACCATAACAGCAGCAAAGATGATCAGCGGGATCAAAAACCATATTCTAATTTGGCTTTTTTTCATTGTTCGATTGCCTTTTGTTTCAGGGGGTTGCTCGGGAAAATGATTAGACTTAGTCATTTTGCTTCTCCCC
>NZ_JBNNFX010000064.1:0-1199 GCF_050267985.1 Psychrobacter sp. NPDC078929 | reverse complement strand
GGTAACCCTCCCAAACTTAAGACACCTAATAAATAGAATTAAGCTGCCTGATTGAGTTTCTGTATCGGTGTAAAACCGCCATTGCCCATGTTTGGGCGCTTATGATTATAATGGTATAACCAGTTTTCTGCTTGTGCGCGTACCTGCTCTAGATTATCAAACAGCTCCTGATTTAACCAATCATATCTCATGGTTCTGTTAAAGCGCTCTACATACGCATTTTGCTGTGGATTGCCAGGTTCAATATAGCTTAAGATGATACCTTGCTGCTCAGCCCAGTCTTTGAGCGCATTGCTGATGTATTCAGGGCCGTTATCGCATCTTATCTGCACAGGTTTGCCTCGGTACTCAATAAGCTGATTAAGACTGCGTATGACCCTCCCGGCCGGTAGCGAGAAGTCGACTTCAACGGTGAGTGCCTCACGGTTGTAATCATCAATGACATTGAACAGTCTAAAGCCGCGGCCATCAGTTAAGCCGTCGTGCATAAAGTCCATGCTCCAGCTTTGGTTAATCCTATCAGGTACTGCTAATGGTATTGGTTTAGCACGTTTAATGCGACGCTTAGGCTTGATTCTAAGGTTGAGTTCAAGCTCGCAGTAGATGCGATATACCCGCTTATGGTTGTACGGCAGTCCTAGCACATTACGCAAGGCTAAAAAGCACAAGCCAAAGCCCCAGTTCTTGTTCTCATCAGTCAGTTTGATAAGTAAGTCCGCTATTTGCTGGTTCTCATCTGTTACCACCGACTTGTGATAATAACAGGTGACGCTGATATTAAAGATACGGCAAGCACGGCGTATGCTAATGCTACGATCTTCAATGTAGTGACAAACCAACGCTTTGCGCCTTTGGGGCGCTACCACTTTTTTGACATAGCATCCTGTAGGATGTCGGATTTAAGACATTCATCAGCGTACATCTTCTTTAAGCGGGCATTTTCAACTTCAAGCTCTTTAAGACGGCTGATAAGTGTGGCGTCCATACCACCATATTTAGATCGCCAGTTGTAGAAGGTGCTTTGGCTGATGTTATGCTCACGGCAGAGCTCGGTAATAGGGACGCCTTGTTCGGCTTGTTTTAGGATGTTGACGATTTGGTTGTCGCTAAAGCGTGTCTTTTTCATAGGATTCTCCTGCTGGTGTATTTTAGCAGTTAATCTCTATTTGTAAGTGTTCTTATTTATTGGGGGGATTACC
>NZ_JBNNFX010000063.1:0-1228 GCF_050267985.1 Psychrobacter sp. NPDC078929 | reverse complement strand
AACGGCGCGTTCTTTAATCTCAGGAGTATAGGTTTGTCTTTTCATTGTCGTATTCTCTCAGAATGTTGAGTCTCCGACAATCCCGGGGCTGTTCACACTGCAAGAAGCTTATGACTACTTTAAATTAATGAAGACTGGTTTAGCTGAAGGCACTATTACCACTTATGACCGTCAAATACTAAATAAGCTGAAAGACTGGCTAAATATCTCTCTAAATGATATTACTAAGTCAATGATAAGTGATAAACATAAGGAGATAAGCAAGCATAGCGAAGCTCAGGCTAATGCAACTATGAGAGCTCTGAGATCAGTTTGGAATTATTGCCATGATAGCTTTTTAGATGATGACGAAGACTTTTTAATCAAAGAGCAACCTATACGCATACTTAATGCAAAGAAAGATTGGAATAGAGTTAAGCCACGTACCAAACATATCGAAGAAGAATATTTAGGTACGTACATCAAAACGCTTTTAAGTTATGTTGATAGAAGCTCACATATGCAAGCGCCTCATAGCAATAATGCACGAGATATCATGCTACTTTTTATGTTTACTGGTGTGCGTTTAAACGAAGCCCAGTCTTTAAAGTGGTCTGACATTGACCTTAAAGCGGGCAGGATAATATTCAAAGATACCAAAAACGGTTCTGATTATCATATGCCTACTAGTAATATTCTACAGGCTCTACTTGAAGAGAGGTGGAGAATGAGTTCTGGTAAGCAATGGGTATTCCCAAGTGACTTGCAAGCTAGTGATGACCATATAAAAGATTTAAGTGGTAGTTATAAGGCCATAGGTAATCAAGCAAACCTATATATTACACCACATGATCTGCGTCGTACTTTTGGAACGGTAGCCAATAGCTTAAATATCAGCTATCCAGTCCTTAAACGATTGCTCAATCATCGTGAAGCTAAATCAAGCGATGATGTTACCTTACAGTATGTGCAGGTGTCACAGCGGCAACTAAGAGACGCTTTAAACTCAATAGAAGCTTTTTATTGTAAGCATGCTGGCATGACGCAAAGTGAATTTATAGAAGAGCTTATATAGAACAGTGATAAAACCATCATTAGATTTATACATAGAACAAATATATTCCACAGCGAGCCTTTCCCAAACTTTGTGTAACTGCTTATAATCCACTAACAGGAGAATAAGCAATGACGACTCAATCTGACATTAAAAAACTGGCCGAGCAAATGGCTGGTAGCATGAACAGCTTCG
>NZ_JBNNFX010000062.1:0-1258 GCF_050267985.1 Psychrobacter sp. NPDC078929 | reverse complement strand
AACCACTTAGTCCATTGATCAAGTATTAATACCATTATCGCCAACAAATACCAGATAAAAGCGCGACTGCCATTGGCAACCATTTTTGGCATTTTGTCCAACTTATCTTTAGGTGTTATTGAGTTGCCTGAAGTCACGTACATAGCTTTAGGCGTATGATTTATGGTTTTAGAGTCAATCGATTGATGAGTACTACTCACAGCTATAGGTACCTTCTTGTCAGCAATATTAGTACTAGCCGATTCAACGCTATTCAATTTAGTACTATCTAATCTGTCGGTAGATTCAGTCATAGTTGTTTCCTTTATCTATGTTTATACAATGAACAATGTTAAACGTATATGTTTTTGGTATACGATTATTAATCGCGCCACTTTCATAAACGGCTCCACTTACCGCTCTGGTATTATGAAACTTACGGTAATAATTTTTGGGGCTGTCCTAGATAACTAGTTCAAACCCTGTTTAACCCATTGTTTTAATTGTAGTAATTGCGACTTTGGGTCACTGTGATTAAAACGCCACTCACATTCCTTTAAATAGAGGTGAAAATGTTCTTTTGGAACTCCGTTAAACTTACGTAGATGCCGTTTAGCTTGGTTCCAAAAGTTCTCTATACCATTAATGTGATTCTTGTCATTAACAAAGGTTTTGGAGTGGTTGATACGATAATGAGTAAACTCACTGACATCTAATGCGTTATAGCTTTTAAATGAGTCAGTATAAACAATGCTATCAGGCTTCACTTTTTCTCTTATAATGGGGATCAAAGTATCTGCTTTAGCATTGGGTATAATACAAGCGTAGACCTTGCCATTACGCTTTAATAGACCAAACACGGGCACTTTGCTACCAGCACCTCGCCCTCGCTTGCCTTTACGAGTGCCATCAAAGTATGATTCGTCTACTTCGATTTCGCCCTCAAATAGACCAGGGTCTTGACTATTCTCGTAAATAAGCAGTCTTAGCCTATGAAAGTAATAACTGGCTGTGGTTTTATTAACACCGACTAGGCTTGCTGCTGTTCTCGCGGTAGAACCGGCAACAAATAGCTCGATGAGTCTGTTTTGTTTATACCAACTTAGTTTACTCTTTCTCATAGTGCTATCCTAAATAATTTTACTTATCTAGGACAGCCCCTTACTTGAGCCTATGGATGAGGTACTACTCAATCATCGCTCTTTGGTTGAAACGGTGTTTGGGGAGCTTAAAAACTTGTGCCAAATCGAACACTCACGCCATCGTAGTGTCACGGGGT
>NZ_JBNNFX010000061.1:0-1309 GCF_050267985.1 Psychrobacter sp. NPDC078929 | reverse complement strand
TGAACCGCCCCGACTTTATCGGAGGCTTATTTACTTGAGTCAGGCAGCAACACCTGACAGGATTAAATTATCATAATACTGCTTTTCAAACTCAAAAGGTGACACATAACCAATCGTGCTATGCAAACGCTTCTTGTTAAACCAGTCTACCCATTCAAGGGTTGCTAATTCAACATCGTTGACGCCAGACCAGCTCTCTTTCAAATAATGAATGACCTCGGACTTATAAAGCCCGTTGACCGTTTCAGCCAGTGCATTGTCGTATGAATCGCCTGTTGTACCAACAGAGGCAATCACACCGCAGTCAGCCATCTTATCTGTGTAGCGAATGGATAAATACTGAACCCCTCGATCACTGTGATGAATCACATCTTTGGGATTATTCCTATCTGCTATCGCTTGATTGAGCGCGGCCATCACCATATCGGTGTTCATGCGATTGGATACTTTCCAGCCCACAATGGCACGAGCGAACACATCAATAATAAAAGCAGTATAAACCCAGCCACTCAGTGTCTTGATATAGGTAAAATCTGCAACCCACAGCTGATTAGGACGATAAGCGCTAAAGTTACGATTGACTAAGTCATCAGCGCGCTTTTGGTCGTCACGGCTGTTGGTGGTAATCTTGCCTTTGCCACGCCAGACGCCTTGTAGGCCATACTGCTTCATTAAACGCTCGACGGTGCAACGAGCAACCTTTACGCCATCAGCCTTCATCTGCTGCCAGACTTTACGCACACCGTAACGGCACTTGCTGTCCTGCCAGATGCGTTTGATTTCACTTATGTAGAAGTCGTCATGTTGACTGCGTAATGAGCGCTTGTCAGGGCATTCTTCTAAGTCTTTAGCCCGGTGATAGGTTGATGGAGCAATCGGCAGTACTCTACAGATCAGCTCGACCCCGTAACTATCTTTATGGTCATCAATAAAATCGACCATCACTTTGGTGGGCGGCCGAGCTCCGCCTGGGCGAAAAAAGCCGCGGCCTTTCTGATGATTTCATTAACTTGCTTGAGCTCTTTATTCTCGCGTTCAAGCTCTTTAATACGTTGCTCTTGGCTTTGGGCTTGTACTGAGGCAGGAATGGTTTGGTCTATGTACTTTTTATGCCATGACCGCAGGGTTTCAGGCGTGCAGCCAATCTTAGGAGCAATGGCTTGAATAGCTGACCAGGTGGAGGGGTAATCGCCTGCCGCTTCAATCAGCATGCGAACGGCGCGTTCTTTAATCTCAGGAGTATAGGTTTGTCTTTTCATTGTCGTATTCTCTCAGAATGTTGAGTCTCCGACAATCCCGGGGCTGTTCA
>NZ_JBNNFX010000060.1:0-1329 GCF_050267985.1 Psychrobacter sp. NPDC078929 | reverse complement strand
CTTTTTAATGGGTAGAAATGATGTGGAATTTATCTACATTTAAACGATTAATTTAGCGCGGTTAAGGTTTGCTCAAACGCTGCGCGCCCGATTTCACCCACTTGCTGATTGACCAATTGCCCGTCTTGATAATACAGCAATGCTGGCGGACCAAATAGTTTATAACGCGCTAAGATTGCTTTTGAATCCGCTGTAGTCTCTGTGATATCAAGTTTGACCAATTGCCAATCTTGCATTTGCGCAGGACGATTATGAAATAAGTTTTTATCCATAATCCGGCATGCAATACACCATTCGGCGGTGATAAAGACCAGAACTTTAGGATTGGCGGCGACAATAGTGTCTAGCTCAGCCAGCGTCGTGACCGTCTTATCGGTTGCATTACTGGTGGCTGGTTGACCAGCAGTTGTCTGCAGCACCGGAACCGCAGTTAGGGAGGCAAGCGGATGCAAGCTGTCGTCATTGCCCAATGCGGCGCCGACGATTAAACACGTCGCCCAAATACCAGCGATTAAGCCTAGCGCTTGGGTCAGCATCCGACCTTTGCCTAGCCAGCTCCACGCCCACATCGCCACGACCATAAACCACAGCGCCCAAACCATCAGCATCACAGGCGAGATAAAGACGCGTTCAATTAATAACAATGCCACGGCAAAAAGCAACAAAGCAAAGCCCTGCTTGACCCAATTCATCCACTCGCCTGCTTTTGGCATGATTTTACCTTGGGTCGCGCCAATTAAGATAAGCGGCGCCGATAAACCAAAACCGAGCATAAATAAAGCGGCAAAGCCAAGTAATGGACTGCCAATCGTCGATACGGCGAGTAGCGCCCCAAATAAGGGTGCCGAAACGCATGGCGATACCACGAGCGCCGATAAGAATCCCGCAATTAAACTGCCGCCCGTACTACCAAGCTTGCTATCCCCCGCTTGGCTTAGACCCTGCATTTTACTACTGATAAATCTCGGCAGACGAATGCTAAATACGCCCAACATATAAAGGGCTAATAAGACAAAAACGATGGCAAACCCAATTAAAATAATCGGATTTTGTAGCCAACCGATAATGCCTAACGATTCGCCAAATACCGCAATGACCGCGCCTAAAATACCATAAGCGATGGCAACACCAATAGCGTAGCTGGTCGTTAAAATAACACCGCGTTTTACCGTTGGATTGTCTTCACGCGCGACGATATTGGCAACAATCGGTAGCATCGGTAACACGCATGGCGTCAATGCCAAGACCAACCCTGCCAAGAACAATAACACCAATGCCAACCACGGATGCGAAGCTAAGCCAAAAGGGTCACTATTAATGGCGTTATCA
>NZ_JBNNFX010000059.1:0-1578 GCF_050267985.1 Psychrobacter sp. NPDC078929 | reverse complement strand
AGCGAAAGGTGATTGCTATGACTACAACTAATTATAATATACGGCTTGACCAGGATCTGAAGGATAGGTCTTTTTCTGTTCTTGAAAGCTATGGACTAACGCCTTCACAAGCCATAAGACTGTTCTTGAACCAAGTCGCCGATACTAACGCTGTTCCCTTGTCTTTTGATTATCAGCCTAAGCTTAACGCGCAAACTATCGCTGCTATTGCAGAGGTCGCCAAAGGTGAAGGTAGTAAGTACGATAGCTTTGGTGATTTGATGGATGAGCTAGAAGGCGAGGCTGATGAGATCCATTGAAGTATCAAGTCAGTTTAAGAGAGATGCCAAAAAGAATTATCTAAGCTTGCTCACTCCTGCATGGGGTGAGGTGCTTAATTGTTTGACGAACGATATACCGCTACCGGCTAAATACAAAGATCATGCGTTGACCGGCAATCATAAGGGGTTTAGAGATTGCCATATCAAACCTGACTTAGTGCTTATCTACCGTGTTCAGAGCGATACGGTAGATTTCGTTAGGCTGGGCAGCCATTCAGAGGTGTTTGATTAGCCCAAAGCTAATATCCTTCGGTTGTTAAATCGAAAGTTAGAGAAGGTAAGCAATAAGACTGCTAAGGGTTTTAAGAGGTTATCTTAATAATTTATATTAACAAAGGAAAAATATGAAAAATTGGGGGATAGAGGAATGGAAAAGCATTGTCAATATTGGCTTCTTTTTGGTTGTAAGTACAATCGGTATATTGTCTTATATTCAAGCTCGAAAAACACTATTCTCTCCAATAAAAACTGAGATATTCAAGTTGCAAATAGAGGAATTTAAGAAGATCCTAGAAGCATTTAATTATAAGAATCAAAGGCAGTTTGATGAAGAAACAGGTATTGAAGAAGTATTCAATATAAACGCTTGTAAAATGCACTTGAGTTACATCAACTGCTTTTTTAAAGATCAAGTTCAACTATCAGAGGAGTTTAGTAAAGAACTAGAAACTGCTGTTTATGGAACAGTCATTAGTACGGAGAATTTTTTAAAAAGTTTCAGGTATATATCTGTTGGTGAGGAAATGAAGGAAGAACCTCCCATAAGTGATCGCAATCCAGTAGAGCCTGCCTTAAAATTAGCAAAATGGCATGAATATGAGCAAGTGGAGATAAATTATACTAAAAAATATAACGATGCCACAGAAGAGCTTTCTAAGCTAGCTTCGTCTCCTTTACTTCCAAAGGAGCTGGTAGAGAAGATCCATAAAATAATAGAGATAAACAGAAGTAACTTAACTCTTATAGGTGACGTGCTTACTGAAGCTGCGAAAAAAATGCCGACTCAATATACAACAATCGATCAGACCGTTAAATTTGATCCAACTTGGATTTGGAACGAATATAATTCTTCGCGTGAAAGCTTAGACCAAAGTGTTAGTGATGTTCTGAGCTACATCAATAAACACCTAAAGATAAACGAAATAATGAAGTAAACATAAGCCGAGAGTTTCCCAAACTTTGTGTAACTGCTTATAATCCACTAACAGGAGAATAAGCAATGACTAACCAATCTGACATCAAGAAACTGGCTGAGCAA
>NZ_JBNNFX010000058.1:0-1875 GCF_050267985.1 Psychrobacter sp. NPDC078929 | reverse complement strand
CAAACATGGGCAATGGCGGTTTTACACCGATACAGAAACTCAATCAGGCAGCTTAATTCTATTTATTAGGTGTCTTAAGTTTGGGAGGGTTACCATAGGACTTTTAAGTTACAAATACGGACTTACCATAATTATTGCACTTAGCCTAATATTATTCCACAAGAGTCTAGAATTTTTTCATTTAATTCAACTTTCTTTGGCTAGATATTTAGTAATCTCAAGTATATGTATTAATAAACTTTAACTACAGTTTTATAGTCAAATAATTTAACTACAATTCCGTAGTCAAAACCCACCACCCTATTTAGCAACTAAATAAACACTATCTTACGTACTGTTCGCCCAGCTCTGTTAAAGTAAGTCATGCAAACACCTTAACAAAAGGCTACCCGTCATGACCTTACTTGATACTCTAAACTTAACCTACCCTATCGTTCAAGCACCAATGGCAGGAGCAACCACACCTGAACTGGTAGCGACGGTCAGTAACTTTGGTGGACTGGGTTCACTAGGATCTGGTATGACTGATCCAAATGTTTTGACCAGCCAAATTAATACCATTAAATCGCTCACCGACCGTCCGTTTATGGTCAATCTCATGGTATTGTCTGAGCAAGAATCTACGACCTTTGATACCGAAATTCCCGCTTGGCTAAGTCAATACTATCAAGACAATAATATTGAATTTACACTACCTGAACGCCCAGCGCAGAGCTTCGCAGAGCAGCTAAAAGTGCTCTATGACAATCCCGTTCCCGTTGCCAGTTTTACCTTTGGCATTATCAGTGCTGAGCAAGTTCAGCGTCTGCAAAGTTTCGGCACACGCGTCATCGGTACCGCCAATCATCCACTAGAAGCGAAAGCATGGAGCGAAATTGGCGCAGATGCGGTATGTGTACAAGGGGTTGAAGCGGGTGGACATCGCGGTGGTTGGTTACCGCAAAGTGAAAGCGATCCATTGGGATTATTGACTTTGATTGCCCAAACCCGTGCCTGTACTGATATTCCTTTGATTGCAGCAGGTGGCATTATGACAGGACAGGATATCAAGGCAGTACAAGCGGCAGGTGCTGAGCTTGCACAAATGGGGACGGCGTTTTTGACCACCGACCAATGCGGTATCAATGATACTTATAAACAAGCCTTACTCGATGCCAGTCACAGCAGGCGCAGCTCAGAAACGCGCTTAACTCGACTATTTTCAGGTAAGCTCGCTCGTGGTTTATTAAACGATTATCTACGTGATTTTGCTCAATTTGAAAGCGCTGATGAGCTACCGCCCTACCCACAATTAAATGCCATGTCCAAATCTATGCGAGCTCATGCCTCTAAAAATATGGATGCAGAACATCAATCTTTATGGGCAGGACAAGGGGTAACTTTGGTCAAACGAGAGAGCACGTTTGAACTGCTTGAGCGACTGGTAAAAACGTTATAGGCTTAAATATTTTTATCAGTCCGCACTACTCTAATAAAAAATCTACCGCCGCAGCTGCATGAATAGCTGTGGTATCAAATACAGGTATCGGGCTATCAGCCTGTTTGATAAGTAAACCAATCTCTGTGCAGCCCAAGATCACACCCTCTGCCCCTTGCGCTGCCAAATCTTTAATCACTTGACGATAATACTCTCGTGAGCTGTCTTTAAACTCACCGACACACAGCTCTTTTTTGATAATGCGATGTACTTCTGCTCTTGCCTCATCTTCTGGTATCAATACTTGTAAACCCGCATCAATCAGACGCTGCTTATAGAAATCTTGAGTCATCGTAAACTGAGGGTAACCCTCCCAAACTTAAGACACCTAATAAATAGAATTAAGCTGCCTGATTGAGTTTCTGTATCGGTGTAAAACCGCCATTGCCCATGTTTGG
>NZ_JBNNFX010000057.1:0-2242 GCF_050267985.1 Psychrobacter sp. NPDC078929 | reverse complement strand
CCAATCTTGAGCACTTTGATGAGACTTGGGGCAAAGATTACCCGCACGTGGTCAAGTCTTGGCGCAATAACTGGGAGGGCTTAACGGTGTTCTTTGAGTATCCGAAAGACATCAGAAAAGTGATTTATACCACCAATGCGATAGAGTCGCTAAACAGTGTGATTCGGACGGCAGTGAATAAGCGTAAGGTGTTCCCATCTGATCAGGCAGCATTCAAAGTGGTGTACTTAGCCACCCAGCAGGCGTCTAAAAAGTGGTCGATGCCCATTCGTAACTGGACGTCTGCTCTGAATCGTTTTATGATTATGTTTGATGACCGTATCAGTAAGCATTTAATCTAAATGGCAGTTACACAGAATCTGGGATGGTCTCTCCACAGCCTTTAAAGTCTCACTAATATTATCGCCAAATAACCTATATACCTCAATACACCTGATGAAGCGTCATATCGATCTGTCTTAGCCATGTTTTTATCAGATCTTTTACGCTTCTTTTCTATGACCCGTACATCATACCCGTGGAAATTCTGACGAGACCCTATTCTTACTCGCTTATCAATTTTAAGTTTCTTTTTTAGATCAATAACGGCTTGTTTATTCGATGCTCTAATCTGCCATTGGGACGAATCAATAAGCTGACAGCCTACCGCCATGAAATCTTTCAGGCTCTCTAACTGATTAGGCCTTATGCCAAATTGAATTGTTGATATTCTAAAGTTATTTTTATCTTCAAATATCTCAACGAACCTTTTCAATTGCTCAGGATTGTTTATAGACATTTGATAAGCTCTATCCAGTGCTCTAATCATTACCTCCTGGTTTTTACTACCTTTAGGCCTGCCTAGTAATAACCTATCATCGTCGAACAGCTCACTAGCGCGCAGATATAAACATTTAGATTCATTTAGACTTATACCATGTCTAATAGCAACTTCAGATAACAGTCTATCTCGAGAATTTATATTTAATCTCTGCAGCTCCTCTAGAAAACCTATAACGTCCGCATATTTAGGATGAATGAAAATTGAACTCGTATTCGATTCTTCGAGTTCATCCAAATTACCTTTTAACAGTTGGTGACTAGTATTGTTATCAGGTTCATCTACGTTCTTAAATAATGGTGTTTTATTAATAGCTATTTTTTTAAGTAAATATGGTCTTATCTTATTTAGCCGCACCGTCTTTGTCGTTGCATCATAAGCAGTTTTATCTTGTCTATATATAGCGGAGTAACCAAGCCCTGTTATTAACTCTAAAATGGTTATAGGTAGCTGCAAGTACGCTCTGATGAGCTGTTCCCCTGCCAGCAAATGAGCAGTATGAATGTAATGCTCAAATGTCGTATCACATGTTAGATGCCCTGCAAAGCTAGCCAGCCCAAACCAAGAGCCTTGTTCCTTGTGATAACCAAGGATGTCTTTTATTACTCTCTCGTACTGCTCATTATCATAATCAGTCATCACCTGTGCCAATGGCGACTTACTTAGTACTAATGCCAGCTGACTAATAGCAGTATGCCTAAAGCTGTGAAATGTGAATTCATGCTCTCCTAGCAACCTATCCCAGATGAGCTTCATGAGATTGCTAAAAAATATACTAGGTAACGGCTGATCACCTGAACCTTGAGAAAATAAGTAACGACGCTTCAATCTTTTCTGCTGATGATATAACTGAGTAAATTGTTCTAGCTCATCTTTCATAAGTAGGCAGTTAATCGGTATAAGGCGGCTTGCACTGCTACTTTTCAATCTCCGATAGCGATTTGGTCTTAACCATATTTGCGGCTGCTCTATTCGTTGTCCATGCTCATCAATATAGATGTCAGCTACATCACGAACTTTAAAACCGATAATTTCCTTGATTCGCATTCCTGTCCGATACGCAAGACTCAAAACTACTAAGCACAGGTTTTTCTGTTCATCATCTAAATCTGAGGTGCCTAGATACTCTTTCATCGTATGATATATTCGAGGTGATATCATGTTTGCTTTCACAACCTGACGTTTATTACCCCACGGAAAATATATATATGGGGCATCACAACGCTCTTTTTGATAGTCATGAAACGCTTTCAACCTACCGTACGTAAACTTCTGAGTATCTTTAAGCTTATATAAACGTGAAGCTTTGTTTTTCTGTACAGCCTCACTATAGTCACCTGACCACAAAAATGTTATAAAATAAATCAACTAAACGATTACCACAATAAATAACCATGACTTACTCCCTAGATTATCGCAAAC
>NZ_JBNNFX010000056.1:0-2285 GCF_050267985.1 Psychrobacter sp. NPDC078929 | reverse complement strand
TTGGTAGAAAACGCTTTTGCTAGATTGAAACATTTTAGGGGCATTGCCACGCGATATGATAAGCTCAAAGATAGCTATGCAGCGGCGGTAATGCTCGCTTGTGTCTTTATCTGGTTGCCACTCATTTGAGTTCTATACACACCCTAGTGAGGTGCTCTTCTTTTTTCAATCACTTTCGAAGTTGAGAGTGGGGTATGATATAGGTAATAAACAACATACCGTGTGCCATACCGATGTATTTCACACCTTCTGGAATGTCCATCATATATTTTAGTGGCATGGCGATGAAGAGCAATAATAAGAAAGAGGTGCCTTCTAGATAGCCTATAGTCAGCTGAATGTAAAAATGTTATGGATTTAAACGCGCTACTGGTATAAATTTTCTTTGCGTGCTGCTTACACAGAGGCTGCACAAAATTCATCCCAGTAGCACTGTATCATTTTTAAAGTGGGTTAACTAGACAGCTAAAAGGATAAAAAATGACCAAACCTAATCCAAGAGTATTAGAAGTAAAAGGCGTATTCGTTGAGCCTGCATCGGCGGCTTCAATCGGCGGTGCAATCCGTGATATTAAAGCAGGTAAAATCGCTGAAGGTTCGGTGATCGTTTGCACAGTGACGGGTAATGGTCTAAAAGATCCTGACACTGCGATCAAACAATGTGCCGATGCCGTGATGCTCACCATCAATGCCACATTGGATGATGTCAGAACATCAATCCTATCAAATATGGAAAAATAATTTTTCATGCTTTGCTCAGAAGAAAATACTTAAAAAGCCAACCAACTGCGGTTGGTTTTTTTTATTGCATCGTGCAGAATATAAACTGTATAAGAATAATTCCTATTTACAAACAATTTGATACAGTTTGATTTGTTTTGGTGCAAAATCAATAAATCGCCCAATATTTGTGCAATACAATAATGCTTCAAAGTTGGTTTTGTAAGTTATTGCAGTTTTATTGCAAAGAAATAAGATAAAACAGTAACTTAATAAAGTTGGCACGCCCTTTGCTATTTCAATAACAAGTTCAGAGTCAAATCATTTCGATTTGAACATTTGTAATAAACAGCTTGGGGGAATACCAACATGAACTTTAAACTTTCTACATTAGTGGCTGCATCTTTACTCACTTGTGCAAGTGGCTTGACTATGGCAGCTGAAAGCGATGTATCATTCTCTGGTACTGCAGCAATGACTTCAGATTACCGCTATCGTGGTATGACACAAACTGAAAGCGACCCTGCCGTTCAAGTTGGTTATGGATTAACCCATAGCTCTGGCTTATACGCAGGTGTCTGGGGCTCGAATGTCGGCTTTGGTAGCTCATTAGAGCTCGATCCATATGTAGGTTATAGCACTGAACTTGGCTCTTTGGCGTCTAAACCAGTTTTAGATGTCGGTTTATGGTACTACGGCTATCCAAGTGCTTCTGATTTGAATTGGCTTGAGCTGTATGCACGTCTAGGTTTTGCAGACACCATCACTGTTGGTGACAGTTTGCTTGCAAGCGTGAATTTCACTAATGATTTTTTTGGCTTAGATACTGATGCATGGTATTTAAACCTGACTTATAGCATGCCATTGAGCGCATCTTTCGGTGGTGTAGCAAGCTTAGGTTATACCACTGCTGACGATTATGATTTCAGTGATAACGCTAGTGGCGATGATAACTACATCGACTGGAAAGTTGGTGTGACTTACAGCTTTGCTTCTGTTGAAGACCTGTCAGCTGAGCTTGCTGCTGTCGGCACAAATATTGACGCCGACACCAACCCGTACAAACGTGGTGTAGAGACTGGTGCTGTATTTACAATTACTAAAGCATTCTAAGTTGTAAATAGCATAGGCTAGAAAATTAGCCTTGCGATAAAAAAATCCTGTCTTACTTCAAGGCAGGATTTTTTTATGGAGAATTGGTTCTAAATACGTCTTGGCATGTTAAATGCTTAATATTTATATCGAATAAAGATTGTTTGAATAGATTAAAAAGAAGGGGCTGTCCTAGATGAGTAAAATTATTTAGGATAGCACTATGAGAAAGAGTAAACTAAGTTGGTATAAACAAAGCAGACTCATCGAGTTATTTGTTGCCGGTTCTACCGCGAGAACAGCAGCAAGCCTAATTGGTGTTAATAAAACCACAGCCAGTTATTACTTTCATAGGCTAAGACTGCTTATTTACGAGAATAGGGGCTGTATAGAATTGAGAAAACATTGAAAAAAATAAGCAACGCCTTACTCTAATGTTTACCACAACAAAGAAATAAGGCATCACTTATGAC
>NZ_JBNNFX010000055.1:0-2386 GCF_050267985.1 Psychrobacter sp. NPDC078929 | reverse complement strand
AGTCTTATGCGCGATGTTTATGTCGCACTGGGCGAACCTATTGCCGATGGTAGTAACCAATGGGCATTAAGGATTTATGTAAAACCATTAATTCGCTGGATTTGGTTAGGGGCAATTATCATGGCTCTAGGTGGATTAATTAGTATGCTTGATAAACGATACCGCATCAAAAAAATTAAAGCTCCGTTGCTAGTTACTGGTAGTTTGGCTACTTATGGAGTCAATGAGGTAGCTATTGAGCAGGCAATCTCAGTATCGACGATGTCGACACTAAAGGAGAAATAAATGACTATGTCGAATAATACTCCTGAGCAAAAAGATAGCCAAAACAGTAAGCAGCGTAACCCAAAGACAATGAAAAAAAAGCAGACGAAGCTATGGTTCTTAATTCCGCTTATCCTCTTTTTTGGTTTGGTAGTTATATTGTACATGCGCTTAGGTAAACCAACAGACATTGTGACCAATACCGCTCTTGAGCGTCCGGTTCCTACCTTTGAGCTGCCGTTATTAGCAGATACTACCCGTACTATCACCAATGATAATTTGCCGGATAAGCCGTTTTTACTTAATGTTTGGGGCTCATGGTGCCCAACTTGCGTTATTGAGCATCCGTTTTTAATGCAACTAGAAGAGCGCGGCGTTGATATCGTTGGTGTGAATTATAAGGATGAGATTGGTAATGCGCTCAGTTACTTAAACCGAGGCGGTGATCCATTTTCTATGTCTATTCAGGATTCATTGGGTCAGTTTGCTCTAGACTTAGGCATAACTGGTGCGCCCGAAACCTTTGTTGTGGATGGAGATGGCATCATTCGTCAGCATATTGTTGGTGAGATTAATGAAGCCAATTGGCAACAGCGTGTTAAGCCGTGCCTGACAGTACTTAATAAGGCTAATAAGAACAACGATAGTCCTGATCTCATTCAGGTTGAGGAGATGTGCAAATGAACGTTACTCGAATAAGAGCTCCTCAACTAAAACCCAATATAGTTTTAAAACTAGCAAGCTTAATACTAGCGTGTCTGCTTAACATGACGGCAAACGCAGCTATTGACGTATACGATTTTGACTCACCACAGCAAGAAGCTCAGTATCGTGGATTAATAGAAGAGTTTCGCTGCCCAAAATGCCAAAATCAAAACCTTGCAGCCTCTGATGCACCGATTGCACAGGATCTAAAGCAAAAAGTCTATGATTTAATTAAAGATAGACGTAGTGATGCTGAAATACGCGTCTATATGCAAGAGCGCTACGGTGACTTTATTAGCTACAAGCCGCCTATGCGACCATCAACATGGATCCTATGGTTTTTTCCACCACTATTATTGCTCGTCTTAATTATTGGTTGGTTTTGGCAAAGTAAGCGTCGCCAAGTTGTTGCCCGTGGTCAAAGCGGCGTCACAGTGAACAGTACTGCTGCCTTGACCTCTACGGAAAAGGCTGAGCTTGATCGTCTATTATCGCAAGCTGAGAGTGTCGACCACGACATTACTAGCCTAGAGGACAAAAAATGACTCTATTTTCTACTTTTGGCTTATTTGTAACTCTAAGCTTGCTGATTGCTCTTATATTTGCGCTGATTGCTATTATGCCATGGCTACGAGCACCGCGTTTGCAGTCCAAACCAATAGACAATCAACTGCTAGATATTAATGTTGCAGTATTTCGCGAACGTTTAGCTGAGCTACAAACAGATAAAGACAGCGGTACTATTAATAATAGCCATTATCAAAATCAAAAGCTGGAACTGGAGCGTCAGCTATTAGATGTGCAGCGTCAGATAACACCTATGGTCACCCCTGATGTCAAAAGCCGTTTAATTGTCGCAGCTTGGATCCCAATATTGGCTGCAATGGCGTATTTACTAATAGGCAATCGTACGCCCGTGTTTGATTTGTGGACAGCTGAGGACAAAGTAGGACAAGTGGCTGACGACCTATTGACAGCTAAAATTGACAAGCCGCCATCATGGGCGTTTGAAGATGGTCGTCAACTGATTAGCGCCATGCAAACCAATGTTCATCGTAATGCTGATGATCCTAATCGCTGGATGCGCCTATCCGAGCTTTTCTTATCTATGGAGGCAACTGATTCTGCGCTGGAAGCCTTATCTCGTGCCTATCGTTTAGCTCCTGAAAATGAAGAAATCGCCACCACTTATGCTCAGACTAGCTTTTTCGTTAATGAAGGTCAGTTAGACGCCAATATTCGCCGTGTATTACAAGCTATATTAGCTAAGAATCCGCAGCATGAACGGGCTCAAATGCTCATGGCAATGGGTGAGACTCGTAGTAGTAACTTTGCCCAAGCGCAAGGTTGGATTAAACGCTTACAAGGCAGCATTGTGGCCAAACCAGGTGATCATACTAAAGCTTTAGCAAGCTTA
>NZ_JBNNFX010000054.1:0-2387 GCF_050267985.1 Psychrobacter sp. NPDC078929 | reverse complement strand
ATAGCGAACGATATCTTTTTTGTGTGAGAGCTTAAAGATTAACCGTTCGCTATTTTTTTTGCCATTAATTTGTCGCCAATGTTCAACACGCCCTAGTAGCTGTATATAAAAAAAAGCTAAATAGCAAAAAATGCACAGACAGCAATCTCATAAACCATCAGTATTAATAAGTAGAAACTAACTATTTATCTCTATTTAAAAGGAATTGATATGAGTAAATTTAAGATGTTGTCTGGTAGTGTCATCGAGGGTAAAAAGACGACGCATCTCTCAATAGCTAAGTTAACCATAGGTCTTGGTTTATCAGCCATGCTGCTGACATCTGGTTGCGCTACACAAAATATTCAGGCCTATCAGAACACCACACCAACGCTCGACATGCATGAGTTTTTTTCGGGTCAAATTGATGGTTGGGGTATGTTCCAAGGTCGAAATGGCGAAGTAAAAAAGCGCTTTTATGTTGATATTGATGCAACCCATGAGGGAGATGATGTCATTGTCCTAAACGAGAAGTTCTCGTGGGCAGATGGCACGAAATCGCAGCGTATATGGCGTCTGACTGAGCAGACAGATGGCAGCTGGAAAGGTGTCGCAGGTGATGTCATTGGCGAGGCAACAGGGCAAGTGGTTGGCAATACGTTGCACTGGAATTACTTATTAGAGTTACGTGTCGAGGACAAAACCTACAAAGTAACGTTCGATGATTGGATGTATCTTATCAATGAAGATGTCATGCTCAATCGCTCAGTGATGAAAAAATTTGGCGTAGAGCTGGGTAGCGTGACATTAAGTATGCATCGTAAGCCTTCCGATGCTAACTAGAAATCTCTAAATCATTTGATAATAAGTAAGGTGCTATGCAATATCGATAAAGGTAGACGGTGTTCTTCAGCGTCTTAAAATGGCAAAATAGCAGCATATTTATCTATTACCTGTTATTTATTGGACTCTACAATATCGACTAGCATACCTAGATAGAGTGTCTAAGCGACATAGACTGACGTGCACCATAGGTGGCCTATAGATATTTCGATAAAAATTGGTTAAAGTAAAATTATACAATTGATAGTATCAACTGATGCTATCAGATAACGATTAAAACAGTTTATTAAATTATTCATAAGTAAAAGGACGGTATCATGCGCGGAGTCAATAAAGTTATCATCATCGGTAACCTCGGAGCAGATCCTGAGGCACGCCAATTCAGCAATGGCGGTAGCGTAACCAATATCTCGGTTGCGACATCAGAGCAGTGGACAGACAAACAAAGCGGCGAAAAAAGAGAAGCGACAGAGTGGCATCGTATCGCACTTTTTAACCGTCTAGGTGAAATCGCAGCGCAATACCTGCGTAAAGGCAGCAAAGTCTATATCGAAGGTAGTTTGCGCACACGTAAATACCAAGACCAAAGTGGTCAAGACCGTTATATTACTGAGATTCGTGCTGAACAAATGCAGATGCTCGATGGTCAAACTGGCGGCGGTCAGGGTGGAGATAGCTTTGGTGGTCAGAACCAAGGTCAGAGTGGCGGCTATAATAATCAAGGTGGCCAAAACAACCAGAATAACTTTGGTCAGCAAGCAAATAACCAGATGGCACATCAAGGCGGCTATAACCAACCAGCGGCTCAAGGTGGTCAGAACAGTTTTAACAATCAAGCGCCTGCTCAGCAAAACCAGTTCAATCAGCCAGCACAGAAACCTGCACAATCTAAGCCTACAGCAATGCCAGACGGCCCTGTAGATGATGATATTCCGTTCTAACTTATACCTTAGACTTTAATGTAAAAAAGCCCTGCAACTGCAGGGCTTTTTTAATGCTTGCTATAGTTGATTCAGTTTAAAAGAGATATAAGGCAACTGAGTGCAGATGTAACTGTGATACTTCAAGCGAGGTTAACGCTGTAGCTCTTTTATAGAGGATTAACTAAATCCAAAAATATAATTCAGTTGATACTTTTTAACGTAGCTAAACTAATTTTTTATTGAATAATTTTTAATTTATTTAATATGCTCTTAATACCTAAACGATTAAACTTAAGTTTATTTGGCATTGGTTTAATACTATTGGTTTTCACATTAGCTAGTATGCCTACTACCTTCTATACTCTATATTGACCGTTTGTACCAAAAAATAATTATGATTAGTGACGTTTAGTTTTAAAAATTGCTATACTAACTTTATATGGCGTATAGTTAATATATATTGATCGTTTTTAAATAAAATAAATTTCGATGATAATAGCCAAAGTTTTACTTGTTTCTTATTAATAAATCGAAAGCTATTTGGATAATATAGTCACTGCACTACAAAAGAGTTATGTTTTGGATGAATATCATAAAACAATTTAGATAAGTCATTTTCCATCCAACCTTGGCGTAAAAACT
>NZ_JBNNFX010000053.1:0-2469 GCF_050267985.1 Psychrobacter sp. NPDC078929 | reverse complement strand
AGCTCCCCAAACACCGTTTCAACCAAAGAGCGATGATTGAGTAGTGCCTCATCCATAGGCTCAAGTAATTGGGGTTTCATATTACGCCGAAGTTTCGTTATCAGCCTAGTATCACTGTGTTTTGTGAGCCACGCGTTTAGTGCTTTACTGATGTATCCTCTATCACCAAACAGCTTACCAAATAACGGCGTTGCCATATCCTTAACAGGCACTCTGTCATCCGTATTACCCGCAGTGACTTTAACAGATACAAGCTCGCCCTTATGATTGATAATGGCGTGCAGCTTAAAGCCATAGAACCAGCCCATGCTGCTTTTGCCTCGGGTTGCAAGTCCCTTAAAGACTTTATGACGGTAGATACGCTTGTTATGACAAACTGCTATCTTGGTTGAATCAATATAGCTGATACCCGTACAGTCGCCCATCATGCTTTGCAAGTAGCTGCACAGTGGTATGATACTGCGCGGTATAAGCTCTATAAATCGCGAGTAGCTCGGCAGATTTGGAAACTCCCGTTTCATCATGCCAAGCATGTGATGGTAGTAAAACGCCTTAAACTGTCGATAACGTAATTGATGAAACAGTATCAAGATGGTCATAATCTCTGCTACACTTATCTGGCATGCTCTTAACCTTTGGTGTCCCGTTGCGATTAAATGAGCGTCAAACTCAGGTTTGAATTGCTGATAAAAGTCGTCAATATGGCAGTATAGTTCGGTTAGGTTGTCCATGTAAGAAGTCCTTGTTGTGAAGTTTGTCTTGGTAAACTTACTTTAGCAACTTCGGACTTCTTTTTTTATTTTTTTTTTGAGCCCTTATCCCGAACTGGGGTTATATTATATACAACATACTACAATATACTATTAAGGGATACAAAATCATGGTGAGCTATGCTGAAGAAACCGTAGAGATAAACTTGGTAAACTAAGCGTATTGACAGGAGTTTACCATGACCAAGAAAGTAAGAACCTACAGTGACGAATTTAAAGCCGAGGCCGTCAAGAAGATATCAGACAATAATGGCAATATCTCAGCCACTGCAAAGCAGCTTGGCATTGCCATGCAAACGCTATCAAATTGGCATAACAAAGCCAATCAAGGCAAGCTTGTCGGCACAAAGCAATACGATCCTGATCTTATGAGTGCTCTTCAAGAAATAAAGCAGCTCAAGCGGCAGCTCAAAGTGGCTGAAGAGGAACGCGAAATACTAAATGAGGAGGGATAAAGCGAAGCACTGCTTCGCCCCGACGCAAGGGGAGAGCTATGCTCGAGTTGGCGACGGCGTACTTCGCGAGAAACAGCTAGTCAGGTACGCCTTTATCAAAGACAACCAGTTCCTCTTTCGCATCACCACTATGTGCCGTGTGTTAAGGGTTAAGCCATCAAGCTATTACGACTGGCTAAGTCGTGATCTCAGCGACCAACAGATACATCGCAACCAGTCTGAATTACTGGTTAAAGCGGCTCACAATGAAACGAAAGAACGTTATGGCGCAGATCGACTGCATGCTCATCTAAGCGAGCAAGGCCATAACATTAGCCTGTATATGGTAAGAAGCATCAAAGAGCAACACGGCATTAAATGTCGTCGTCATAAGCGCTTTAAAGTCACCACCGACTCCAATCACAACAAGCTGGTCTATCCAAACGTACTGGATCAGAAGTTTGATGCTAAGCGCCCTAACGAGTCGTGGGTCAGCGACATCACCTATATCTGGACGAATGAGGGTTGGCTGTACTTAGCAGGGGTCAAAGACTTATACACCAAAGAGCTTGTCGGTTACGCTATTAACAAGCGTATGACCGCAGATTTAGTTTGCAAAGCACTAAATATGGCCATCAAGAATAAACGTCCAAGCAAAGGGCTAATCGTTCATTCAGACAGAGGCAGTCAGTATTGCAGTCACGCCTACCACAAGACCATTAAGCAGCATCAATTTATAGGCTCAATGAGCGGCAAAGGCAACTGTTTCGATAACGCTCCGATAGAAAGCTTCTGGGGCACATTAAAGAATGAGCTGGTATATCATCAAGACTATAAAACAAGGTTCACAGCCATCAATGATATTATCAGTTATATCGAGCTGTACTACAATCAGACGAGGATTCAAAAGGGTTTGGGCTATCAATCGCCAAGACAGGTGTGGTTTGATTATTATCGTCAGGCTGCGTAATTAAAATCTCCCAAGTTTATGTATACGGATTTGACGGCAGGGGTCAATAGTTTAAAACTTTTATATTTACGTGCGTTAGGACGTTACCTAGAAAAAATAAAAAACTTACACTGATTAAATTATTATGATTAAGTTTACTATTACCCTCGTCTTCTAAGTGTGGTTAGACCTTTGCCAAAATAGCTTAGTAGTAATAACAAGGTTATTATTATCAAGATAGGATAATTTCCCATAAGCATAAAGGGCGTGTTACCAACCCGTGCCTGTATCTCACCACGTAGTACAGTACGCTCAA
>NZ_JBNNFX010000052.1:0-2481 GCF_050267985.1 Psychrobacter sp. NPDC078929 | reverse complement strand
ATGGTAGTGTGGTTCGCCCATGTGAGAGTAGGTCATCGTCAGCTCTCTATTCTGAAATATCCCCCGACATTAGCTTGTCGGGGGATTTTCTTTGTATATATCTTTTATTCTTAGTGACCTACGTAGCAATTCCTATTTAAAAGTGAGCAAGGAGTAATGACTGTCTGGGAGACAGTCGTCGGCAGCGCAAGACAAGAGCTGTGCTCGTAGCTAGCTATTCTTTGCCTTAACGGCGCTCTTCTCGTTCGTCAACTTTCTATACCTAGATAAAGCCCCCGACGCTCACGCGTTGGGGGCTTTCTTTGGCTAACATTGAAAATTATTTTGCCAATGCTACAACGTATATGCGAACATTACTACTGACAGAATCACAGATACTTTCATTACGTATGTACTATTTTAAAGCGAAACCCGTGCCCTAAGATGAAAGGAATATCTATCACTAGGCAAGACTATGCCGTTAAATCTAACCAAATGTATTAGATTATAATTAGACAACAGAATCTATGAGCGACAAATCACATAACAGTATTCGCTATCATATCTTTGATATAGTTGATGAGGACAGCTATGAAGTATTAGGAAGGGATATTGGAACTGATTGGCTTTGCAAAAATCTTTATATTAAATAGAGGTCTATATCAAGGATGAATCTTATAGCTTACTTAATCGTATGTTATCTAACGAGCTTAAGCGGATCAAGGGCTTAATCATTTTCTAATGAAGCTATACTGATAGTAGAGCTATAAGCCATAGCAGTTCCTAGAATGAGCGTAAACCCACTCTAGAAACTACTTACTGATTGCTAACTATTAACTGTCTGTTTTACTACTTAAAATTTATCTTGGAGTTTTTTATTCTTCTTTGAATTTTGGCACACCTTTTTCCCAGACATCCCAGTTATCAACGATGTGATCGACAGTTTTTGATCCTACTAGCACGATATTTTCTACTGTTTCTGCAAAGCCACCAGCTGTTGCCCCTGGCGCTGGATCTAGATGTTGAAGCGTGGTCTCATTTGGATTACCTTGGTCAAAATTCACTGCGCCACGTAAGCTCATGATGCGTTCAATACCTACCGTTCTGTTAAGTACTTGTGCTATTGCAGCGGCTTCCATTTCAGTGATAATGTAATCATCTGCGTTATACAATTCAGCTATATATTGCGCTTGTTTAGACAACCCTGGTCCATGAAAAAAGGTATCTCCTGTCATATGAGTGCCTACGGTGATAGCTGGGCTCCGTCGTGCTGCTGCATCAGGATATTTCATTCGATAGGCGCTGGCTTCTTTTGAGTCTTTTAAGGCAACTGACTGGCTTAGATGTAGATTCCATTTTAGCAGTTCAGAGCTAAGTTGATAGCGGCGAATATCTTCATAGCCTTTGCGTGGTGTAAACGTAGGTGCGCCTTTTTCACCTTCTTCAGCTTTCCAGCGGTGACCTAAGTCATAATCTACGAGCCAAGACGCCCAGCTTACATCACCTATCGTGCCTTTACTCGGTGGTGTTCCTGCGACACCACTTAGAACGAAGTAGCTTTTGCTAAAGTCAAATTTGGGAGAAAGTGTGATTGCTTGCATGGACGCTGAAGACCCTACTTTACCCATCCCTAATACCGAACCACAGACACCTTCTGAATTACAATAAACTGGGCTATGGGCACCTTCTACTTTTATAGGCTTACTATCTGTAAAATATTGATTATACCAATGCTGAAATTCGCCTGCTTTATCCCCACTATTTTCACCAATTTCAAACATCGCTGCGATAAATACCTTCACTTGGATTTTATCTTGATGAGTTTCAGCTTGTGCATTACTGCAAAGTATGAATATCATGGTAAAAATAGATAAATGAAAAAAATGTTTTTTTATAAACATATGGGACGCCTATTTAAAGTATTTGAGTCTGGATTTATAATTTAATTAGCAATAACTAAAAAATTCGCTAAAACTAAATAAATGCTTATATATCCAATACAGAATAGCATAATTTTTAGATAGGCTGGAGCGTTCGGCCAGTGTAGAGGGTAGGTCAAAAGGTTTTGGTTGGAATAGATTTTCCTTTTTTACTGTTTTTATTTAACTATTTACGCTGTGCAGTTATATTTTTCGATAAAAAATTTCTGCTAGTGACTATTGGACTGGACCTTCATTGTTATGTGGCACTTAATAGCGACTCATACTATTTATGCTTTTCGTTATTTTAGGGCTTACTGATACTACTTTTAGGTTATCGGATATATATTTCAGTGTGTAGTAGAAAAAAGACATTTTTTCTACTACACATTCTAGCCTTCTTTTTTGTTTGGGGGTTACCTACTTACTACGATATTTTCTAAAGAAATGAAAACAATGTTATTTGTCAAAAATTAAAATAATAAACTCATATAGTCACCTGACCACAAAAATGTTATAAAATAAATCAACTAAACGATTACCACAATAAATAACCATGACTTACTCCCTAGATTATCGCAAA
>NZ_JBNNFX010000051.1:0-2498 GCF_050267985.1 Psychrobacter sp. NPDC078929 | reverse complement strand
ACACCAAGCCAGAATTTAGCGCCCTCGTTCTCTGATAGCCACATGCCAAGCAGCTCTTTTTTACCATCAAGAGCAACGCCTAAGGCCAGATAGATAGCTTTGTTGATGATCTGCTTGTCCTGACGAACTTTGACGACAATGCAGTCTAAGTAGACAATAGGATAGATGCTACTAAGGGGTCTGTTCTGCCAAGCGGTGATGTCATCTAATATATTATCGGTGACTCTTGAGACAAGAGAGCTTGAGATATCGACATCGTAGAGCTCTTTAATGCTCTCTACAATCTCGGTGGTGGTTTGACCTTTGGCATAAAGGAATATGATCTTGTCATCAAGGCCACTAATACGGGTTTGATGCTTACTGACAAGTACAGGCTCAAAGCTGCTATCACGGTCTCTTGGGGTGGAGATCTCAAGCTCGCCTGTGTCACTGCGGACGGTCTTTTTAGTGTGCCCATTGCGCTTATTAGGCCTGTCTGCCTTTTCATGCTTGGGGTAGCCGAGATGCTCTTCCATTTCTGCTTCTAGGGCAGTGTCGATGAAGGACTGCATGAGCTGCTTTTGAAAGTCTTTGATGTCATCGAAGCTTTTCATGCTGCTGGCCATTTGCTCAGCCAGTTTCTTGATGTCAGATTGGTTAGTCATTGCTTATTCTCCTGTTAGTGGATTATAAGCAGTTACACAGAGTTTGGGAAAGGCTCTTTTGAGGTGCTGCCTTTTTTTCTAAAAGACTTTTTTGATTATGTGTCATATTTCCAATGAAAGAGCAGTTTTGCTAAAAGTCTAGTATCCATGATGCTTGTAGAGCAAGATTTAAATGCTTTCTTATTTTTCTTAAACATAGTTTTCAGTTCTTCATCACTTTTATCAGAATAAAAATCAGGAAAAGCACCAAAATTATTCATAAACACACCCCATTTGAATGCTAATTTAAAATCTTTCCAACCTTGTAGGTTACCATTCTTATTAGGCTGTGATAACGCTACTAGCATATAGTCTTCTATAAATTTGATTTGACGATTACCTGCTGAATATCTAATAGTTTCAAAAGCTTGTTTCATTGCCACAAGCGATTGTTCAAACTCTTTATCATAGTAGAAATTTAAACCATCTATCCAATGTTTTAACCATGGGAAAACAATATCATTACCAACTTCTTGATACTCATTTAACCAATTTTGATAGCCAGATTTCTGCTTTAGAATTTCATAACCATCAATACAGTTTGCAATATTTTTCATATAATCTTTAATATTTGGTTCGACTATAATGCCTTGAAAAAACTCAATTATAAAACTAGGTGCATCATTATTAGATTTCAACAAATTCAACAAGTCTTGTTGAACCTTATAGATATCTTTATCAGGATTTTGGTTATTATCGGCAGAATGCACTTCAAGGTATCTCGATTGGGCCCACATAAGACCTTTAGCAATAAACTCTTCAGATTTTATGCAGTTATTAAAAAACTGGTCTATTAAAGTGACTTTGAACCAACCTTTATCTGTAGTCTCTTGCAACTCTGCATTTATTGCCTGATAGCTTTTATCATTATTAACAGCTGAAAAAATTATTTGGAAATCAGTATTTATTGACTTAAAATAACCCCTTAATTTATTTAATAAATCTGTTACTTCCTCTTCTTTATAGTTGTCATACATTTTTTTTAAGCAGTAGGTAGAAAACCTAGCTATCAATAAGAAAAATCTATATTTTTGCTTCCTATCCTCATCAATATTATGAAACCTAAAAGCTCTATCAAAGACATCTAGAATATTTGGAAATGGTGGCAGCTTAACTGTCGCACTTGCCCAGTTTTTTACGTTAGCTAAATCTTTTTCAATTTGATCGAACTCCTTGTTGCCGCCGTTATTAATAGTGTTATGAAACTCTTCTTGGCTTTTATTTTCACAAGTATATATCCATTCAATAATAGTAGATAATGGGGTCGTATCTTTATATTCTAGATACCAAAATGTATTAGTGGATGAGATAGGAGTATCAAAAAAAGCGCTATAATATTGCTTATATTTAAAAACTGAAAGAGTTGCTCGATATAAAAAAACTTTACTTATTAGATAGTATAGCGACTCTTTTTTTCCTAAATGAGTATGCTCAGTTAATACAGTCTGAGTATATATTTGAAATAATTCTACGAGTGGATCATACAATGTACCGCTATACATGGCATTCGTAAACAAGCCATATATTGCTGACCTGAACTCGCTAATATATTGTTCAGAATTCTTTAAGAAATCACCTTCTTCTTTAGCTAGTCTATCAAGACTTTTATGTAAACTTTTATCGTCCACATCAATATCGATGATGAACTTTTTCTTAGATGGGATAATGCCTGTTGCATTATAAATAAACTTAAGTAAATCACCTTGTGACGGAAATTGTGCTATAGTCACCTGACCACAAAAATGTTATAAAATAAATCAACTAAACGATTACCACAATAAATAACCATGACTTACTCCCTAGATTATCGCAAAC
>NZ_JBNNFX010000050.1:0-2548 GCF_050267985.1 Psychrobacter sp. NPDC078929 | reverse complement strand
CAGTAGTGTTCATTTCTGACGGATCAAATCATGAAAGGTTAAATACGCCCTGATGTTAAGCACAAAAAAACCCAGCAATGATATTAAGATCACTAGGGCGTGTTGAACATTGGGTATAAATTAATGGCAAAAAAAATAGCGAACGGTTAATCTTTAAGTTCTCACACAAAAAAGATATCGTTCGCTATGCCTCGCACTATGCTCAAAGATGAACACTGGACAAGACTGAAACCTATATTACTAGAACTTAATATCTATGACAAAGGAAATCTTAGACAAACGGTTGAAGGCGTGCTTTATCGCATGCGTGTTGGCTGTCCTTGGTGCGACTTACCCGAGTGTTTTGGCAAGCCCAATACCATCTATAAAGCTTACCAGCGCTGGTTTCGTAGTAATAAGCTGATTACGCTGTTTGCTTTATTAATCAAAGACGCAGACCTTGAGTGGGTCTTCATTGATGGTACTCATATTAAAGCGCATCAGCACAGCAGTGGTGGCAATGAGAACCTACAATCCATTAGTAAAAGTGTGGCAGGACGCGCGACCAAGATTCACTTGGCAGTAGATGCGCATGGCAATCCGATTACCTTTATCTTGTCAGATGGCACGACCCACGATGTTAAAGTCGCACCTGACTTAGTAGACAAAGTTAATTTGAGCAACACAGAGGTTTTATGTGCCGATAAAGGCTATGATTCTGATGCACTACGAGCGCATATTGAACAAGCAGGGACACGGGATAACATCCCTCGAAAACGAAATACTCAGTCTTCTAACGACCATATGGACTGGGACTTATATAAAGCGAGGCATCTAGTAGAAAATGCTTTCGCCAAACTAAAACAGTATAGGGCGGTTGCCACCAGGTTTGATAAGCTCAAGCAAAGTTATGAAAATACGGTCGCTCTTGCTTGTGCTTATATCTGGCTCAAATTATGAATGTTCAACACGCCCTAGTCAGTTCAAAATAACATGGTGATAAATTGAAGAGTGCTACTGGAATGAATGTTGCGCAGCCTCTGTAATAACAGCATGCAAGGAAAATTTATACCAGTAGCACGATGTCATTTTTGCAGTGAATCGACTATAGCTTACTGGCTGCATTTTTACCTCGTCGTTACAGCTTCTAATACTCGACTATGTTAGATTTATCATTAATCCTTGAAGTTATTTACCATAAGTCTTAATAAATTTGAGTAACGTTATGAGTCAAGAAGATGCCAGTCATAAGCAAAATAAGCATTTGCCTCCAAGTGAGCCTATTGATGTCTATAAAAACAACGATAGTAACTATACTGCTGGCAATCAAGACGCTCATGATCATGACACTCACCTAGAGCAAAACACCGCACCAAGAGATACCAAAGGCTATCAGCGTACGTTACTGATTAGCTTTGTGATCATCACAGGCTATATGTTTATCGAGGCGATTGGTGGCTTACTGACAGGCAGCTTGGCGTTACTCTCTGATGCAGGACACATGCTCAGCGACGCCATCGCCCTTGGTGCGACGTTGATGGCATTTAAAATCGGCGAAAAAGCCGCCACCCATCAAAAGACCTTTGGCTATAAACGCTTTGAGATTATCGTGGCCACCGTCAATGGTGCGACGCTAGTAATTATCGCCTTGATGATTTTTTATGAAGCGATCAAACGCCTTAACTCACCGCCTGAGATTGCTACCCAAGGTATGCTAATCGTCGCCACCATCGGTATGCTGGTTAATATCTTGGTCGCTTGGCTGATGCATCGTGGTAGTAGCGGCAGCGATGGACACACCCACAGCCATGGAGCAAATGCAGACAAAGTAAATAAAGAAAAAGCAAATAAAAGCAATGATTCCAAAGAGCCTGTCAACCTCAATATGCAAAGCGCTTACTTGCATGTATTAAGTGATTTGATGGGCTCTGTCGCCGCGATCATCGCCGCTTTACTGATGATGGGGTTTGGCTGGGTTTGGGCCGATGCCGCAGCGTCGGTGATCGTCGCGGTACTTATCTTAGTAAGTGGTTACCGCGTTGTACGTGATTCGGTACATGTCTTGATGGAGGGCACGCCAGAAGGCATATCGCTGGTAGATGTGGAAGACAAGCTGCTTGCCCATCCACAAGTAAAACAAGTCCACGACCTGCATATTTGGAGCATCACCAGCGGGCTAAATGCGCTATCTTGCCATGTGATGGTCGATGGGGATATGAGAATCTCGGATGCCAGCGTATTGATTGCCAATCTTGAGCAAGGGTTGCTTGCGCTTGGTATTCATCACGCCACCATTCAGGTTGAAAGCTTGTCACACCCGCAGACCAGCGCCCATAGCGATGCATTGGTCTGCGACATATCAGAGCAGCAAAGCTCTGCGAATAACCATATCGGGCACAGTCACTAGTCACTAGGGCGTGTTGAACCTTCAACCATGGCACTGACAGAGACTATTTGTGAATGTTCAACACGCCCTACTGGGTTGGAGGAAATAACAACTATGTTGTGCTGACTTAGAAAGTCTTATTTATCATTCATAGCAAGGTAGATATTACGATCTGATGCGGAT
>NZ_JBNNFX010000049.1:2058-3212 GCF_050267985.1 Psychrobacter sp. NPDC078929 | reverse complement strand
GGTTATTATTATCAAGATAGGATAATTTCCCATAAGCATAAAGGGCGTGTTACCAACCCGTGCCTGTATCTCACCACGTAGTACAGTACGCTCAAACTGCGGTGCGCGTTTTACAATACGACCTTTATGGTTAATGATAGCGGTAACACCAGTATTGGTCGCTCGAATAAACCAGCGCCCGTTCTCAAGCGCGCGCATTTGTACCATTTGCAAATGTTGCAATGGTCCTGCTGAAGTGCCAAACCAGGCATCGTTAGAGACGGTCAACAAAAAGTCAGTATCGATGGCATTTTTACGCGTGGTATCTGGATAAGCTACCTCATAACAGATAGCCGTCCCTATATTGTGTTCACGCACCTTTAGCGGTGACTGCTGATCACTACCACGACTATAGCTCTTAATATCCTGACTACCGGCCAAACTTGGGAAAATATCGAGCACGCCTTCAAATGGAATATACTCTCCAAAAGGCACTAGACGCTGCTTCTTGTATAGGCCTTCCGCTTCTACACCTCGAGCAATCACGCTATTGTAAAATGGGGGATACTTATCCGTACTGGCATTGAATGCCGCTTTATCCTTATAAGGGATACCAGTTATCCATGTCGTATTGGTCGCATTGGCCATTTCTATCATTTCACTAATAAAGCCCGCAGCCTCATCCTGAAACATCGGAATAGATGATTCAGGCCACACCACCACATCACGTCCCCACTCAGTGCGCGTTAACTTCGCATAAATCTTTAGCGTTTCTAATTGATATTGCGTCAGCCACTTTATATCTTGTGAAATATTACCTTGAATCAATGACACTGACAGATCAGGTGTGCCCTTAGGTTTTGTCCATTGCGGATTGACCAGCCATAATGATGTGCTAATGGCTAATAACAGTACAGAAACGACGGCATAACTACTGCGTCGAAGCAGTAGCTCTACTAAACTTGCAGCCAATAGTATGGCAACAAAAGAGACGGCAAAAACACCAGCAACGGGTGCTAAGGACGATAACCAATACTCTTCAGTAAATGCATAACCAACAAACAGCCACGGAAAGCCTGTGAATAACCAAGTTTTTAACCATTCTTGTAGCACCCAAAGAGCAGCAAATGAAAAGGGTTGTTTGCCTACCATACGGTTAAAGACTAGTGCTAAAA
>NZ_JBNNFX010000049.1:0-1964 GCF_050267985.1 Psychrobacter sp. NPDC078929 | reverse complement strand
TACTCAGCCACTGTCTATAAAGATGCCAATTGCGGCTGCTGTAAAGAATGGATAAGTCATGCAGAAGATAATGGTCTAAGTGCAACCGCGCAAGATGTTGCGGACTTAGCCGTATTTAAAGAGCGCTACAGCGTTCCAAATGAAATGCGTTCTTGCCATACTGTAGTCACTACGGATGGTTACGTCTTTGAAGGTCATGTACCCGCTAAATATATGGCGCAGTTTTTAGAAAATCCGCCAGTACAAGCTATGGGTCTTGCCGTACCTGGCATGCCTGTTGGTAGCCCGGGTATGAAGTATCAAAATAAATTCATGCCCTATCAGGTTATGCAACTCAATAAAGACGGGACGACCCAAGTTTATGCTGATATTGAATCGGTAGAGCAGCAATTATAGTGTGTTAGCAGTTAAGAATACTTTGATTATAGTGTTAGCGTTAAAAGCGAATGAAGCAAGTATAAGACTGTTCTATTGCTTATAAAATGATTCTTCATCAAAAAATTCATTAGCTATTGCGACTTTAAAATTAAAAATAACTTTGAATTTGTAACTTTTGATGACAATGTAAGCGGATTTATCGGTTATTAACCCTTAAAATAGATAAATAACTAAGGGTTAATACAAGAATATACAGGATGTATCGAAACAATTACGTAATATTACATAAGCCAGTAGGGAATTAACATCTATATTAATATTATAAATTATTATATTATCTTAATAATTAGTTAGACCCTATATAGGGTAATTACTTCATCCAATAGAAAAACGTCTGAGGGTTAAATCTAAATTATAGATTTAACCCTCAGACGTTTTTTTGCTTATAAAACAGTAGAAATTGTGGTCAATCTAGTCAGCTATATTCTGTACATGTTACACAAACTTACATTGTAAAATGTGGGATATTAGCAATTTTTTCGACATCAAAAAAGTATTTTTGGGGTTTTTAAGGGGGATGACAGGCTAAACAGCCTATGCTAAAGTCGGCTTTGTGTTTTGGTCAGCAGCTTGATTTGTAACAGCTTCGTAAGACTTCAATGAGCTGTGATCGCCAATAATCATTTTTTATATGAATAATATGCAGCAGAAGTATCAGTCACTATGACATATATATACTTGAGTTATTGAGATTTAATTGACTGCGCTGTTGTTGATAACAGACGATTTTGAATTAACCGTAGGTATTAGATTTATGAAACAGGCTTTATTGATTTTGTCAGTACTGGGTATGGGCATAGCACAAACGAGTGGTGCTGCTATCACAATCTCTCAAACAAATAATACCATCACCAATACTTCTGTGGCATCAAACTACGGTTCATCAAAAAACATCTATAGCACCAAAAGTGGTGCTTATGTTTCTAATAATGATGAAATTAGTCAAGCAATTAGCAACCTAAGTGCGCAGGCCAAGCAAAAAGAGAATCAGCTTTCATCATTAAACAGCCGCTTATACGCTGAAAAACAACAGCAGCAAGTCAATAAGGTTCCTGACAGCAATTCAGCCCCCGCTATCGCTGCTGCTCGCGCCTCAAAAGTGGCTTTATCTGGCAGCTCTGGATATTGTGCCCGTTACGTACGTAAAGCACTACAATCAGCTGGTTATGAATTTACACCCAATCCTTCAGCCTATCAGTACGCCACTCGTGGCACGCTTGATAAAGCAGGTTTTAGCAAAATCAGTAATGATATGCCAACCCAAGTAGGTGATGTTATTGTCTATGATCGCTCATCAAAGCGCCCGCATGGCCATATCCAAATATTTGATGGCGAAAATTGGATTTCTGATTTCCGTCAGAACAGCATCAGCCCATACAGTGGTGTCTATGCTTATACGACATGGCGCGATTCAAAATACGTGGATGACGCATCCGCATCAGATCGTAATATCTACCTTGCTATGAATGATAAATAAGACTTTCTAAGTCAGCACAACATAGTTGTTATTTCCTCCAACCCAGTAG
>NZ_JBNNFX010000048.1:0-3929 GCF_050267985.1 Psychrobacter sp. NPDC078929 | reverse complement strand
GCTAAAGCGTGTCTTTTTCATAGGATTCTCCTGCTGGTGTATTTTAGCAGTTAATCTCTATTTGTAAGTGTTCTTATTTATTGGGGGGATTACCGTCGCATCAGCGATATGAGTCAATGGCAAGTCTGTGGCGGAGCGCACGTCATCGACCAGTTTGTGCATCGTGTTAGAGGCAATCATGATTCCTTGTACGCCAGCTGCTTGTAGACGCTGAGCGCTGCTAGCCATTATCACGCCTAGCTCGTCCCATCTGCCTTGCTCCTGTAACGTATTGATCAACGCAAAATCCACACTATGAATCAACAAATCTGCTGAATGTAATCCGCCAAGCTGATGCTTGATACCTTCATTAATCAGACGATAATAGCTCTCGGTACTCTCCCAGCTCATACCACCGATGATTCCTAATGTTTTTTGTTGAAAATCCCTTTGTTCTTGAACTGCCATACTATACCCCTAGTGGTTTTTGGTCTTAGTTATAGTAAGTTATCGTAGCAAAATCGACTGTTGAGAACGCGCTGTTTTTAGAGATATTCCTTTTAGAAATAACTTCTTCAAAAAGCTTTAAAACGCTGCCTTAAAGACAATAATCATATTAATAACATATCGCAAACCCTACCATTGATAATAACGATTTTACCCGTTCGGCATCACGGAGTATGATGAACACTGATAATTATCACTTCATTTACTACAACTACTCATTACCTGACTATTATATTTATACCGTATGCCCGCATCATAGGCTGGGCGTAGCTAACACTATGTAGGACAACCGAATACTATGGCCAACTTCCCCACTATCAGAATACGTACGCGCCGCAAATATTACCGCCTTATCTTTACAGGCCTGATGGCGATGATGATGTCACTGATTATCTCAACAGCCCTATTGGTGGTCAAACAAGGCTTTATCGACGGATTTTTTATGGAGTTGATGCATTCATGGGGACTGGCCTTTATGTTTGCATGGCCAAGTGCATACATCTGCGCCTATCTAGTACAAGAGCACGTGCTGAGTAGGATAGAGTTTTATTAAACAGTATCGATAGCTATCATAATTCTGAGTCATCGTCGTTATAAGATAGTTTAGATATAGGGCAAGCAAGTCAAGGTTCTATAGAGAATAGACTGAACTGGCCTAATGCCGTATTCCATATATATGCGATTGACTATCTAACGCTAGAGAATATTACCGATGTAAGCCAAGCTTTCTATAACAAAATCCCGTTAGCGCAAATGTATCCAACTCCTAGACGACCAGTCTATTTTTAAGTATAGTGTCTTTGTTAGTCGATAACCTCTAAGCATCATTATCATGATATCGTTTCTACTAGAAGAAAAAATACATTGATGAGTGATCCCAATGACATGATGTTTATCATCGGTTATTCATACTCTTAATACACTTATACATAAATTAAATCATAAATATATAAAGGAAATCATCATGCGTAGTGCTATTCATAACAGCTTTGGCAAACCCTCCAACGTATTAAGCGTTGGCGACAGCCCCATGCCCCAGCCTGCTGCCAACGAAGTCCGTATCAAAACCATTCTCTCCCCTATTCATAACCATGACTTGCTGACCGTAAGTGGTCAATACGGCTATAAGCCTGAAATGCCAGCCATCGGTGGTAGTGAAGCGCTAGGTATTATCGATGCTGTGGGTGATGACGTCACAGATCTAAGCGTCGGCCAGCGTGTTGCGTGCGCCAGTGTGCACGAGACGTGGGCAGAGTATTTTGTTGCACCTGCTAGCATGGTATTTAACATGCCTGATAGCATCGAAGACGAGTTGGCTGCCCAGCTGATCGCTATGCCGCTGTCTGCCCTAATGCTATTAGAATTCTTAGAAGTAGATAAAGGTCAATGGATTATTCATAACGCGGCAAACGGCGCTGTCGGTAAAACCCTTGCCATGCTCGCAGCAGCACGCGGTGTAAATACGATCAATCTCGTACGTAGTAAAGACGCGATAGAAGAGTTGACCTCACTCGGCATCAAAAACAATGTCGTCACTGCTGATGATGACTGGAAAGACCAAGTTCGCGCTATCATTGGTGATGACAAAATTACAGCAGCCGTCGATTCAGTCGGTGGTGAGTCGAGCAATGAGCTACTATCGTTACTGGGTAGCAAAGGAACACTGGTCTCATTTGGTATCATGTCAGGCAAGCCAATGGCACTAGACGCTGGTAGCTTGATCTTTAAGCAAGCGACTGTCAAAGGATTCTGGGGCAGCAAAACCAGTCAAGAGATGGATCTCGAAAACAAAAAACGTCTAATCGATGAGCTACTAGAACGCGCTTCGAACGGCGATCTAAAACTACCGATTGAGGCTATCTATAGTCTGGACGACATCACGACTGCCGTCTCTGGAAAAGTACAATCAAGCAAAAAAGGTAAAGTTATTCTAAAGCCTTAAGTGATACTCTAACCTTGCATTGATTGTCATTGAAGGCATCATAAATATGAAAAGTCCATTTGTATTACTCGTCAGATAATACTATGGGCTTTTTTATTTTAACCGTGCTGTTGTCATGATGATTTCAAAGTAATTAGTTTCATAAGCAATTACCTATCAACCCAAATAATAATATTTAATAAGGATATAACTATGTCAAACGATACAACCTTCAAAGCCTTAGTTGTCGAAGAAACCAGCGATGGTGAATTCAAAAAAAGCATCCAAGAGCGCAAAGTCAGTGACTTGCCAGAAAATGACTTGCTCATCGAAGTGCATTATTCATCGTTAAACTTTAAAGACGCAATGTCAGCCACGGGTAATAAACGAATCACCAAACAGTACCCGCATACCCCAGGTATCGACGCAGCTGGCGTAGTCGTCAGTGACAAGTCAGGCACGTTTACTGTAGGGCAAGAAGTATTGGTATTCGGCTATGATCTCGGTATGGACACAGATGGTGGCCTTGGTCAGATGATCTCAATCCCCGCAGAGTGGGCACTGGCTTGTCCAGAAACGCTCACCCTAAAAGAAGCAATGACATATGGTACTGGCGGCTTAACCGCAGCGCTAAGTGTCCAAAAGTTAGAAAAAATGGGCGCAAAACCAAGTGATGGCCCAGTTGCTGTGACTGGTGCAACGGGTGGTGTAGGTACGATCAGTATCGCTATTCTAAAGCAGCTCGGCTATGAAGTGATTGCATTCTCAGGTAAGCCAGAGCAAAGCGATCATCTAAAAGCAGTGGGCGCGAGCGAAGTACGTCATCGCGATACCATCAATGAAATCGGTAACAAACCTGTCGGCCGTGAGCTATGGGCCAATGCTATTGATACCATCGGCGGCGACTACTTACCCAACCTGCTCAAGCAAACCAAATCTGGCGGTGCAGTGACCAGCTGTGGCCTAGCAAGTGGCGCTGATTTTTCGATGTCGGTGATACCTTTTATCACCCGCGCGGTGTCGCTATTGGGTATCGACTCGGTCTATATTCCATTGGCTGACAAAGAAGCCATTTGGAAACGTGTCGCCACCGATATGAAACTGCCTAATCTTGAAAGCTATGGTGAAGAGATTACGTTAGAGCAAACACCAGAATACCTAGATCGCTTTATGTCTAGCAAGGTGGTTGGGCGTTATGTGGTGAATGTGAAGGGCTAAGTTTTTAAGAGTTAGTGTTATAAGTAAAAGGCAGCATTTCTTTTGAGGGAGCCCATCCCAGATTCTGTGTAACTGCCATTTAGATTAAATGCTTACTAATGCGATCATCAAACATAATCATAAAGCGATTAAGGGCAGACGTCCAGTTACGGATTGGCATCGACCACTTTTTAGAGGCCTGCTGGGTGGCTAAGTACACCACCTTGAAAGCTGCCTGATCAGAGGGAAACACCTTACGCTTATTCACCGCCGTTCGAATCACACTGTTTAGCGACTCTATCGCATTGGTGGTATAGATCACTCT
>NZ_JBNNFX010000047.1:0-4045 GCF_050267985.1 Psychrobacter sp. NPDC078929 | reverse complement strand
TAGTGATCTTAATATCATTGCTGGGTTTTTTTGTGCTTAACATCAGGGCGTATTTAACCTTTCATGATTTGATCCGTCAGAAATGAACACTACTGATATCATTACTCATGACAGGAGTTATCGACAAGCGCGTTTAAAATGCCACATGATGACGCTGGTGCACTACTTGCACATTTCTGGCGCAAAACGGTCAAGTGATGCTTTAAGTGCATCAGTTCTTCCATTCGTATTTCCACAGCATGAATGTGCTCATCTAGCAAGTTATTCACATCGCCGCAGTCCTTGTCAGGCGACTCCCAGTATTCAAGTAAGATTCGCACATCATCTAAAGCCATATCGAGCGTACGGCAATGTAGGATAAATTGTAGACGCTCAATGTGCTCTTCATTATATAAACGATAATTCCCTTCGCTACGAAAAGGCTCGGGTAATAAACGCTCTTTTTCATAATAGCGAATGGTTTCTACTGTGGCACCTGTGCGTTTAGCGAGCTCACCAATTTTGATTGTCATAACAACCTCTATGATTTAAATAATTAAAGTGGCTGTAAAGACTAGCGCTAGAGAAATTAAAATTACGAAACTGTAGATAAATAACCTTGACTCTAAAGCCACTATAGGGTTCATAATATCATTATTCAAAGGGTAAATTATTATGAAATATCATATTGAAGGTATGGACTGTGCCAGTTGCATCGGCAAGATTGAAACAGCTTTGAAACGTATGCCTGGGGTTTCTGATGTTCAGCTGAATTTCGCTACAGAAACGCTAGAGCTAAATTTAGCCCCTGGTGCGCCGACTCAGGCTAGTGATATCGAAAAAACAATCAAAAGCCTAGGGTTCGGCATCTCTGCCAATACTGGTCAACAAACTGTATCGGCTATTGATATTGACAGCGACAATCAGATGGCTCCGCAGGATAAGCAATGGTGGCAAACTCAAAAAGGCAAACAGGTTGTTGGCCTCGGTATTTTGATGGGCAGCGCTTATGCACTGTCACTACTGTTGCCCGCTTATGGGATATGGGTGTTTGCCATCGCTGTGATTGTAGGCGTTTTTCCATTTGCGCGCAAAGCCTTAGCACTGGCTAAAACAGGTTCATTCTTTTCAATTGAAACGCTGATGTCCGTCGCCGTGCTTGGCGCACTTATCATTGGTGAAGCTGAAGAGGCCGCAGCAGTTGTCTTTTTGTTCTCAATCGGTGAACTGTTTGAGAGTATCGCTGCTGATCGCGCTCGCGCTGGCATCAGAGCCTTATCATCGCTGGTTCCGAAAAGTGCAATTTTACTTGATGCTCAAGGTGGGCAGCGTAACGTTCCAGCGACTTCATTACAAGTGAATGACCTTGTGCTGGTGCGTCCTGGAGATAGGGTATCTGCTGATGGTTCCATTGTTCAAGGTGCGTCCAGCCTTGATGATTCGCCCGTGACGGGAGAGTCTGTTCCTGTTGCCAAGACGATGGGTGACAATGTATTTGCAGGGTCAATTAACATCGATGGTGTGCTCCAAGTGCGCGTAGAAAAGACAGCCGCCGATAACACCATTTCGCGCATTATTGAGCTGGTAGAGCAAGCCCAAGCCTCCAAAGCACCCACTGCCCGTTTTATTGAGAAATTCAGTCGCTATTACACACCGGCAGTGATGGCTATTGCCGCACTAATTATTATCATTCCACCGTTAGCCATGGGTGGAGATTGGTCGACTTGGTTGTATCGCGGTCTAGCACTGTTGCTGATTGCCTGTCCCTGTGCTCTTGTACTATCAACACCCGCTGCCATCGCCTCTGGTCTTGCTGTTGGTGCGCGCCGTGGCTTGCTGATCAAAGGCGGTAGTGCTTTAGAAACTATCGGCCAAGTGAAGACGGTCGCTTTTGACAAGACAGGCACTTTAACTGAAGGCAAACCACGCGTGACCGATGTTGTTGCCTTTACACAAGAGGACTCAAGTATTCAAGGTCAGAATTCTCAAGGTCAAGATGAGATATTGGCACTTTTTGCCAGTGTGGAGACTGGTTCTAGTCACCCACTTGCTGAAGCCATTGTCAGCCATGCTGAAGCCGCTAAAGTTGTTATACCTGTGGCTTCCAAAGCTTCTGCTACTGCGGGTAAAGCGGTACACGCAACTGTCGCGGAGCGCGCGCTAGCTATCGGTTCGCCTGTTTACGCAGCCGATGAGGCATTGATTTCATCCACACAACAGGCGCAAATTGAGGCGCTGCAAAATGAGGGTAAGACCGTCTCTGTTCTTTTCGATGAGCAAAACCGTGAAGTGCTTGGATTAATCGCGCTAAGAGACGAATTACGAGACGACGCTCATGAAGGTGTGGCTCAGCTCAAAGCGATGGGTGTGCGCTCCGTCATGCTAACAGGCGACAACCGCTTAACCGCTCAAGCACTTGCCAGTAATTTAGACGTGGAATGGGAAGCTGAGCTGTTGCCTGAGGACAAACTGCGCCTGCTTAACGAGATGAAGAACAACCGCAAAATAGCGATGGTTGGTGATGGTATTAACGATGCGCCAGCGCTAGCAACTGCCGATGTTGGCATCGCGATGGGTGGTGGTACCGATGTGGCCATTGAGACGGCCGATATCGCATTATTAAAAAGTCGTGTTACGGATATGGCTCATCTCATCGCACTTTCACGTGCCACCATGCGCAACATTCATCAGAACGTCATTTTCGCTTTAGGTCTCAAAGGCGTCTTTCTGATCACGACCGTATTCGGCATTACTGGACTATGGATTGCGGTTCTAGCTGATGCTGGAGCAACAGTGCTCGTTACTCTCAATGCGTTACGTTTACTGCGCTTTAAAGGCGCGCCTCCACTGGTAACTCCGCCTAAAGTAGTTAAATAAAACCCTTCGAAATCAATTAAAAACTAGAGATAGCAGCAGATTTCGGGGGTGGGTTCTAATAATAAAAATTCCACCGCTACAGTAAACTGCAACCGCATTAGAGTAAATAAGGTTAGACCGTATGTTGATTACAGAATTGGGCTATTTTGCCTTGCTTACCGCTTTTGTATTGGCGTTATTGCAGGTAATTCTGCCAACTATTGGTGTTATTCGTAACCAAGTTGCTTGGCAACGACTAGCCCCTAGCTTAGCTTGGGCACAGTTTGCCGCCATGATAACGTCATTTGGCGCTTTGATAGCAGGTTTTTATTATAATGATTTTAGCCTCAGTTACGTCGCGCAGCATTCCAATACGCTGTTTGCCTTGGTACTATAAGTTATCGGCGACATGGGGCGGACACGAGGGCTCTTTGCTGCTATGGATGACCATCATGGCCACATGGTGTGCACTGGTATCATACTTTAGTCGCGGCTTGCCGTTATCAATGCGTGCGCGGGTATTAGTTATTTTGGCCGGTGTACAGTTAATGATGCTAACAATGCTGATATTTACCTCGTCACCGTTTGAGCGTACCTTACCCAATCTAGCGGTCGATGGCGCTGATTTAAATCCTGTCCTACAAGATTTCGGTCTGATTATTCATCCGCCCATGTTATATATGGGCTATGTGGGTATGGTAGTGCCTTTTGCATTTTGTATGGCGGCATTGTGGGAAGGGCGTTTAGATGCTGCTTGGACACGCTGGTCACGTCCATGGGCGCTCGCGGCTTGGGGATTTTTGACCATTGGTATTGCACTGGGCTCGTGGTGGGCCTACTACGAGCTTGGCTGGGGCGGTTGGTGGTTTTGGGATCCGGTAGAGAACGCCTCGTTTATGCCTTGGCTTGTCGGCTTAGCATTGCTGCATTCATTAGCAGTCACTGAAAAGCGCGGGGTGTTTAAAGCATGGACCATCATGCTGGCTATTTTCGCCTTTGCCTTAAGCTTGCTTGGCACGTTCCTGGTACGCTCTGGAGTCCTTACCTCAGTGCATTCGTTTGCCGCTGATCCGACGCGTGGTTTGGTCATCTTAGCTATTCTTGGCATTATCATCGGTAGTGGTCTATTAATGTTTGCCGTTCGCGGTTGGCGTTTAACCGTTGAAAGTCAATATCAGCTGATTTCACGTGAGTCCTTTTTAGTGATCAA
>NZ_JBNNFX010000046.1:0-4619 GCF_050267985.1 Psychrobacter sp. NPDC078929 | reverse complement strand
CAAGCTAAGTTTCTACGACAAGGTTGGATGGAGAATAATCTACCTAAACTATTTCATAATATGGGTTGTACTTCTTTTATTTTGGATTGACTATAGGTATAGGGTAGATTTTATTTAATATGGCGTATGAGAATTCATTAAAGTATGTAATGCAGGTTTGTAAGAAGTTTTTGAAGTCTTCTAATGAGGAGTCTCTTTCTTTACTGTTATGCCCCATATGACGATGCTTGGGAATAATACTAAGTATATCGATATCAGATAAGTTATAAGCGATTTTTATGAAATCTCTTGCAGTATTTAGCTTGTCATAAAGAGTTGTAGTGCTTATAGATTTTGCACCACTTAAACGCGCCTTTTGATAGAGATTAATTTGATAATATTTATAATTAGATGCTAAATCATCTAAAGTAAGAGGCTTAGAGCCTTCAAAATCACAAAAATCAAAAAAATATCTTAAATTATGAAGGTAACCTCGCACCGTTTCATCTCTCAACCCTTTTTGAAGGATTTCCCTAAGGTACCTTCTCAACCATTCTACACGTTCTATAGACAATGTTGATTCATCAACTAGGCCCGTAATATAGCTCTTAGTTTTATCTCGGGAATGACCAGAATCGTTCTCTCTATTGGTATAGCAGACTCTACCAATATCGACTTTAAAGGACACACCATCAGCTCTTGAACCTACAATTACTGTGTATTGAGGATCAACGATATCTTCTATTTGCTTAGTGCTTATCTCAATAAGCTGCCTGTCATTGAAAGAATTAGACATTATATTCGCCCTTATCAAATGTTACGCCGAACGTATCTTGTATATCATTGAATTCTTTTACTTCCGAGTCGAATTTTAGATAGGCCTCAGTGGTTGTTAGGCTTCTATGGTTTAACCTTTGTCTGACATGATCAAATATCTTAGAATCAGGGTATTCCTTAGCTCTAAGGTTTCTTACGATATTCATCCCATAGGTAGCACGCAAATCATGGAATGAAAAATTTTGAAGACTTGGTTCAAATTTTTGAACCTTGGAAATGAATTTTTTTAATTCATTTCTTAAAGATTGGCCGTTTTTAGGTACCATAACGGGCGCTTCAGTGTTCCAAACTGGTTTAGGGTTGTTACGATTACGATCTATAATTTCTCTTTCAGCAGTTAAATAGGGGTTTCCAGTTCGAGTTAAAAACACATAGTTATCGTCAGTATTTGCATAAAAGCTGTTTATATTTTGTCTTCTATGTTCCGCTCTTTCGCAATCTATATATGTTGCTAAATGATCAATTAGGTTACGTGAAAACATTAAGCGGTTTAGTCGCCCACCCTTTGAATCTGTTCTGTATTTATATCCAGTATTTATCACGGCATAATTTGAATCAGCATTTTGTTCTAAGTAGTGGAGAGCAGTTTTGATACAAGCAATAGAGAGAGTGCATACGCTTTGTTGTCTAGCTCCTGTTCCGAGAGCTATTCTTATCATTAGCTCTAACTCTATTGACGCATAGTTTTTATCAAATGCCCTGAAAATAATTTCTTGTTCTTCAGAGCTTAAAGGACGCAGACTGCCTCCATCTCTCAACTTACCTAGTGATGGTAAGGGTTTTCTGCTGCTTCTTAGCTTGAGATCATTTGTAATAACACTAATATTCCTCATTATTCCTACATTATTATGAATAGGTATAGAAACCTTCCTTTCTCTAAAGGGCTTATTCTCTATATCAGACTGAGATACGAATGATTGATGCTGTATATAATTATAGAAATGAGCAACAGAGGACAGAATGTTATTAATGTATTGAGAGCTAAAGTCGTGCTGTTCTATTACAGCCTGTAAAAAAGCTTTGAATTTGCGAGGAACTCTTTGCTGATACTGGGTAGGTAAGTCTAAAAAGTGTTGGTTACTATGTTCTAGGTACTGTAGATAGTATTTTAGGTGGATAGCTCTTGCGGATAACGTTTTCATATTTGAAAGCGCAGGAGTGTCTAGTTGTCCCATGAGATATAGGTTACCTATTTTCCAAGGTAAACCATCTGATTGAATGATAACAGGCATTCTGAAGTGATAATCTGAGTTAGCTAAAGAGCTAAAAGTGTAATCGTAATCATTAGCCTGAGCAGTCTTTGACCAATTTGCATTCTGCAATCTAAACCGTCTTAGATAAATTACTTTTGCATTAGAGTCAAAAAGGTCTTTAAGAGAAGGTTTCATCTCTTTTCTAGTTCACTGAGTTCTTTGGCTTTAAACATAAGCTTTTCTATATATTGAGATAACGAATGGAACTGGTTCTTTGCATCATTTATGGCAAAATTCTTAAGTTCTTTAGGTACCCGGACGTTCATCTGAACCTTCTGATTTGACATGTATTTACCTCTTTAGGGTTTGTTACATAATATGATAGCATTATGCTATCATTGCCGCAAGTTCCTTATGGTAATATTATTTGTTTTAAATTCAATATTCTATTTGGGCTTTAAAATGTCAAAAAATGTGCAGTTTAATTTAAGAATTCCTACTGAATTGAAAGCCCTGATCTCCGATGCCTCAAAAGTTAGTGGACGTTCAATTAATGCCGAGGCACAGTATCGACTAGAAAAATCTTTTGAAGGTCAAGAAGGAAGTTATATCGAAGCTATCGACGATTTAAAGAGTTTTTTTGATGCTCATTTACGTAGCGATCGCTTAAATCTACTATCTGGCAAACTAAATTTCCTCTTGAGTGAAGCTAAGGCAACTGATAGTTTTCATACCCCAAGTATTTCTAGAGTTGCTGAGGCCCTGGGATACAATAGTGTGGGCGTTACTGAGGATTGGTTTGAAGGGCGAAAAGAGCCATCGTTTAACGAATTAGAAAAATTAGCCACATACTTTGGATGCCAAAAGAATTGGCTCGTTCATGATGAAGGAAGGCCTTTCGCAAAAGAAACATTTGAGTTTGGTTATGATATTGAAGAGAATGCTAGAAGCTTATTAAAAGGTAATAATGAAGATGAGGTTAAGTTGGTCTGGTTTGCTCGGAACAATACTGAAAACGGTGAACTAGTTATTATCAAGCATTACGATAGTTGGCATGGTTTGGTTCTAGACTCTCGTGTGCATGTCAGTGACAAAGTAGGTATAGGTGGCTCTGAAGACAGAGCGCTCCTATCCTTAACATTAAAGTATCTTTGTAAGTACCATATCTCAAAGATCAGAGGAGCAATAGTTTCAGAACCAGACTTTAACGAATTAATTTGGGCCAAACAAAATCCGATCAAAGTAATTGATAAGTATCGTCACAATTCTTGGATTGAAGATATTTGGGATAGGTCAATGTATTCAAAGAAAGCTAATAGTTACTGGAAAGGATGGAGTGAGATGTGCATGTCTAATGAACTTTATATTAGTGGACATGAGATTTTATCTAAAATATCTATAAAGTAATTTGAGATAAAATAAGTATGCCATACTAGGGCGTGTCATCAATTAGCATAGATATTTCAGAATAAGCTATACTTAGATCGTATTTAGGAATTTGAGCTCAATGACTATGACAAGACGACATGCCCTACGTGATGACCAATGGGAGAGAATTAAAGACATTCTACCTGGTAAACCAAGTGACGTTGGTGTTACTGCAAAGGATAACCGCTTGTTCGTAGAAGCGGTTCTGTACCGTTACAAGACCGGCATACCTTGGCGTGACCTACCTGAACGCTTTGGCGACTTCAGAGTGATTCATACTCGTTTTAGTCGCTGGTCAAAAAAAGGCGTATGGAAGCAGGTTTTTAATCAACTCTCTGAACAATCCGATGACGAATATGCCATGCTAGATGCCACGATTGTTAAAGCCCACCAGCACAGTGCTGGAAAAAAAGGGATCAAGCCATTGGACGCAGCAAAGGTGGACTGAAGACTAAAATACATACTCGAACAGATGCATTAGGCAATCCTACTGGCTTTTATCTAACAGGTGGGGCAGCTCATGACCTGTGTGGCTCAGATGAATTGCTTGATGTCAGTATTAGCCAAACGTGGCTTGCCGATAAAGCTTACGATGCTGATGCCCGCGTTATTGAACCGATTAAAGCAGTGCAAGGTAATGCAGTTATACCATCTAAGTGTCATCGGCTGCAGCCAAGAGACTTCGATAAAGAGCTTTATAAAGCGAGGCACCTAATAGAGAACTTCTTTGCCAAGATTAAGCAGTATCGTGCGATTGCCACTCGCTATGATAAGTTAGCCAGTCATTTCCTTAGTGCCATTCACTTAGTTTCTTGTGTCGTTTGGCTTAATTGATGACACGCCCTAAAGAAAATCAATAAATATGGACGTGCAAGGTAGCCATTACTCGTGGTAATGCGCCTTTAGCAATGTTGCTTTATTGTAATGAAAATAAGGGCACTATACTAGCGTTATTGCGAGCAAATACTGATGTAAATAATAAGGTAAGTAGTAATAAATAATGCTAAACCAAGGATTTAGCGTCTATGTTAAAAAGGCTATTTAGTAAGATTGAAAAAGACAACGTCCTATTATCAAAGGACGTTGTCTTTTTAATGGGTAGAAATGATGTGGAATTTATCTACATTTAAACGATTAATTTAGCGCGGTTAAGGTTTGCTCAAACGCTGCGCGCCCGATTTC
>NZ_JBNNFX010000045.1:0-4813 GCF_050267985.1 Psychrobacter sp. NPDC078929 | reverse complement strand
TTAATGTTTTTAAGAGTTTTTAAAAGCTTTTACGTCCGCTACAGCCCTTGTCAATCGTGGCTTTCAAAGCCCATACCACTACGTCTATCGACCCATACCACTACGTCTATCGACCCATACCACTACGTCTATCGACCCATACCACTACGTCTATCGACCTTACCAATACAATGTATTGATGTTTGTATTGAAATGGGTTTACAATGCTAATGACTTCTACCAATGAGTGTGAGTAATGGACAACTGCAAGCTAGTGACAAAAGACAATAAATTAATCAGTGCCAGTTACTCGCTTGGCATACCTGAGCAGCGCATTATCTTTTTGGCTATCGTTGCAGCAAGGGCGCAAGATAAGTTGATTGATGCTAGAGGTGTGCTGCAAATCCATGCAAGCAGCTATCAGGAACAATTCAAAGTAGAAAAGCATACTTCGTACGATGCTCTAAAAAGTGCAGCTAAGGGCTTGTTTAATGCTCACTTCGAGTATGACGATATACACGAAAAGACAGGCGATTTAGTTCATCGTATTGTTAGGTGGGTGCAGTCAGTAGCTTACATTGATAAAACTGGAATGATTGAATTACAGTTCACAGATGCTGTCATTCCACTGATAACAAGACTTAGCGAACAATACACAGAATACGACCTAAAACAGGTTAGCGAGCTGCAAAGCGAATATGCAATCAGGCTTTATGAGCTGATGATGCAATGGAAAACGGTTGGAAAAACAAACAAGATAGCGACTGATGACTTACGCAAAAAGCTAGGAGTTCAGCCTGAGCAGTACAAAGAAATGCACAACTTCAAGGCTAGAGTTCTAAAGCATGCGATAAAGCAAATCAACAGTTTCACTGATATTCAAGCCGATTATATTCAGCACAAAACTGGCAGAGTAATAACTGGCTTTACGTTCACATTCAAGCAAAAGAAAGCACCTGAGCAGCTCGCTACTGCTACAAATAAGAATAGAGATAATGCCACGCCTGATCTATTCCACAACATGACAGACGACCAAATAGGCACGTTCAGCAAAAGGTTGGCTGCATTGCCTGAGCTTGGATCAAATGCACCAGTTGGAATGAGTAAGGCTGACTTCGTGGCAAGGATTGCTGATGACCTCAAAGACCCTGACAAGCAAAAGAAATACAGCAAGCACTTAGAAAAGTTAGGATTTAAAGCAGCAAAGAGCAAGGTAAGTAAAAACGTGCTCACAGAATGACGCTCACAGCCTCGCAAGTTCGTTTTGATAGTGAGGTACTACAGACGGCTAAAACGTCACCACAGGGCATACAGTGATAAGTATAACTAAATGACTGTTTAGCCATGCTACGCAGTAGTAGAAAAGTTAGTTGTACCCCCTTATTTTTTCTCACTCGCAGCACTGTTTACGTGGGCTTGATAAGCGGATTTTACTCGGTTAGATACTATTATCCTTAAAACCACCACCATGTTATACATTGATAGAGCATGGAAACCTCAAAACAACTAGCGAAGTCGGATAGGACGCTTATGCAGGATTGTGATGTAACGCTCGAGAAGGTGATTGAACTCGGAGGCAAGCTATTGCCGATCAATACACAAGGTGAGGGTAAAGGTTGCCACATTGAAATGCTGAGGCGCATTGATGATCAATTCATGGCTATGCTGACGCACCATAACAAGGTGCTAGCAGTGAGGGTTGATATTCACTTGCAGCAAGATTATAGACCCACTGATAATGCGGTGATGAGTCATTACATACGCAAGATGAGAAAGTGGGCGCAAAAGAAATACAAGGTTAATCGCTTAGGGTTCGCTTGGTGTCGTGAGTTATGCAAGTCCAAAAAGATACATTATCACGTGTTCGTTATGATTGACGGTGACAAAACACAAGACCACAGAGCCATAACAGCAAAGAGTATGCGACTTGCAAAGAGTTATCAGCACTTAGGTTACGACTACGTTCCTGAGTATCTTGACGACTGCTTTCACATGATCGAAAGAGGCGATAAGGTTGCCTACAATACCGCCTTCAAGCATATGTCCTACCTAGCCAAAGAACGCACCAAAGATATAAAACACTTAGCAAAAAGAAGTAAAAACTACTCAACAAGCAGGATAAGCAACTCACCAAAAAGAGATGCAAGCGAGATATTCAGTGCAAGCGACAAAGCAATAACAACTTACTTCGATAAGCCACAACGTAAGCCACCAAAGACTGAAAAAGGATTTACTTCAGGTGATGAGTACCTCGCACGGATAGCGGCGAGTGGTTTCAATATGCTTAATGATTTAGATATGAGGGAATTACATGGCAGCACTAGCGACTACTTCGAGTCTGAATAATTACCCTAGATTAAGTATCTCACGCTATCGTGACCAGTTGAGGCAGGCAGACAGAGCAAACAAGATTGACGTTAATTATTCCTATCGTGGCAAGGCACACAGCTACAGCATACGATTAGATAAAACAGCTTGTCACTTTGGCAATTATCGCCATTGGTGGTTATGCCCATCATGCAGCAAGCGAGTAGCAGTGTTGTATTGTGCAGGGACTTACGTCTGCAGACATTGCCTGAGCGTTCCTTACGGCTCACAGCTACAGCAACCCATCGACAGGTTATTCAGTCGTGCTGATACCATTAGACAGCGTTTAGGTTGGCAAAGTGGCATTGCTCATGGCAGTGGTACAAAGCCAAAAGGTATGCACTCAAAGACGTTTGATAGGCTAGTGAATGAGCATGACAGACTGACTGCTAAGATATGGCAATCAACACTCGATAAACTAGGTTGCACCAGTTGAGGCTAACAAATGAAAATACCTGATCTAAACGACCTGATAGCAGACTTGCAGACAGCAAAGCAGATAGCGATTGATGACCGCAATCCGAACGCCATAGTCACAGCTACAGTCGCACAAGCTAAATTGCTTGGCATGGATAACATGAGGGACGTAACGCCAAACAGTAATATTAAATCAGGACTAGGGCACTTCTACGGCAATCGAGAACCTGAGCCAATAGCCGATTATTCAACGCTGACTGATGATGAATTGAGACAGCTACAAACGATCACTGAGAAAATGCAAAGAGGTGATAACGTATGACCAGATTAACACTTGATGACTTACTTGAGCAGCTAGAACAGGCACGACAAATGGCGATAGATGACCGCAAACCGTCTGCAATGATACAAGCCACTGCTACTATGGCAAAGCTGACAGGGTTAGATAAGCCAGTGATTAAAGACGTTTATGCCGATGAGGTGCAAACCATTAGCGAGCTGATGAATGAATTGTCGTCTGAGCAAGCAGCGATCACCTATAAAAATATTATGGGGTAAAGAAGTTCACACCCTAGTCACCAATGGCGGATTGGATTATCCATGCCCAAAGTTAAGCAAGGGTATCGTAGAATTTAAGACACCCCCAAAAGTGGGGACGTACTCACTATGAGGACGGACACCAAAACAGACCGCAATCAGGCAAAACAAAAAGCGATTGTTGGTATTATTGTTGGTATTGTCAAAAATAATAATCAAGAAATGCCGTAAACACTGGACGTACAGCCGATAGTTTGTGTTCTAGTATAGGAGTCAAACAGGTAAATCATTGCTAGTCACCTTGTAAGATTGCGGTATATTTTGCGGTATATTTCAAAAGTCAATTACTGATAGTTACTGATGACAAAGGTTACGGCTGCCAGTTTGGTTCCTTGTGTAGGAACTAAACTATAAAATAAGGGGGGGGGTTATCCAAAGTTTTATATTTATAATTATAAATATACAAAATATTGTTTATTTGCTATAACTGTGGGAACTTATTGCGGCACTGCTTGGAGATGAAAATGTATCATGCATAATAAATTACAAGGAAGTAACTTAACACGAGCCATGCTAGAGCACGATTATAAAAATATATGGTGTGCTGTTGATGATAATAGTGATAAACAAGCAACAAGTAATCTAAATGGCAACGACTTTACAGCTTACATCGTAAAATATCAGAACGGATATTTCTATTGTGACGGCGGTATGCAATGGTTATATGCTGTGCCAATTAAAATAGTACCGTTAACAGACATAGAAGTAATTTTTAGTAAAATAGCCTACTAACTATAGCGGGTTTTTATTGCTTAAAAAATGATTTTCGGACATCGTAAGAAAAGACTTTCTGCACAGGTAAAGGCGGTTATTTATCTCACTGCCCAAAACTTCACACTTCAAATTCAGCAATCAATCAATATTCATTCAATCGCCTATCATTAGCCTATACCCAAATCATAAAACCAGTAAATGATAATCCGTCTATCAATAGACTTCGCTTGGTTATCAAATGATAGGAAAATCATCAAATTATCATTGAACACTAAATAGTAAGTCTAAGTGATAATTGACTGATAATTTCATTACCTAATCATTCCATAGTCAAACTAATCACTAATGATATGAGCTAAAACAATACCAATTTGCTGTCTGAGTAGCTCAAATTTCAATTCTAAGGGTAAAGACCTAGTAAGTTACCTTATGAACAGTCAAAGCACCTTGTAGGGCAAATCTGAGCAGTTGGCTATTATCTGATGATTGCCTGAGCTTGGCTGATGACTTCGACAGTGACCAATAATTCAAACCTGAGCCAATCTATCCAGCAATGGATTAATCAATTTTCGATGATGTTCTGAGTCTGATTATTCACTAAATTAAGACCTAGTTATCCACAAAAAAAAGTGCGTTTGATGTTTTTAATGTTTTTAAGAGTTTTTAAAAGCTTTTACGTCCGCTACAGCCCTTGTCAATCGTGGCTTTCAAAGCCCATACCACTACGTCTATCGACCCA
>NZ_JBNNFX010000044.1:4031-5301 GCF_050267985.1 Psychrobacter sp. NPDC078929 | reverse complement strand
GTCGATCAACTTGTAACCTAACTGAATCAAGGTTAAAGGTGATATCGAAATATTCTTTCTTTATTCTATAGCCTGAGCTATACAAGATAGATTAATTAGACTTGTATACAAACCACTTGGGTGTTGTATGGTCAAGCCAAACGAGCAATTAGTACAGGTTAGCTACACGCATCGCTGCGCTTCCACACCCTGCCTATCAACGTCCTAGTCTTGAACGGCTCTTTAGGGAAATCTAATCTTGAGGTGGGCTTCCCGCTTAGATGCTTTCAGCGGTTATCCCATCCGAACGTAGCTACCGGGCAATGCCACTGGCGTGACAACCCGAACACCAGAGGTTCGTCCACTCTGGTCCTCTCGTACTAGGAGCAGATCCTCTCAAATTTCCAACGCCCACGGTAGATAGGGACCGAACTGTCTCACGACGTTCTAAACCCAGCTCGCGTACCTCTTTAAATGGCGAACAGCCATACCCTTAGGACCTGCTTCAGCCCTAGGATGAGATGAGCCGACATCGAGGTGCCAAACACCGCCGTCGATATGAACTCTTGGGCGGTATCAGCCTGTTATCCCCAGAGTACCTTTTATCCGTTGAGCGATGGCCCTTCCATACAGAACCACCGGATCACTAAGACCTACTTTCGTACCTGCTCGACTTGTGGGTCTCGCAGTTAAGCGCGCTTTTGCCTTTATACTCTACGACCGATTTCCGACCGGTCTGAGCGCACCTTCGTACTCCTCCGTTACTCTTTAGGAGGAGACCGCCCCAGTCAAACTACCCACCATACATTGTCCTCGGTATTGTTATACCTGAGTTAGAACCCCAACATGACCAGGGTGGTATTTCAAGATTGGCTCCACCAAGACTAGCGTCTCGGCTTCAAAGCCTCCCACCTATCCTGCACAAGTCAGGTCAAAGTTCAATGTAAAGCTGTAGTAAAGGTTCACGGGGTCTTTCCGTCTAGCCGCGGGTACACAGCATCTTCACTGCGATTTCGATTTCACTGAGTCTCTGCTGGAGACAGCGCTGCCATCATTATGTCATTCGTGCAGGTCGGAACTTACCCGACAAGGAATTTCGCTACCTTAGGACCGTTATAGTTACGGCCGCCGTTTACTGGGGCTTCGATCAAGAGCTTCGCTTACGCTAACCCCATCAATTAACCTTCCAGCACCGGGCAGACATCACACCCTATACGTCCACTTTCGTGTTTGCAGAGTGCTGTGTTTTTAATAAACAGTTGCAGCAGCCTGGTATCTGCGACTGCCAGCA
>NZ_JBNNFX010000044.1:2142-3937 GCF_050267985.1 Psychrobacter sp. NPDC078929 | reverse complement strand
CACCAACAGCGTACCTTCTCCCGAAGTTACGGTACCATTTTGCCTAGTTCCTTCAGCAGAGTTCTCTCAAGCGCCTTGGTATTCTCTACCTGATCACCTGTGTCGGTTTAGGGTACGATTCGTTTATAACTATTGCTTAGAAGCTTTTCCTGGAAGCATGGTATTTGCCACTTCGCTGTACAAGTACAGCTTGCTATCAGATCTCGGTATAGAATAGCCCGGATTTACCTAAGCTATAAACCTACATCCTTTCACCTGGACAACCAACGCCAGGCTGACATAACCTTCTCCGTCCCTCCATCGCATTATAAACAAGTATCGGAATATTAACCGATTTCCCATCGACTACGCCTTTCGGCCTCGCCTTAGGGGTCGACTCACCCAGCCCCGATTAACGTTGGACTGGAACCCTTGATCTTCCGGCGTGCGAGCTTTTCACTCGCATTATCGTTACTCACGTCAGCATTCGCTCTTGTGATACCTCCAGCATGCTTTACAACACACCTTCACAGGCTTACACAACGCTCCCCTACCACTTGAAAACAAATTCAAATCCGCAGCTTCGGCTCCTAGTTTGAGCCCCGTTACATCTTCCGCGCGGGCCGACTCGACTAGTGAGCTATTACGCTTTCTTTAAAGGATGGCTGCTTCTAAGCCAACCTCCTAGCTGTCTATGCCTTCCCACCTCGTTTCCCACTTAACTAGGAATTTGGGGCCTTAGCTGGCGGTCTGGGTTGTTTCCCTCTCCACGATGGACGTTAGCACCCACCGTGTGTCTCCCGGATATCACTCATCGGTATTCGGAGTTTGCATCGGTTTGGTAAGTCGGTATGACCCCCTAGCCGAAACAGTGCTCTACCCCCAATGGTGTTCGTCCGAGGCGCTACCTAAATAGCTTTCGGGGAGAACCAGCTATCACCGAGTTTGATTAGCCTTTCACCCCTATCCACAAGTCATCCCCTGGCTTTTCAACGACAGTGGGTTCGGTCCTCCGGTGCCTGTTACGGCACTTTCAACCTGCTCATGGATAGATCACTCGGTTTCGGGTCTATACCCTGCAACTAAACGCCCTATTAAGACTCGGTTTCCCTACGGCTCCCCTAAACGGTTAACCTTGCTACAGAATATAAGTCGCTGACCCATTATACAAAAGGTACGCGGTCACCCAACAAGTGGGCTCCCACTGCTTGTACGCACACGGTTTCAGGTTCTATTTCACTCCCCTCACAGGGGTTCTTTTCGCCTTTCCCTCACGGTACTGGTTCACTATCGGTCAGTCAGGAGTATTTAGCCTTGGAGGATGGTCCCCCCATCTTCAAACAGGATTTCTCGTGCCCCGCTCTACTTAATATGTTAACTCTAATGTTTCGAATACAGGACTATCACCTACTACGGTCAGCTTTCCCACGCTGTTCTTCTACATTAGAATTAATCGGCTTCTCCCCGTTCGCTCGCCGCTACTAGGGGAATCTCAATTGATGTCTATTCCTAAGGGTACTGAGATGTTTCACTTCCCCTCGTTCGCTTCCTAATAAATTAGGATACCTACCTTATGGTAAGTGGGTTTCCCCATTCAGAAATCTCCGGATCACAGGATATTGCCGCCTCCCCGAAGCTTATCGCAGGCTGTCACGTCTTTCATCGCCTCTGACTGCCAAGGCATCCACCATGTGCGCTTCATTACTTGACCATACAACCCCAAGTAGTCTTTCGACTTCTAAGTGTCATACAATCTAATTATGATAACGATATCACCTATGTTTATACGCTTGATTCAGTTCTCTTTACTTTTTTT
>NZ_JBNNFX010000044.1:0-2051 GCF_050267985.1 Psychrobacter sp. NPDC078929 | reverse complement strand
CTTACTTAACCGTCTTAGTAGTGGTGGAGCCAAACGGAGTCGAACCGTTGACCTCCTGCGTGCAAGGCAGGCGCTCTACCAACTGAGCTATGGCCCCATTGTAAAATGGTGGGTCTAGGTGGACTTGAACCACCGACCCCCGCGTTATCAACACGGTGCTCTAACCAGCTGAGCTACAGACCCTAATACGTTTGTTAAAAACGTAAGCTTAAACTAAAGAACAACTTGTTGTGAATTCTTGCTGACCGAATGCGTCTATAAGGAGGTGATCCAGCCGCAGGTTCCCCTACGGCTACCTTGTTACGACTTCACCCCAGTCATCAACCACACCGTGGTGAACGCCTCCCCGAAGGTTAAGCTATCCACTTCTGGTGCAATCAACTCCCATGGTGTGACGGGCGGTGTGTACAAGGCCCGGGAACGTATTCACCGCGGCATTCTGATCCGCGATTACTAGCGATTCCTACTTCATGGAGTCGAGTTGCAGACTCCAATCTGGACTACGATAGGCTTTTTGAGATTCGCATCACATCGCTGTGTAGCTGCCCTCTGTACCTACCATTGTAGCACGTGTGTAGCCCTGGTCGTAAGGGCCATGATGACTTGACGTCGTCCCCGCCTTCCTCCAGTTTGTCACTGGCAGTATCCTTAGAGTTCCCGGCTTAACCCGCTGGTAACTAAGGACAAGGGTTGCGCTCGTTGCGGGACTTAACCCAACATCTCACGACACGAGCTGACGACAGCCATGCAGCACCTGTATTCTAATTCCCGAAGGCACTCCCGCATCTCTGCAGGATTCTAGATATGTCAAGACCAGGTAAGGTTCTTCGCGTTGCATCGAATTAAACCACATGCTCCACCGCTTGTGCGGGCCCCCGTCAATTCATTTGAGTTTTAACCTTGCGGCCGTACTCCCCAGGCGGTCTACTTATTGCGTTAGCTGCGTCACTAAGTCCTCAAGGGACCCAACGACTAGTAGACATCGTTTACGGCGTGGACTACCAGGGTATCTAATCCTGTTTGCTACCCACGCTTTCGAGCCTCAGTGTCAGTATGATGCCAGGAAGCTGCCTTCGCCATCGGTATTCCTTCAGATCTCTACGCATTTCACCGCTACACCTGAAATTCTACTTCCCTCTCACCTACTCTAGCCTAACAGTTTCAGATGCAGTTCCCAGGTTAAGCCCGGGGATTTCACATCTGACTTATCAAGCCACCTACGCTCGCTTTACGCCCAGTAATTCCGATTAACGCTTGCACCCTCTGTATTACCGCGGCTGCTGGCACAGAGTTAGCCGGTGCTTATTCTGCAGCTAATGTCATCGTCTCCGGGTATTAACCGAAGAGTCTTCTTCACTGCTTAAAGTGCTTTACAACCAAAAGGCCTTCTTCACACACGCGGCATGGCTGGATCAGGGTTTCCCCCATTGTCCAATATTCCCCACTGCTGCCTCCCGTAGGAGTCCGGGCCGTGTCTCAGTCCCGGTGTGGCTGATCATCCTCTCAGACCAGCTACAGATCGTCGCCATGGTAGGCCTTTACCCCACCATCTAGCTAATCCGACTTAGGCTCATCTAATAGCGAGAGCAGTAAACTGCCCCCTTTCTCCCGTAGGTCGTATGCGGTATTAATACGAGTTTCCCCGTGCTATCCCCCACTACTAGGTAGATTCCTAAGTATTACTCACCCGTCCGCCGCTCGACGCCTGGTAGCAAGCTACCATCGTTTCCGCTCGACTTGCATGTGTTAAGCCTGCCGCCAGCGTTCAATCTGAGCCATGATCAAACTCTTCAGTTTAATCTTGCTATGAAGCTCTTTAAAGAAGCTTCTAAACTTGGCTCATCTAATCTGGCAAAATCGCTAAAAATTATGTTCGTAATGAATTAACTTTGAGTTTTTCTGCTGTCTTAAATGATAATTTTTATAGTTAATAATCTTCCCGAAAAGAAAAGATAGTCAACTTTATTTTTTAGCATTCTGAATCAGCAAAAATCCACACAAGTTGTTCTTTAGTTATGCTTTTAAATAATGTCTGACACTGTCGTCCAGTG
>NZ_JBNNFX010000043.1:0-5593 GCF_050267985.1 Psychrobacter sp. NPDC078929 | reverse complement strand
GAACAGAAAAAGACCTATCCTTCAGATCCTGGTCAAGCCGTATATTATAATTAGTTGTAGTCATAGCAATCACCTTTCGCTTATATTCGTACCCCCAATATAAGCGAAAGATGATTAAACCTCAATAACTATAGCGTTCCATCTTTTCGCTAATCTAAGTGGTAACAGTCTGCTCATTTAATCCAGCAAGAAAATCATCAACCGTTTTCTCAATGCTTTTTTGCATGACATACAGATCAGAAGTGGAGTACTTCCCCAGCTGATTTCTTTCATCCATGACTTCAAACAGCTTGTTTCTGACTACTTCTTCGTGCGTTTTATCGTCAATCAACAGCAAATTAAGCTTCACGACAGCTCTATTATAGGCTTCTTGGGTAGCTTCAAGCTGAAGGCTTTTATTGCTAGCTACTGATACACCGATCATGCTCATAAATAACTCCGCTACTAGAATCATCTGTAGCTACAGATGATTTTTTTAGGTTAATAAATTATTGATACCAGCCTAAGATTATGCCAGTGAAAAACGAGAAGTAACGCTCTTATACCCCCTTTTTTGTAGCAGATTTTACGACAGATAAAAAAACCGTTATTTCCCACCTAATTTGATGACTACACCATACGCACCCTAAAGGGACTGCCAAATAGCTGATATTGTTAGGTTTATTGAAATTTGAGTGTTTGCAAAGTGTAAACAAAATCGTTCTTAGTTATTGATTTATAAAGAAAAAAGCTGTTTACAATCTGTAAACAGCCAAGTTGAAAAACAGTGAAAAATAGCCCTTTTTTACCGCCTTTTGCGCCAAAAATCACGCTTTCCTAACAGGTGAAATTATGGTGTAGTAAGTACACTTTAATGAAATAACACTCAATTATAGGAAAAAAGTGGCGATGAACTATGCAATTTTGAGAACAGCAAAATTAAAGACGATGGGCAACATCGGTGGCAGTCTTGCACACAGCTACCGAACGATAGAAACGCCAAATGCTGACCCCAACCTCACCCCTAAAAATCATCATACCGTTGCGACCCCTGAAGCCGTCAAACAGGCAATAAAAGATCGACTTCCTGAAAAAAGACGCGCTGATGCGGTGCTATGTATTGAGTATTTAATAACCGCCAGTCCTGAATGGGAAGGTTGGGGAAAAAGCCAAGAAGCTGAATTTTTTAAGCGATCTGCTCAGTGGCTCATGGATAAACATGGAGAAGGAAATATTGCAGGTATGAGTATTCATCGGGACATAAGTACACCGCAGCTGGTCGCTTATGTCGTTCCTATTGACCAAAAAGGGAAGCTCAACTGTAAGGGTTTTCTAGGCGGCAGGGTTAAGTTAAATCAGATGCAAACCGATTTTGCCAACACGGTCGCTGATTTAGGGCTAACGAGGGGCAAGGAAGGCTCTAAAGCCAAACATACCAGCATCAAGGAGTATTACCACGACATCAATCACGCGCGAGATTTTAGTATTACGACCGTAGCGCCTAAGCCTGAAATGTTTGAAAGCAAGGCTAGATATGGGGAAAAGGTCACAATAGCCGTTATTGAGCAAGTAGAACCCACTGTGAAGGCAGCAAACAGCATCCTGATGGACTACGAGAAGGCTAGATTGGATAAAAACGTTGCGGAAGAGAGCTATGACACCCTTAAAAAACGTGTTGAGCCTTACTTGATGGCTATTGATGGTCTAAATCAAGAGGAAATTGCTAGAGTAAACGAAGCAATGCAGCTAGAAAGCCATAAAATCGCTGTAGAGATGGATAAAATAAAAAAGGCTAGGTATGTATAAGAATTAAGGTAGAAGGCTATTAAATCTCATTTTGTAGGCAAATAGAGTAGTTTCTATAGCTTATTACTGAGGTTAAGAAAAAATTGATCAATCATCTGATCCAAGAAGACATGAGAAAAGCCAAATATTTTATGGTAACTAGTGCTTTTTTCTTTTGTCTTTTTAGTTAGTAAAAAATAAAAAAAATGCTTTTAATGCTTTTAAATGCTTTTAAATGCTTTTAAGCCCTCTGTATCCATTGGTATTAAAAGGATACAAGCACCATTCGAATACGTTTACTTACCCATTCGAATACGTTTACTTACCCATTCGAATACGTTTACTTACCCATTCGAATACGTTTACTTACCATTTGAATACTTGAATAAAATAGTATTCGAAGATACAATTAAATATAAGTATTCAAATTTGAAGGTTATTATGTCTAAATCTAATCTAGTAGTGAAAACTAATTATCTAAATACCGTACTACAAAATCTAAAACTATCAGAAATACGCATTGTTCAGTTAGCCGTTGTAGATGCTAGAGAGACTGGTACAGGGTTGAGTGCAGAGATACCACTTCGTATTGATGCTAAAAGATATGCTGAAGTTTTTAATACCACTCGCCAAAACGGTTATCTAATGATGAAGGACGCTGAAGATACGCTATTTAACAGACGTTTTAGCTATGTTGATGATGAAGGTAAGTTAGTTAAATCTCGCTGGTTATCCCAAGTTAGATATTTAGATGACGAAGGAGCGATTGAAGTTGTATTTACTCCGGCTGTAGTACAAGGGATTACTCGGATTGATGGGGCTGAAGAGTTTTTCACTAAGTATTTACTAGAACAAACAGCCGAAATGGATAGTAATTATTCAGTAAGGCTCTATGAGCTGCTGGTTCAATGGAAGCAAGCCAAAAAAACACCTGTTTTTGAATTGGAGAAGTTTAGAGGTCAGTTAGGATTAGAGTCTGATGAATATCAAACTATGAGCAACTTCAAAAAAAGGGTCTTAAACCTTGCTGTTGAAGAGATAAACGAAAAATCAGATCTCAATGTTAGTTACACTCAAAAGAAAAAAGGTCGCAAAATTGCAGGATTTAGTTTTACTGTTCATGAAAAGCCAAAAGCTAAGAGGGATGTAGTTAATAAGGAGCGCGACGTTAGTACAGGAGATATGTTTACGGTCGATGGATTGAATGATAAGCAGCTAGGGCGAATTGCTCGTAATCCTGCTTTTATGGCGGAATACAATCATTTAGTAAGCCCTACTAGTCCAGCTGGTCAGTCACAGCAAGGTTGGGAGTTTGAAATGGTTAACCGCCTTAAAAAAGACCCTACGCAGTTTAACAAACGTCCGATTAGAGAATATCTTGAATACTAAATTATATTGCTCGATAAGAAATAACTAAGAAGCCTTGTAGCCCAAGCTATTCACTTTTCAGATTTTTACTCAATATTAAATAAATTTTTCATACATATAATAGAAAGTTTATTGTGCTTTACACTTCTAAGCTTTAAGACCATCTAAGACAGTTAGTTGGTTTTTTAATCCCTAAACCCATGAAAATCGGTTGGGGGGGGGGTGATTTTTTTGTCGTGTGCAGAGAAAAACAAGTTAAAGATTTTTTTGCTAGCTGCTTTAGCGATAACCATTATTTAAGACAATCTCGTTAAAGCAGCTATGACCTAACCTTTAAATGTTAAAAGTAAAGGGCAAATTTGAAAAATTAAGGAGTTAAAATGACTTTACGACATTCTTCTTCACGCTTTTCGAAAATTTCATAACCTTTAGCAGCGTCAGACAAATTCATACGGTGAGTAATAATAGCTTCAGGTGATAAATCACCATTTTCAATATACTCTAATAATTGTGGTAAATACTTGTGTACATGGGTTTGGCCCATTCTGAAAGCAAGCCCTTTATCAAAAGCGTCACCCATTAAGAAATCATTAATGGGTCCTGCATATATACCAGGAACACTAACGACCCCGCCACGACGCACAGCTGCCATACATTGACGTAAAGCTGGAGCGCTTGATCCTTCAATTTTCGAACTGCCCTTAGCTTCAAAGCCAACCGCATCAATAACACCGTCAACGCCGCGATGTCCTTTGGTCTGTTCAATGATGAATTCAGCAGCATCTACCTTATCGAAATTAACCGGAATAGCCCCGTACGTATCTTTGGCATACTGCAAACGGTAGTCATTATGATCTACCACGAAGATCTGCTCAGCGCCTAACATTTTGGCACAAGCGGCTGATAACAACCCCACAGGACCCGCTCCATAAATAGCTACGGTTGAACCTTTAGTAATATTGGCATTAGTCACGGCCTGCCAAGCAGTTGGTAAAATATCTGATAAAAATAAAACCTTCTCATCTGACAGTGAGCCATTTACTTTGAACGGATTAAAATTACCTTTAGGAACCCGTACAAAATCTGCTTGTCCACCAGGAATCCCACCATATAAATGGCTAAAACCAAATAAAGCAGCCGGTGGCGGAATTATTTTTTTATTAATAGCAGCGCCTGGGCCTGTATTTGTAGTCTCACAAGCGGACATTAGGTCATGCTGACAGAAAAAGCAGTTACCACATGCAATAACAAAAGGAATAACAACTCTATCGCCTTTTTTAACAGCAGTAACTTCAGAGCCTACTTCTTCAACCACACCCATAAACTCATGGCCGAGGATATCGCCTTCCTCGGTTTCAGGTATTTTGCCACGATATAAGTGTAAATCTGAACCACAAATTGCAGTTGCAGTCACACGTAAAATAACATCATCTTTTTCTTGCAGTTTAGGCTCTGGGACATTGTCCACTCGCACATCTTTAGCACCATGATAAGTTAAAGCACGCATAATTTCTCCAGTTAAGTAAAGCTTGCAAAATCTCGATAAACAATAATCTGTGAGAATACAAGATGAAAGTTATTAGAATCAGTGGTTTATGTTATCTAAGTTAAGTATTACTCAATTATATTAGCACCTTGAAAATCGAGATTTATAATCAACGTGTGTTAAAAAGGTTGCGTGTTGTAAGTGAAAAGTTGTAGTGGTCAACTAATTTAGGATACCCGATAAATTAACTTTTCGAGTCCTCCTGCCGAGGACTGAAGGCTTATAAAAGCTGTTTGTATTTTTAAAGTAACTTTTCTTGTTAGATAAGGATATACCCTAGTGGAACCGTCTTAAAAGCCCCAAAAGTCTATTAACAGACTACTCAAAATAGACTGTCATTATGGAACCACTTGAATTAGGCTAATCAAACACTTCTGAATGGCTACCTAGCCTAACAAAATCTACCGTATCGTTCTGAACACGGTAGATAAGCACCAAGTCAGGCTTGATATGGCAGTCTCTAAATCCCTTATGATTGCCGGTCAACGCATGATCTTTGTATTTAGCCGGTAGCGGTATGTCGTTAGTCAAACAATTGAGCACCTCGCCCCATGCAGGAGTGAGTAAGCTTAGATAATTCTTTTTAGCATCTCTCTTAAACTGACTTGATACTTCAATGGATCTCATCAGCCTCGCCTTCTAGCTCATCCATGAGATCACCAAAGCTATCGTACTTAGTGCCTTTACCGCTCGCGACCTCAGCAATAGCCGCAATCGTTTGCGCGTTGAGCTTAGGTTGTTGATAGTCAAAAGACAGAGGAATCGCATTAGTATCGGCTACTTGGTTTAAGAACAGTCTTATGGCTTGTGAAGGTGTTAATCCATAGCTTTCAAGAACAGAAAAAGACCTATCCTTCAGATCCTGGTCAAGCCGTATATTATAATTAGTTGTAGTCATAGCAATCACCTTTCGCT
>NZ_JBNNFX010000042.1:0-5820 GCF_050267985.1 Psychrobacter sp. NPDC078929 | reverse complement strand
GTGGCGCAAACGGGCGTGGATGATGACGGTAAGATTGGCATTACCTTAAACCCAGACTTAGACGTTGACAGCGTTAAGACAGGCAACAGCCTACTGAACAATGACGGTCTCACTGTCAATGATGGTGTAGGCAACATCACCAATGTGACCGCGACGGGTACCACCGTCACTAACGGTACTTACACCAGCACCGTTGGCGCCACGCAGATTGTTGCTGGTGGTATTAATCCAGTCACAGTGAATGGCACGGCAGGAACCGTCAACGGATTAACCAACACAACATGGGACCCTGTTAACCGACCCATTGTGTCAGGTCAAGCCGCGACTGAAGATCAGTTGAAGTCAGTCAGTGATGTGGCGAATACCGGTTGGGATGTGAGTGCCAACGGTACTACTGGCGAAAATGTAGCACCGGGCGCCAAAGTCGACTTTAGCAATACCGATGACAATATCGTTATTGCACAAACGGGCACAGATCTTGAGTTCAACCTAAACCCAGACTTAGACGTCACAAGTGTTAAGACAGGCAACAGCCTACTGAACAATGACGGTCTCACTATTGTAGGCGGTCCAAGCGTTACCCAAAGTGGTATTGATGCTGGTGGTAAAGTCATCACAGGCGTTGCTAGTGGAGTGGGTAGTGACACTAACGCGGCGAACATTGGCGATCTAAAGGATGCAGTGACTGGCGTCACAAATGCTGGTTTAAGCTTCAAAGGCGATCGCGGCATTGCTATCAATCGCAAACTTGGTGAGACTCTCAATATCACAGGCGGTGCAGCAACAGGAGCAGCACTAACGACAGGTAATATCGGCATTCGTAACGATGGTAGTGATGGTTTGATTGTAGAGCTTGCCGAAAAAGTCGACTTAGGTACTGATGGTAGTGTTAAGGCTGGTGTTACTATTATAGATAATACTGGTCTGACTATTGTAGGCGGTCCAAGCGTTACTCAAAGTGGTATTGATGCTGGCGGCAAAGTTATTATAGGAGTTGCTGATGGTCTAGTGGCTACTGGTAGCAAAGAGGCAATCAATGGCGGTCAGTTGTTCGGTACTGCAAACTCCGTTGCCAACAACTTCGGTGGTGGTTCTAAAGTGAATGATAATGGAACCATCAGCGCTCCAAAGTATGAGCTAAATGATGGAGTAGATATATACGATAATGTAGGCGATGCACTTGGCGGCCTAGATGATCGTGTTTCTGCTAATGCCGATAACATTACTAATATAACTAATGGTACGGCAGGTATTGTCCGCCAAGATCCTACTACTGAAGAGATTACTGTAGGTAGTCAGACAGGCGGAAATAGCGTTGACTTTTCTGGGACAGATGGTAATCGAGTGTTAACTGGCGTTGCTGATGGTAAAGTTGAGTTAGGAAGTAAAGACGCGGTCAACGGCGGTCAGCTACATAATCTTGGTAGTGATGTTGCTGGTATTATCGGTGGTGAAGCTACCTATGATGCGAATGGCAATCTCACCGCTAATAACATCGGTGGTACAGGTAAAGGAAACATTAACGACGCTATTGCTTCTATCAACCAAGGTAACGCACAGGCCAACGAAGACATCAAAGTCAATGCCGATAATATCCAAGCCAATATTGATAGACTCGATTCGGGTCTTAGCTTTGGAGCAGATACTGGTGACAATATTAATAAGCCTATTGGTGACAGTAGTGCGCTTAAGTTTGAGGGCAGTAATAATATCACCACCTCTGCTACTGGCAACAGTATCAAGTTTGACCTAAACGGTAATATCAGTGTGGATAGTGTCACGGCTGATAGTGTGACTACAGGTAACACGACAGTCAACACCAATGGCATCACCATCAAAGATGGTCCAAGCATGACCACTGACGGCATCAATGCCGGTGATAAAACGATCACCGGTGTCGCTGATGGTATCGAAGTCAATGATGCTGTCAACTTTGGTCAGCTCAATGCGCTTGATGGGAAGCTCAGTAACAGCGTTAACGAGCTCGGTTACAAGATTAATGAAGTAGAAGACGATGCCAACGCTGGTATTTCAGCAGCAATGGCAATGTCTTCACTGCCACAAGCTTATATCCCTGGTAAGTCAATGGTTGGTGGCGGTATCGCTACTTATAATGGTCAAAGTGCCGTGGCAATTGGTGTGTCTAAAGTGTCTGATAATGGCCGCTGGGTCATTAAAGTAAATGGTACCGCAGATACCCAAGGCAATGCTGGTGGCGCAGTGGGTGCAGGCTTCCATTTCTAATCTACCACGCGATGTAGTGACAGCGTCTATTCATGAATAGACGCTGTCAACTCACTTATAAAACATATTTAGGGATGTATAATGAAAAAATCTGTATATCATTATTGCTTACTAGCAACAACGGCGTTACTCTTCACGATGACGGGTTGTAGCCAAAAGAACATTTTACCAACTTGGCACTTAACACCTGGGGCGCAGCATGGCTCTGTAGATGCCGATAGCTTGGTATTCCCTGATCCAAACAAAGCTTGGCAAAAAGGCGGTACTATCGTCAATCATGATGATGTCGCCAAGATTAGTGTAGGAACTACTAAAGATGAGATTTATAAACTCATCGGGACCCCTCATTTTAGTGAAGGCTTCAATGCTCGTGAATGGGATTATATTCTCAAATTTTATAATACCGATAATGAAGTAGAGGTTTGCCAGTATAAAATTATTTTTGATGACAGTTATGAAGGGAGAATGCGTGACGACGAATTCTTTGCAACTGAATTCTATTGGCTACCTGCATCCTGCGAGAAGTATTCGGAGCTTGCGCGTTAACTAGAAAATCTAACGTCAGAACATCGACCAGGATAAGGTTCGTTATTGTCATTGTTAATCCTGCCTTTCAAGCTATAAATATAGCTTGAAAGGCTTTTTTATGGTTTTTGGGTTGCTCTAATAACATTTAGCTAATTCATTTAAAAAACTAGATCCATAACCTTTAAAGTTTATTTGTATACGGTGTGTCTTAGTCTTATCCACTAATCAGTTATACTTAAAATCAAAGCCATGAGAAATATGAGTCTGAGACTGAATCAGCAGTTGAGATACTGGCTATTTGATTGTTTTGGACATTTATGAAGCTTAGTAGCCTATCCGATTAAACGCCATCCACAGAATACTGTTCTTATTTATAAATAATATGACTTTCTAATCAAAGGCGCTATTTTTTATTCTATTTAATAAGCAAAACTCATGATAGATTTCTGGCAAAAGCTATGTTGTACCAAATATAAACCCTCAGTAATATATAGATATTTTAGTAGGAAGCGGGTCGTAGTTAATGTGACGAGTTATCCTATCGTTATTTAAAGGTAATACGCATAATTTGTTTAGTAAAAAAACTCAATATGGCTTAAAATTTCTCTAAAGTAAAAATTGATATTATCTTTTTAATATAGTAGACCTATTATTTTGTCACTATAATTTTTGAGTGAGTAACGATAAACAGTTATGACATTTAGACAGGTGCATACGTATACAGCCTGAATATGACTAACTTTCAAATATCAATCCAAATGAGAGCGTGTTATAACCCTTATAAAAACGGTTCGAGCTTTCAGCTTGCTGGCTATTATCACTGCCATACAAGTTTCATCACTGACTTCTGACTACGCCCATGACCCTAGTGCACATACCCTGCCTGCCAAAGAGTGGCAGATCACCGGCCAGCCTAGTGTCGCTGCTGACTTTATCAAATTAGAAGACGACATAGTTTATCTGACCGACAGTCATCATCAGCTACTCTCTTTTAACTTGTCAGAATTTTTAGCCAATGATCAAACCTATATTTTGGAAAAAACGCCCATATTCAAAAACGTCAGTACCCATCATGATGATAAATATCTGTATGTCGAATCAAACGGTATCCCAAGCCATGAAATGATGACAGGTATCACCAGTTGGCAACAGCAGGTACCTATCGACCAGGATTATACCAATGAGAATAGTTGGGTCATTCCCTTACAGCCTGAGCTTGCCGATGAGCCTTTAATGGGCAAAGACAATTTTATGAAAGGGGCCATCGCTATTGCAGCTAATGGCATTCCTATATTCAACCCATTAAACAATCGGGGTGAGGACACCGAAGCATTCGGAGAGTTAGACAATCTGGACGCGCTGATGATTACCACTATCATCTTGCACCAACCCATCTACAGTCACAAGTTGGTGAAGATAAGCCCATTGCTTATGCGCTAGATGGTTTTCCTGTCTATGGTGAAACGGATGATGAGCTGGATGAATATTTAGGAAAACACAATGAAGACGGTAGCTATGGATACCATGCTACTTCAGAGTTTCCGTATTTAATTGCAGGTTTGCGCGGTAAGGTCACTATAAACCCAGATACGAAAGCGCCGGAAAATGAAATTTCACCGCAAGCACATACTTATGGCGTTCGCCCAGCGCTAACGCCTTTGCGCGGAGCCGAGATCACAGATTATAAGCCCGACTAAATATAGTCTAACGTATACCCATGACGGTCAAGAGCATAAGCTGAATTACAGTTGGGGCGCTACTGAAGCGACTAAAGATACTTATACTTTTGAGTTTATTGATCCAGAAGGTACGACCGTACAGACTTATAAACGCTCTGATGATACACAGAAAAAATAATGTGCATCTAATGGTAATGATCAGTTATAGAGACAAATAAGCTGAGTTTTAGACCATCTTATATAATGCTAAGGAATCCTAATGAAACCTATTTTAATACCTGCTTTGCTAACCACGACGATATCTGCTGTATTTCTAGCGGCGTGTAGCCAAACTCAAATAGACTCAGTAGCTACCGATGCCAATGAGCAAACGACAGCATCAATAAGTAGTGCAGATGCCAGCAGCTATACTGGTACCGCTAGCTTAACTCAAGGTCTTGCCCAGACTGATGTGACAAATACCTATGAATGTGACCGCGGTTGTCAAACCAACATCGGTAGTATCTAGTCAACTGACGGTAAATCGTGGACAGTACCAGCAGCGACCAATTTGCTCAATACAGATTTCCAAGTGGCGTCCGACTTAAACAATCCTTGTACGGGCAACGACTATCGCACCGCCAGTGAAGCTTTAGCTCAGACATCATTGAAATAGACGCAAATGGTGAGGTGTATACCGCTTACGTCTTTGCAGATAATTATTTTGAGATGTATGTAAATGGTATAGCAGTTGGACGTGATAATGTACCATTTACTCAGTTCAATTCAAACATAGTGCGTTTTAAGGCAAAAGCACCGTTTACTGTTGCTATGCATCTGGTAGATTGGGAAGAAAACTTAGGTATTGGTTCAGAGAGTAATAACGGCTCAGAGTTTCATGCAGGAGACGGTGGTCTAGTCGCTGTGATCAAAGATAAAGATAACAACATCATTGCTAAGACCGATGAAACCTGGAAAGCACAAACCTTTTATACCGCGCCGATTAGAGACTTGTCCTGTGTTAGTGAGTCAGGTAGCGAGCGCCTATCTAGTAATTGTGTTACCACAGCTAATGTACAAGACGGTTCGGCAGATTATGGCCTGCATTGGGAATTGCCTGCCAACTGGCAACAAGCAGACTTTGATGACTCTAGTTGGCCGAACGCTACTACCTATAGTAACCAAACCATTGGGGTAGACAACAAATCAGCTTATACCAATTTCATAGATATTTTTGATAATGGAAAAGCAGATTCTGAATTCATTTGGTCAACCAATGTCGTACTCGACAATGAGAGACCATCCCGAATTCTGTGTAACTGCCATTTAGATTAAATGCCTGCTTATACGATCATCAAACATAATCATAAAGCGATTCAAAGCAGACGTC
>NZ_JBNNFX010000041.1:0-5879 GCF_050267985.1 Psychrobacter sp. NPDC078929 | reverse complement strand
CGCTAAAGCGTGTCTTTTTCATAGGATTCTCCTGCTGGTGTATTTTAGCAGTTAATCTCTATTTGTAAGTGTTCTTATTTATTGGGGGGATTACCGACACAAGCATTACCATACTCAGATCAAAGTAGTGATTCTGTACTCAGACAAAGCAGTACAACAGGTCAGGCTAGTGTTATTAATAGCATTCTAGGTTTGCAGCATAAAACTAAGACAACCAGTCTGGCTATAGCTCACACACAAAATATCAAACTATGGCAATCCACTATCAAAGATATTTCCTCGACTATCAAAAAGTACCCTGCAAGGTATCTGCAAAGTGCGGAAGACAAAGTTAGTCGTGAGTTCTTATATGTTTATGACTCAAAATCAAAGGTAGTAACTTTAAAGCCTGGCATTGCATACTGTTTTACACGCTTTAGTAAAATAATTAATAAGCTATGTCAGCAATACTGGACAGAGTTCGTACGCAAGAACAGTCGTAACCAAATACATTTTAGCGATGATATTGATTTACAGCAGTTCTTGTTTAACCAGTCGCGCCAAGGTCTAAAAGTGTTAATACCTATACTGATTGATACTCAGCAGGGACAGTGCTTCTATTGTCATAAACCCTTGATAAACAATATCGAAGTTGATCACTTTATTCCTTGGTCGAAATATCCAATTGATACGACTCATAACTTCGTACTTACGGATCATAGCTGCAATAATAGTAAGCGTGATTATCTGGCTGAAGAGCTATTTTATGAAAAGTGGCTAGAACGCAATCAACAACACGGCCATATGATTGAACAGGAAGCAAAAATTATTGGTTTTACGACCAATCAACTTCGCTCTGAAACAATCAGCCAGTGGGCTTATCAAATAGCAGTGGAACACGAGGACCTAGTCTGGTCACCAGAACCAAGTATAAAACTACGAACTATTAACCCTAGTTTACTGCCTAGGCTTAGGGGCTGATAAGTAAACTTATTATTATCTACTGGACTAAAATGAAGACTATAGAAGTTGTTGCCGCCATTGTTGTTAATGATGGGGAAATACTGTGCGCTCAACGTTGCAAAAATAAGCTGGATTATCTTTCTGAGAAATTTGAGTTCCCAGGAGGTAAGTTGGAAAGGGATGAAACGCTAGAACAAGCATTAGCTCGCGAGATGAGAGAAGAGCTTGATATGTCGATTAGCGTTGATCGCCTATTACTAACAGTTGAGCATGTGTATCCAGACTTTAAAATTATTATGCACAGCTTCATTTGTTATACGCAAAGCCGTGCTTTGTTGTTGAATGAACATTTACAAGTGCTTTGGCTAGGTGTAAATGAGCTTGATACACTGGATTGGGCTGCTGCTGATCTTCCAATTGTAGAGCAGCTAAAGGCTATTATGTAATGAGCAATAAAATACAAGAGTTACAAAATGCGTTGGTCTCTGGTTTCATAGATCATACGCGAGCTTCGAAGCATACTTTTAAACCAGAATTACTAGTTAATGATAGTCAAGGTAGAAAGGTTTTAACTTCAATTAATACACATTTGCAATTCTGCGATAAGTTTTGGTTCTCTGTTGCATTTGTCACCACCAGTGGTATCGCTTGTCTAAAGCAAGAGTTGATGGAACTTGAAAGAAAAGAGATTCCTGGACGTATACTTGTTTCGCAGTACCTCAATTTCACCCAACCAGAAGCATTGCGTGAACTACTGAAGTTTAAAAATTTAGATGTGCGAATTGCAATAGATTCTAATTTCCATGCGAAAGGATATCTATTTAGCTCATCCGATATCCATCATTTAATTATTGGCAGCAGCAATCTAACAGCAAACGCTTTGACATCAAATAAAGAATGGAATTTGAAGGTAAGCTCTAGTAACTTTGGTTCTCTTTCTCAACAAGCTATACGTGAATTCACTAAAGAGTTTGACTCTGCATTGCCTGTAACATCCGACTTTATTGAGCGTTACGAACTACTATACCAACAAGCCAAGGCGCTCTCTCAGCAAATAAAACAAGAGCATAGTCAGGAGTCTGAAAAATCTATTGAACCAAATAAGATGCAGCAAGAAGCACTGGGGAATCTGGCTACTTTACGTGCAGAGGGTAAAAACAAAGCGTTACTGATTTCTGCTACTGGGACCGGGAAAACGTACCTTTCTACCTTTGATGCACTGAATGTAAATCCTAAACGCTTACTGTTTATTGTTCATCGTGCCAACATAGCTAAAAAAGCTTTGCAGACCTATCAAACCATTTTTAAAAATGACAAAACGTTTGGTTTGTATAGTGGTCAAGCAATGGACTCTGAGAGTGATTATATATTCTCAACCATACAAACTCTCTCTAGAGAGAATCATTTAGCAAAGTTTGCTCCTGATGCGTTTGATTATATTGTTATTGATGAAACTCATCGTGCTAGCGCCTCATCGTATCAAAAAATATTGGATCACTTTACCCCTAAGTTTCTTTTGGGTATGACGGCAACCCCAGAGCGGACTGATGATAGTGACGTATTTGAGATTTTTGATCACAATATTGCTTATGAGATTCGCTTACAAAAAGCGCTAGAAATGGATATCTTAGCGCCATTCCATTATTACGGTGTGACAGATCTGAGTATTGATGGCGAATCTGTAGATGACACATCAATGCTCAATCTGCTTATCAGAGAAGATCGCGTTAAGCACATTCTTCATTATATCGATCGCTATGGTTGTGACAATGGTGACGTTCGCGGCCTTATATTTTGCTCTAATATTCAAGAATGTAAGGCTTTGGCTGAGATCTTTAATATGCATGGTTTACCATCCATTGCATTGACTGGAGAGAGCTCAGAAGAACAACGTGATCTTGCAGTAGAACGTTTAGAATCCTGTAATCCATTATATAAGCTTGATTATATTTTTTCTGTTGGTATTTTCAATGAAGGAATCGATATTCCCTGTATTAATCAGATTGTGATGCTGCGGCCAACAGAGTCGGCAATCATTTTCGTTCAGCAGCTAGGTCGAGGTCTAAGAAAGGCACAAGATAAAGACTATCTTACCGTCATCGACTTTATTGGTAACTATAAAAACAATTTCATGGTACCTATCGCTTTATACGGTGATGAGTCCTACAACAAGGATACACTGCGTCGCTTATTAGCTAGAGAAAGTTGTTTCATTCCAGGCTCGTCCACAGTAAGTTTTGACAGAGTTGCAAAAGAGCGTATCTATCAAGCGATTGATACTGCAAATCTACAAACCAAAAAAGATCTATTGAAAGACTATAACTTACTTAAATATAAGTTAGGTTACGCACCTATGATGATGGACTTTATTCGTCATGGTTCCCGCGATCCTTTCTCGTATGTGGAGTATGCCAAATCTTTTTATCATTTTGCCAAGCAGCAAGAAAAAGATGCATTACCGACTTTAAACGATAACGAACTAAAACTGATTAGTATCTTCTCAAAAGACATTAATAACAGCAAGCGTATTGAAGAAAGCTTAGTGCTAAAAGCTCTTCTTACGGAAGAAGTTGTTACGGTTGATGCTTTGGCATTGATTATAAAAGAGCGATACGGTTATAAGATGAACTCTGATATCGTATCGTCAGTGCTTAACAACCTCAACTTAGGTTTTGTGACCGAAAAACATGAAAAAGAATTAAAGCCTGTAGGTGAAATTTATGGTTTTAATGTGGTTGAATTAAAAGAGGATACGTTCTGTTGGCATCCTGACTTCTTAGTTTATTTAGCCAACGCCACTTTTGAGCAGTTTTTAATAGATAATACAGATTATGCTATTCACAAGTACAGTGAGCAGTTCAAGCTGTCTGATTTTTTTGATGGTTTTCAGCTATATCGCAAGTATTCACGTAAAGATGTTTTTAGGATTTTAAATTGGTTTCAAAATCCAGTTGCGCAGAACGTTGGTGGGTATATGGTTAGCCAAGATAAAACCAATTGCGCTATCTTTGTGAACTATCATAAATCTGAGGACATCGCTGACACTATAAAATATGAAGATGACTTCATTAATGAGTCTGTATTTAGTTGGATGTTTAAATCGAGACGAACGTTAAACAGTCCAGAAGTACAGTTATTCAAAGCTCATCATAGTGGATTTCGTATTCCTTTATTTATTAAGAAACACAACGACGAAGGAAATGACTTTTATTATATGGGCGACATGTCACCAAGAGCTGAAAGCTTTGAACAAACCACTATCTCTGGCGTTTCTGTGGTGAAAGTCGAGTTTGATATGCATACAGAGGTTCGAAGTGATATCTATAAGTACTTAATTGATGAGTAGAAAAGTAAGATTTATCGCTTGAAATTTCTGATGGTTTTGAATGGATTATTCTAATCTGCTAAGCCTATTCTACAATAAGCTTAGCTGCCTAGATTTTTTTAGTGATAACGAGTGTATAAGTAATTTTATACTAACCCTAACGCCTGCTCACATGCTTCAGCTAAATAAAGGTCAATCGTATCCTGTTTCAGTAGCCACTTTAGATATCCAGCTCCATCCGAATGAGTGGCTAAATCTGAAATAGCCTTACCCTTATATTTTCCAAAACTTAGATGCGTGGGTACACGAGCCATTTGACTAAAATCATATAAGCTTTTCACATCACTTATCTCATGACCTTGGCTATTAGCCAAATCAATCAGACTGCCAAGCACCAGCTGAGTAAAGTAAATATCAGCAATGGCAGCATGTGCATGCCTTGCCTGGCTACGCGCTATATCTCGATGAAAGTGATAGAGGAGGGATACTAGTTTATGGCTCTCAAGCGTAGGAAGAAGGAAGTTAGCCATAGCATTGCTACATATCAACTTAGGTGTATGAGATACGCCTGCATTTTTGAGAACTGCCATATCAAAATCAATATTGTGACCAATCAAGTACTCAACATTGTTAGGCAGTCTAAAATCAGTATGAGGTGGCTCATCTGCCACATCCTCATCACATATATGTGATATCGCCATAGACCCCAAGCTGATTTCTTTCAGTGGGTTAAAACGCTTAGCTCTTGGGTCTTGTAGTACATCTACCTTGCCGTTATTAATCTCAACAATAGAGTAGGCTGCTTCAGTCATGTGTGGCTCAACAAGCCCTGTTGTTTCGGTGTCTAGTATGTACGTGGTCATAATTAGCCTTGATAAATATGAGGAGTTTAGCAGTCTGTTATAAGTGGTTCCATTGTATCAGTCTGTTTTAAGTGGTCTGTTAATAGGTTTAAAGGGTGAGATGACTAGTTCCTGTGGGGTATACTTAAAAATTATGCTTTTCATATGCATATGCATACTATCTATTTGTGATATTATATATATTCGTTATATTAAATATTTAAAGTTGGCTATTAAAATAAGAGAGGGTTCCGTTAACCTTCTTATGTTGTTTATCCAGGTTGTAAATAATGGAGCTAATACTATGAAACAGGAAATGCAACATCATTCAGAGAACGACCTAGGAGCCAAACCTGCGGACGAACTTGACGCAATTACGGCTGAGGATGAGTTAAACCATCTTGCAGAGCAAACATCTAATAAGTCTGGTTGGTATGACGTAAAGTGTGGAGTATGTGGGCGAGTGTGTTGTTCCCGATGTACTGCGGATGGGGATATTAATCGTTGCGCGAAAACTAGGTTTAATGCATGTAGTGTTTGCAATCATCCATCTTCGCAGCACTACCGAACTAATCACTGAATTTAATAAAGCTTTAATATGAGATTTTTTTCATTATATTCTTTATTTTTAGAACATATTTTTTTGTTAAAGATTAATTATTAGCAATAAAAAGCATATAGTCACCTGACCACAAAAATGTTATAAAATAAATCAACTAAACGATTACCACAATAAATAACCATGACTTACTCCCTAGATTATCGCAAAC
>NZ_JBNNFX010000040.1:0-6279 GCF_050267985.1 Psychrobacter sp. NPDC078929 | reverse complement strand
GCTAAAGCGTGTCTTTTTCATAGGATTCTCCTGCTGGTGTATTTTAGCAGTTAATCTCTATTTGTAAGTGTTCTTATTTATTGGGGGGATTACCACGCAAAAAGATGCTATAACCAATAAACAAAAATTAGAAACTAATAACTATGAAAAAGAAATTAACTGCGAAAAATGGCGTGAAGAAAAATTTGAGTTGTTCTATGCAGCATACCCAAACAAAAAATCGAAAGGTACAGCTGAAACAACTTGGCACAGTGTGTTTAAAGGAACTAAGAAAGAGGCAAAAGTTAAACATAAACGACCTGATGATCCTCAAGCCTTGTTTGATAAAATTATGAAAGCAGTGCGAGATCAAATCCCTGTAATACAAGCTTCTGAATATCAAAAACACCCTAGCACTTGGCTAAACGCCAAATCTTGGGAGGATGAACCAACCATAGTTAAGGTATCTCCTACCATGAACGGCAAATCGTATAATCGAGCCACTGATCCGCAAGCGGTAAACGATTACTGGGGCAATCCTGGGGCTGACATGACTGATGAAGAGAAAAAATCTTGGATAGGTGATCACGAATATTATGATGAAAATAAGCATTGTATATCGTACTAGCCTAACTGGTTAGCATCCTCACAAACTCTACTTCACTAAGCCACAAAAAATTAATGGAGCTTTGATATGACATTACTGAACTATGCAGAAGAAAGACATGACACAAAATGTATAAATGGCACAAATATTAATAATTACAAACAAGGTTCGATTAGCAGTCTAGCTAAGCAAGAAAACTCTACTTTTATCCAGCTTGCCTATGAGATGGATGAAATCACTACTAACTGTGATGTACATGGCCGCCAAACATGGAAGGTGTCAAAAACTGCGATAAAAGCAGGTGAGAACTCCTGTCAGAAATGTAAATGGGATGCTGACGCATATACCGAACGTTTAGCTCGCCTGCGTAATGAACTTAGTAGAAATCTTGACATTCCAAAAGAACATTTGGGTATGGGTTTTAACACATGGGCTATATTGGGCGATGAAGCAATTCGTGAACGTTTTTATAATATTATAAATGTCATGCGTAAGTATGTATCAACTTATGGCGCTGATAGTAAAAACATTGTATTAACAGGTAATACTGGGACTGGCAAAACTAAGTTAGCCTGCCTAATCGCTAATGAGATTATCAACCAAAAGTTCAAGACTAACATGACTGTAGTTTATAAGCGGGAGAGTCAAATTCATAGGGAGGTCAGGATGACATGGGATAGGAATACTAAAGATACTGAAGCTACATATATCGAGCAGATTAGTCGTGCTACTGTCTTTATTCTTGACGAAGTAGGTGAAAATACGACCCGATTGAATGAGCTAATGGCTCAGGAAGACAGAGAGCGCCTATCCGCTATCATTGATCGCCGTTATCAACTAGGTTTACCAACAATTATTACCACCAATCTATCGCCGGAAAGTTTTAATCGTTACATTGGTGACCGTGCAGTCGACCGAATCCGTCAGCGTATAATTAATATTAATTGCACGTGGCCTAGTTATCGTATGCTGACTCAAAAGGTAACGGATTTGTGAGTAAAGCTCCTTACGCTCAAACCCCAACTCTGACCTCTTCACCTAATAAAATTAGAAAAAGAGATAACCTCTTGAAGCTATATATCCTATAGTGTTAAGAGGTTTTTTTATGCCTAAAATAATACTAAATGATTAATAATACTAATTATTTTACGATATTAATCCCCGCAATACTAAAGCATTTGACACCTGAATGATTATTGGATAACATGAATTATATTCACGATAAATACATAAATGATGAAAAATAATAAACTTAAGGTTAGGCAAAAAATTGCCAACCCTAGTAAGGATGATCTGTATGTACATCCGTATGCTAGAACTGCTTTAGGTGTTTGGCAGAGAATGAGACCTAAAACTCCTTATATCGATATGAAGTTTTTGGATAATTTTTACCGTCCACCACTTCGGTTAGTTGATGGAGGGAATAACAATTTTTATTTCTTTAATGATTTCCAAAGAGTCGATCAGGTCTTAAGGTTCGAGAGTGATAGTGATTATCCGTGTTTAATAATCCCTGAAAGTATTAAAGACGTTCAGCAGCTCGCATGGAGGGATGTTATAGACTTAATTTTCTTGAAAGGTATTCACCATCCCGATTTGTTTAAAGCGCTTAAAAGTACGGCGCCTCAAAGTGTGATATATCAGCTTATGGGGGTTAGGCAACTGACTGTAAGGGAGTATTGCCATTTTGCAGGTATTAGCCAGAGTAGTTATGAATATCGCCAATGTAAGCTTGCACTAGAAGAGCGAGTTCTAGGTATTCCTCAAAGTATGAGCTGGTTGAGTGGTGCATCCTAATGAATATAAAGCAGTTTGATAACAGCGAATTACAGAGGGTTTTAGATAATCTAGTGCCGCTTGATTCACTGTACTGTATAAAAGTACAAACCTTGATTATTAATACTCTTTATATTAATCCAAGCTTCTACCTACATATTGATGAGTATGCCAAGATAGATATGCCAGTATTTGCATCGTCTGAATGTGAAGCTATTGCCAGGGAAGTCGTCAAAGAGAAAAAGATCGAGGCTTGGGCGGTTACTTATATGCTGGTCTTGTTTTACCAGAGGTATGGTCAAGCACGTAGTGATAATGAAGCATGGCAGTTTATGAGTGCATATCTGCAAATAATTATTATGATTGCTATACGTAAGGATGAGCACTCTGCCAAAGTCAGTCAGCTAAGTGTGCGTCTAAGGATGGGGTTAAAGGACAACAACCCACAGTCTGAGATTATTAAAAAACTGATTGATATCCATGCTCAACGTGCTTCACTGAGGAATGCACTAGAAGCATTACGCGTATATGAAGCTAAGATAAGAAGTGATGAAGAGTCAGGCAAAGTGGTTAATCAAAAGTTGGCTAGTAAAATTGGTCAAATAAGACTTGCCTATGAAGTGATTGCAGAGAACAAAGCGTTTGTGGGTAAAACCTATACCAACTCACAAAACAATAAATTTAGCAAAGAACACACTAATAAGCGATACCTTGATAGTGCTGATGAGCCACTACGAGCGACAGTATTTGGCAGACCCCATATAAATGATAACGTGGCGGACGCTGAAAGTATTGCTGATGATGACCCGCCTGCGCTTCTAGACAATGACTTTAAGCCTTCCAGGACAACCGCTAAATCATCAGAGTTGCAACAATGGAAGCTAAAAAACAACTATCGACATGCCCGCCGTAATCAGTTTCATTTCCCTACCCATCTACGTCAACTAAGTCTACTAAGCTATCAAATGCTATTTGCTCGGTTATGGCAGCTTTTTGTCGTTGTTAGTTATAAACAGCGTCAGATTTATGCCGTTATATTGCTATCAATGGTAAGTGGCCGAAAGATCAAAGAAGTGCTTCATGAGCTGGCGTTGGATAAAAGTCAGCGCAAGTGGTTGAGCCATGAGAGCGGTTCGGCTGCTGACAGTTATGCTATGAGTAACACTATTAATGTAACTTCGAATCGTAGAAGTCACCTATTGCCGCATCGTCAGAGCCATGATAATGAATTTAAATTAGCTTTGCCAACTAGACTGCAAGCGGTTATTGAAAATAAGTTTTTGATAGATAGCAATGAGATCTCTGAAGTCCTAGCAAGTTTAAAAACTCAGCTAGAGCTACCAGTGTTATCAAATCAGCATATTGACGCTTGTTTATATACAGTCATAAAGAATGAGCTCCACAAGCCATTACATGCCGACATGGTTACTGGGGTTGATGTTAAACATAGCTCACCTTTGTATTACGCCAGTATTGAGACGATAAGCTTAGAGAAAACCTACTACAGCGCTATATACTTATTAACCAAATATTGTACTGCGGACAGCCAAAATGAGCTGCGACAGCTTAGTATATTTAACACACAAAGTAATCGTTATAAAAAATATATCGGTAGTGACATGACTTTGAATACTGATATCTGTCAAAAGTTTTTTGATGAGCTTGCTGAAGCAGTTGAGAGTTATAACGGTCGATTAAAGCGGAATATCAACATACGGCAGGATCGCTATATTGAGCAGTTTAATGCTTATGGTGTATGGCTATGGCACATCATCTTTATTCAGACTGGGATTAGACCCGTAAAGCATGCGCCTGGGCTGTTAAATCAGTTTGATTTTAGGCAGGGGCTGTTATGGGTGTCGGATAAAGAAGAACGTCAGGGACAAGGGCAGGGAAGGCTTATTCCTCTTAGTGATTTCTTAGTCATAGCAATTCAAAATTATATTGAATATATCAAGCAATTTGCGGTCATGCATAATTCTATATATCCCAATGATCAATTTCCTATAAATAACATTTTGAACTCTAGTCAGCCACTCATTCAGCTATTTAGCCAAAACCCCAAAGGGTTTACCGGCATTACACCTAGTAAGGTTCGCTATCAGATAAAAAATTTTTTTAGTCATCAAGATAACTGGCTAAGACATCAATTACGCTCACTACTAACGAATAAGTCTCCTGAGCATTTAATCTGCGCCCTATATGGTCATGAACATCCAGATCAGGAGGCTATGCATCCCATGTCATCATTATCCATTAATGAGCTAAAAGAGTTATCCGCTGACTTAGATAAAGTTGCAGTTGAGCTTAACCTACGACAAGTTGAGGTAAATGTATATGGATAATGCTGTTGCCCATCAGTTAAGAGAAGAAAATAAAAGCAAGAGTCATGTGAGTATCAAAAATGAGGCAAAAGTTTTGATAGCTTCGTATGTTGATGACAATCACATACCCACAGGAACAGACCTAACTGAATACTATCAAACCATTGATAGCGTGCTTGAGATACGCTTTGATACTGCACATACCTATTATTTAGCCAGGCAAGGATTTTTAGAGTTCATTCGAAGTTATAACAAATTACATGGATTGAATTTAGATGAGCCGGTTGTACCAGTTATAGCAGAGCGTGATCATTTAACAATATCTTACGATTGGATGGTAAATGGTGCTCAAGTAAGCCTTGCTAGCCAGCAAATGATTGAGATATGGCAACGGAAAAGAAGGTTCTCAAACAATGATTTGATTGAGTCAGTGCTCTACTGTAGCGTGATGTATGGGGGGTTGAATGACATAGATGTGTTAAAAGCACTGTATCAATGGCTCATAGGCGAACGAGACATATATCAATTGCAGCTACCAGCAACTGATGAATTACCAGGTTCAGGTGTCAGCAGCGAGAGTTTGGCGCTAATCTTGCTCAGTATTGATGATGATAATTACGGTTGTTCTTATACGCAAGGTCATATCTCAGAGGATGTATCTACTACAAGCTTACAGCGCTATGTAGAGTACATACCTGATGATATGACACTTTGCTTTTTATACGCGCTAAAAAATAAAAAGTTAAAAAAAGAAGATGTGAAGTCATTCGAAACCATTATCAGTGATATTTGTAAGAAGCTAAAACTACAAAATAAAGATAAAAGTAAACCGCATTTATCACAGTTAATAAAATACGCTGACTATCATTGGCGACAGATGAAAGGAGGCGATATAGACACTGCACTGGCTATTGTTAGACAGGGCAAGATTAAAACGACGGGCTTAACCACAAATAAGCTTATTAATTATAATCAAGAGGTGATTAACTCAAATATACAGCCGCTCACTTGGGAAGAGTTATTTGTAGCAAGCTTTTCAGAATCTGACGAAAAAGGTACCAATAGTAGGGAGTATCCAAGTTTTAGTAAGAATCTCATTAAAGAGGTTCAAGATGCTCTTAAAGGCAGTAAAGCATCCGCTATTATACAAGTAGAGCTGTTACAGCAGGAGTTAACCCAACCCAACGCCATGCGTCTTTTAGGGTGGGTCAATAGCTTGTTGAGTGATAATAATAGTAGGTTAGATACCATCAGTAAATATCTGGGATGTATTGGTCGTGATTGGCTGATGCTAACAATGGATGAAAATCTTGATGAATGGTCTAACGAGGACTTTGAAGCTGTATATGAGGAAATTATTCAAAGTAAGATTAAGGATGGAAGAAAGCAATCTATCTTGCACAAGGATACAGACTTTAATGAAGACAACCTAGATAAAGATGACAAGTTAGTTAGTCTTTCAGACGATGAGTTAAATCAAAGTATTCACAACGGCTTAACTATAGTCACTGCACTACAAAAGAGTTATGTTTTGGATGAATATCATAAAACAATTTAGATAAGTCATTTTCCATCCAACCTTGGCGTAAAAAC
>NZ_JBNNFX010000039.1:0-6803 GCF_050267985.1 Psychrobacter sp. NPDC078929 | reverse complement strand
CACCTGATCCCTTCCCGAACTCAGAAGTGAAACATCGTAGCGCCAATGGTAGTGTGGTTCGCCCATGTGAGAGTAGGTCATCGTCAGCTCTCTATTCTGAAATATCCCCCGACATTAGCTTGTCGGGGGATTTTCTTTGTGTCTATCTTTTATTCCTAATGATCTACGCAGAAAATCCTATTTAAAGGTGAGCAAGGAGTAACGACTGTCTGGGAGACAGTCGTCCGTAGCGCAAGACGGAAGGCTATGCCGGTAGATAGCTCTTGCGTTGCCTAGCAAAGCAATGTTTTGCCTTAACGGTGCTCTTCTCGTTCGTCAGCTCTCTATCCTTGAAAAGCTCCTTGATACTGACGTATCAAGGGGCTTTTCTTTGTGCGCGGTTTGGTAATAAAGCTTAGTGCAAGAAAGTTTAGTGCTAGATGTTTCGGTCAAAACGCAAACCTTCCTACGAATCAGCTTGATATGATATTATTTATTCACTTCTAGAATCTACAATCTCTCATTTATTTTGGAGCACATTATGGGCGTTTCACTCTACTATACTGCTGAACGTTCTACTCTCTTGACTCAACAGGAGCAAGAAAAGGTTGCGTCAATAGTTAATGAATATAATGACAAATTCGAGCATGCAGATGATGCAGAGACTTTTGATCTTTATGCATATGATGATAGTGAGTCAGAGGTAATACTAGCAGGAGCTACAAAGCTACCTTCTAGTATGGATTCAGAAGATCTTATGTATACCTTAGAGCATTGGCTACAGTGTCTAACCGAGATTCGCCTTGTGGTAACTGATGCAGAATGGCATGTACATCTAGATAATAACGATGTTGTGTGGGTAGATGATAAGTGGCAGATGGAAGAATAGCGCTTCATCACTATTATTATTTATATAACTGTCTAGAGCAGCTTATATAAATCTATATGATATTTACACAATAAAGCTCTCAACTGGATAACAGGCTGAGAGCTTTTTTATGAAGAATTATTTTAATCTGCTCAATTTTTACTATTATTTATGCAGAAAATTCAAGTATCAGAGATATATCTATAATATGAATATATCCTCTATAATCTGCTCAAAATGATTTGACTTCTATCATTATAGCTGATAATTTTAAACAGTACTTTTATTACAGGTATGTAAAAAATATATCTACACCTTGTAGCCAATTTAATCTAGGATGAATCAAATTGTCTGCTCGTAATACCTTACTCCTATTCTCATAATTATCAAAAGGAATTGATAATGAAGTTAGCTCCTCTTTTTTCAATTGGTGCTTTAGCCGCTATTAGTCTTCTTGGCTGTTCTAACCAATCTGCTGATACGACTGATGGCTCATCAGCGACTTCTCAAGAAACTACCGTGCTACGGTTTTCGCATTTTTGGCCAGCAACCTCATCTATCAGTAAAGAAGTTTTTGAGCCTTGGGCAAAACAGATAGAAACAGATTCTGACGGCCGCCTAAAGGTTGAGCTGTATCCATCGGCGGGCCTTGCTAAAGCAGACGTTACTTATGAATCTGCTGCCAAAGGTACGATCGATATCGGTTCACAAGCGCATGGTTATACCAATGGTCGCTTTCCTTTGACTCAGATTACAGAGCTTCCAGGTTTATCAAATTCAGCAACTCAAATGGGCTGTATGCTACAGACCCTATATGATGATGGTACTTTGGCGAGTGAGTATGAAGATACTCATTTACTGTTTATGTATGGTGGGGGACCTGGTGCACTTCATACAACGGATAAGTTAATTCGTACGCCTGCAGATATGAAAGGTATGCGTATTCGCCGTCCTTCAGCTGTGGCAGGTGATATCATCGAAAGTGCAGGCGCTTCACCAGTAGGTCTACCTGCAAACGATATGTATACCTCTCTACAGCGCGGTGTTGTTGATGGTTTAAGCTTCCCGTGGGAGGCGGTAACAGCATTTAAGATTGATGAGATTACCAAATATCATACCAATATTCCTTTCTATAGTTCAGCGCTTATGGTAACGATGAACAAGGATAAATACGACAATTTACCTGATGATTTAAAACAAGTTTTGGATAAAAACTCAGGAATGGCGTTGGCCAGTAAAGTTGGTGAAGTATTTGATAAGCATGACCAGATGGCAATTCAAGCTGCTAAAGATAAAGGTGATGAAATTGTCGACATTCCTGATCCGCTAAATGATCCAGATTGGAAAGGGCCACTTGAAAGAGGAACCCAAAAATATCTAAGTGATGTTAACGCTTTGGGTTTAGATGCTGATGGCGTCTATGATAAAGCAAAAGCTGCCAGTGCTGCCTGTAAGGTCTAACCTAATTGGAGGTGTCACATGGCATTTTTAGTCAAGCTCAGTGTTTTAATCTCTAGATTATGCCAGTTCATCGGTGGGGTGAGTCTCATTATCATCGTCCTAACCACCATGCTCGACGTCGTCGCACGCTACATATTCAAACTCACCGGCGGTGAGTTTGGTTTTACCGTCAAAGGCAGTGTAGAGATTGTCTCCTACTTCATGCTATTTGCATTACTCGCTGCCTTTGCCGCGTTTGTCGAACGCTCACAAATCATCGTCGACGTCTTCACCCAGAAAATGCCACAGTCTATCAAAGGCTACCTTATGGGTATCTTTATGATGGGCTTCTTTGTCATCGGCATCGTCTTCTCATGGGGACTCTACGAGAGCGCCATTGACGCCTTAGAGTATGGCAAAGTCACCCAAGACCTTCGCATATCTATGATGCCTATCTATATGGTTAGTGCATTCTTAAGCATCCTACTGGCCATTCGCTCATTGATCGAATCCATCAACATCTTTAAGACAGGCGAATTCTTTGACGCCGAGGAGACAGGCGCATGAGTCCAGAAATTATCGGTGCGATTGGCCTAGTTGTCATGATCCTGCTTGTCGTCTTACGAGTGCCTGTTGCACTTGCCATGTTAGGTGTGGGATTAGTCGGTTTCGGTGCGGTCACCGCGCCTAGTGGTGCTCTGCAAATGCTCAAAGATATTCCCGTTGATGTCTTAGCTAAATATGATTTTAGTGCCATTCCCTTATTTATCCTCATGGGCGTGTTTGCAACTCACTCCGGTATGGCAGGTAAACTCTTTGAAGCCACCCGAACCATATTTGGCGGGGTAAGGGGAAGTCTTGGTATTGCCGGTATTGGTTCATCTGGTATCTTTGCCTCTATCTCAGGCTCATCACTCGCCACTGCCTCTACCATGACCAAAGTGGCGCTACCGCAAATGGAGAAGTACGGTTATCAGCCAGGCTTTGCCTGCGGTATCTTAGCCGCTGGTGGTACGCTTGGTATTATGATTCCGCCCAGTATTGCTCTACTGGTCTATGCCATCTTAACCCAGCAGTCAGTAGGTGACATGTTCATCGCTGGGTTCCTACCCGGTATGCTCGGTATGGTGATGTACTCACTTACCGTCATGGTGATGGTACGCTGGAAACCGCATTTAGCAAAGCGCGGTGAGAAAACCACGTGGAAAGCCAAGCTACTGTCACTTACGGGTTTGATACCATTTAGCTTTATCTTTATTGTGATTATTGCTGGTATCTTCTTTGGGTTATTTACCCCAACAGAAGGAGCCGCAGTAGGAGCATTTGTCTCTTGGGCTTATGCCTTTGCTAAAGGCATGCGTCTAGATGGTCTTAAGCAGTCATTGATTGAGACACTAGCACTCTCTGCAGTGGTGTTCTTTATGCTATTAGGTGCAGAGGCATTGGGGTATTTTATCTCAGTCTCACGCTTGTCTTATACCTTGGCATCTTGGATCGGTGGGCTAGCGGTCAGTCCAATGATTGTGCTGATCTGTATTTTGTTCATGTACTTCCTATTAGGACTGTTCATGGACGCGTTAGCGATGCTGGTAATCACCATACCTGTAGTGTATCCCATCATTTTAGCGTTAGGATTTGATCCCGTATGGTTTGGCATCATTGCGGTATTGACGGTAGAGCTTGGTTTGATTACGCCGCCAATGGGGATGAATATCTTTGTGATTAAGGCAATGGCACCGCATATTAAGCTGAGTGATATGTTCCGCGGGGTGGCACCATTCATTGTCTCTGATGTGATTCGTTTGGTTATTTTGGTGATGTTCCCTGCCATCTCGCTTGTACTGCTCGGGTAAGCTGAACCTAAATCCTCATGTATAACGTTATTGTATGATGCCATATTGCTAATAAAGCAGTGTGGCTTTTTTATTGGCTGATATTTTGACTAAGAATTAAGAGAGGGCAGTTTTACAAAATCACAATATGCGGTGCTGCGTGTTGGTAACTTTTCTTAGTGTTATAAAGGCTTATGAATGTAGTAAACTGGTTTTCATTCGTTTTCCTATATAACTTTATAAGTAGAGATAGTCATGGCTGTCGATTTTAGTAATACGCTCATCGTCGCAATTTCTGCAACGGCACTTTTTGATTTGACTGAGTCAGAAAACTATTTGCTAGAGCTGCTAGAGCAACGACCTACAAGTGCTATAAAAGAATTTAGGGAGTACATGACCGAGCGTGAAAATGATCCCTTGAATATTGGTGCAGGTTATCCGCTAATTAAAGCGTTACTAAACCTAAATAAGTATTCTGATAATAGTGACGGACAAGATTCAGATATTGAAACACCATTGGTCGAAGTCGTTATCGTCTCAAAAAGTAGTCCAGATACAGGTATTCAGGTACTTAATGCAATTCTAGAACATGATATCAATATCTCCCGTTCTGCTTTTGTTTCAGGTAGCCCTGTTGCGCCTTATATCAAAGACTTTAATGTAGATCTGTTCTTGACCACTAATCGCGACGATGCTCAGCAAGTTGCGGATGCTAATATCTGTGCCTGTGCCATACTAGACGCGACGCCTGTGAATACTTATGAGCTGGATACTGAGCAGCTGCGCATTGCCTTTGATGGGGATGCGGTACTTTTTGATGATTCAGGTGAATTGCTATACAAACAAAAAGGGCTGCGAGCTTTTCATGATCGTGAAGTAAAAATGCGTGATTTGCCGATTGAAAAAGGCCCTTATGCTGAATTGTTGATTAAATTATCAAATCTGCAGGAGCGCCTACCTGCTGGTCTAAAATACTCACCAGTAAAAATTGCGCTAGTGACCGCGCGCAATGCACCAGCTGACTTGCGTGCTATCAAGACACTACGAGAGTGGGGCGTGAACGTTGATATGGCGTTTTTTTTGGGAGGACTAGAGAAAACAGCGGTACTTAGAACATTTGCGCCGCATATCTTCTTTGATGATTCCATCAAGCATATCGACGCAGCACGTCGCTTTATTCCTACGGCCTTGGTTCCTTATCATTCGACGTCATTATTACATGGTGACAACTATATCCCTACTGATGAGGACGCATCATTATTATCGTTCAAACCCGCTGTACACCCACTATTTGCTGTAAACCATTAAGTAGGTATAAAAAATCTAGGTAATAAGAATAGGATGGTATATGAATTGGCAGCAATTGCTTCACTTAATTGTCGTACGAATAAAGCAGGTCATCGGACTATATGCTTTTGTGCTTATACCGATGTGGGGCATGTTTTTTCTAAATGAAGTGGTCTTATTTGGACTGTGGAATATCTTTGGTATTGTACCGCGTGCTTTAGATGTAGGTAGTATGATAGGGGTGTTTGCTTCATGGACCATGCATGGCAATTTGTCGCATTTGACTGGCAATACAGTGACGCTATTACAGATTTTGTTTTTGTTTGGACTGTTTGAAAAGAATGCTTATCGCACGGTAATTAAACTGGTGGTCGCCTCAGGACTGGTTACTTGGGTTATCGGGTCGCCATCTTCTATCCATATCGGCGCATCAGGGCTTTGTTTTGCAATGTTAGGTTATATGATAGGCGGGGCTATATTTGCGCGGCGTTGGGGTTATCTGATTGCTTGTATTGTTATGGGGACTGGTTATTGGCTGACCATTAAGCAAGGATTGATGCCGCAACAAGGTATCTCATTTGCGGCACATTTTGGTGGCTTGTGCGCTGGGCTATTGCTAGGAGCTAATTCAAAGCATACTTATTCAGCCGCTTCTCAACGCTATTAAAAGCAACTGGATGTCAGCATTTAATCAACCAACATTATCATACTAAGCGTTATAGGATCAGACGATTTCATCAGTACAGATTTTGATAAATAAAGGATCGTCTGTAGTCAGCTCTCGCCACGCAGTGGTCTGTTTAACATGTTCATTCACCGTCAGTGTGTTACCTTTTTCTGGTATTACGTAGTCTGCACGCGCAGGAACACTGCAATCGATAACTTGTGGAACTTTCTCTACACTTCTTCGTCTTTCAAATAAATATAAATTGAATAAATATATATTTGGGTTGTCTACTTGCACACTAGCATTTCCAGTATCAGCAGCGATAAAACGTAATATTTGTGGTTTAGCATAAGACCATGGGCGGAACCATTCCTTGCTTTCTGCTGTTTTGACAACTTCTACGCCTTCTGGCAGATCTCGCACTTGTTGACCATACCAGCTGTATTCCTGGTTTATCTGGAATGCAAACATCCCAATAGCAGCAAATAAGGGAATCAGCCATTTAGGTGCACGTTTGCCTGCCAGTTTGCTGAGGTGAGTTATGATAAGTGCTAGTCCAGCCATACCAAATGCGGCAGCGATGGTAGCGATAAACTCAAAAAGCATAAAATATTCCTTAATGCGTTAGATGTGTCTAGGGCGTGTCTTCAATTCATCTTACAATGAACGATAGTACACGCCAGATAAAGCATTGACTTAAAATTACGCGCTAACTTCTCATAGCGAGTGG
>NZ_JBNNFX010000038.1:0-7734 GCF_050267985.1 Psychrobacter sp. NPDC078929 | reverse complement strand
TTTTCTTGCCATAACTTGTATTTCTCGCATCGACTCAATAGATGCGGTATTGTAACTATTATTTAGGGCTTATCCAATTGAAGACACGCCCTAGTTACGACTCGTCTGTCTTATTAATAATTGTAATGCTTCACTCACCATAATCATCGCCACCACTGACGTAACGACCACTGCTGAGCCATAACCACCGCACTGTAAACCGCCTGTTTGACAGCTTTTATCTACAATTGGCGGCTCTGTCGAATAGACACATTTGATACCAAATTTCTCTTTTAAAGCACTATTAATGCCTTTTTCGTGGCGTAACTTGTTGCGTAACTTTGCAAGTAGTGGATCTTGATAACAGTCACGCAAATCACTTACTCTAATCTGACTTGGATCTATCTTACCACCTGCACCGCCCGCACAGACCAACTTTAGTTTATTAAAACGACAGTGTAAAGCAATTGCTAATTTAGCATTCATATCGTCTACACAATCTAAGATAACAATCGGTTTCCCCTGAGCAGTAGCGGATTTGACCGCTTCACGACTTGGTAGAAGTGTGGCGACATTATCTACTGTCAAAAAGTCATCGACTAAATTTAATGTTACTGTGGGATTAATCTCTCTAATACGAGTTGCCATTGCTTCAATTTTACTTTGACCAAATGTGCTGTCCAATGCAGGCAGTTGGCGATTGACATTAGAAGCAACCAATACATCCAAATCAATCAACGTAATCGTTCCCACTGCTGTCCGAGCCAGCGCCTCTGCTGCCCAAGAGCCCACCCCTCCTACACCAATAATGTAGACATGAGCTGCCGAAAAAGTATTAACCGCAGAGGTACCATATAGTGTCCGTGTACCTTGAAAACGACGATCGTACTGCTCATCTTGTTGGCGCGATTCGTCTTGTGCAAGACTGTCTTCGACGGATTCTGGTTGTTCAAATTGTCGCGTGTCACTCATAACAGATCAAATTCTCTTTTCAAATATTTTGGTTGTCATTTATTTGGCTAGTACTTTTTAGCGTCTAATTACAACGATGCTTTTCTTATAAGTAGCACAGTTACACTGAATAAGCCCAGTCTACTTTCAGAGCATCACAGCTATTTTGCCACAATTGCTTAGCAAGTTTATCATGTGGTATTTCTAATAGCTCACTCAAGCTTGCTAATACCCATGGCAGATTGGCTGGTATATTTCTATCATGTGAATCAGTATCATCCGATACCTGACACATAATAGGTGTCATATCTGGACAATCCGTTTCAATGACCAAGCATTCGATGCCATGACTCTCAACTGCTACTTGAATAGCACGGCGCAGTTTTTTGGCCTTCGGATTGGTAATCTGACCCGTGACACCAAGCTTAAACCCTAATTTTACAAAAGCCTTTGCCTCTTGCTCACCCCCGCTAAAGCTGTGGGCAATACCGCCTAATTTATGCGCATCGTATTTATGCGCTTTTAATATTGCGAGCGCTTCAGCATGCGCTTTACGAATATGCAGCATCACTGGCAGATTGTGGGTTACTGCTATATCCAACTGCGCCGCAAAGAACCTTTTTTGTTTAGCAAACATATCAGGCTGCTTCATTGCATCGGTAAAGGTGTCTAATCCAATCTCACCAATAGCTAATGGACGACGCTCTATCACCATTTGTTCAAGTTGTGTTAAATGGTCGTCGGTATGCTGCTCAATATAAAATGGGTGTAAGCCAAGTGCGATATGGGCTGTAACATTGCATTTATCTTGGTTGTTTGCCTTGGTCGCAGACGATTGCGACAGTTCATTGATGGAGTCTTGAGTATCGTACATTCGATCAAAGTAATGGTATAAATAACCTACTAGCACTAAGTGACAGACACCTTGACTATAAGCCTGCTCTACCTGTTGTTTGCGATCATTGTCGAACACTGGAGCATCAAAATGTGTATGCGTATCTATAAGAGAATAGACATTTTTTAAAACTTCTCTAGCATCTGTTCTCTCAGCCATGGTCACTGATTTGTTGCCACACATTAATAAACTCCAAAACTGACTTTTCAGAACATAGAATTGAGTAATAAACACTAAGCAATTTTTACTATACAAGTATTTTTATATAAGAATATTGCTATAGACGCATTATTGAGCTTCTATTTTTTAATTACTAGCTTCTATTTACTAATTACATTCTCGTGAGCATCGTCAATATCAATACCCTCAGATACGGTATTATGATTATTTACTGTCTCCGTATTGTCCTTTCGACTACTGCGCCTAGGGATGAGCAATAGCGCAGTTGCAGCCACACTTAGCAAAAACCATTTTTTCGTATTTTTATAATCTGTCATCTTAGTTTCTGATTTACTGTAGCGGAAAACATAATACGTAACTCATTATTTTATTAGTAACTAATATACTTAAATATAAAAGCAGCTATGTTTATCTGTGTTATGAATACGCAAGCTAATGTACGATGTAACTAGTATCTATTACATCGTACATTAATTTATGCCAGTTGAATCACATTAACCGTTATATATACGGCCAATATTTTAACGATTAAGAGGATAGGTCGTGATACCACTATTCGGGCTATCTACTCTCGTAAAACCTTGCGAAGTAGATTTTGGCGCTTGATCACGTTTAGGGATAAGGGGGTTGAGCGGCATGAGCTCGTAATCCGCACTGACATTACCATTCCAACCTTCAGTGCCACTCAATGGTAATTGCTTAATCGTACCGTTTTTATCAATGACCAGCTGCAACACTCGCATTTGATTGAATTTGCGTTCAGTCACACTCGCTACCGCGCCGCCATCACGTAAGATAGTCGGCTGTAAAAAGATAATCAAATTGCTCTTTTGGGTGCTGTCGTTGTCAGAACGAAAGAGTCTACCGATAACAGGAACATTGCCCAGTCCAGGAACCTTCTGTTGACGTGTGGTGGTGTTGTCACGCATCAGGCCGCCCAAGGCAATCGTTTGCTGATCATCCGCTAGAATGGTCGTATTAATAAGGCTTTTATTGGTAATTAGCCCACTGGCATTACCCGTACTACCTGGTACGACTGACGAGACTTCTTGCGAGACCTCTAATCGTACTGTGCCATTGTCACCAATATGGGGAATGACATTCAGATTAATACCAATGTCTTGGCGATCAATTGTCTGAAATGGGTTGTTTGAATTATTGCCACTGGTGGTAAAAGAACCCGTAACAAAAGGTACGTTTTGACCAACTAAGATACTGGCTTTTTCATTATCCAATGTCAAAATCGATGGCATGGATAGCAAGTTGGCACTGGTAGATGAGTCAAGCGCCTGTAAAATAGCGCCATAAAACTCTGTATTGCCCTGACTGTCTTTGCGACTGTCTCCAATTCCTATCAGTGCACCCGCGATAGAGCTGGCAGCAGCGCTAATACCTGCCGTACTCGTCCCTGCTAAAGCAGCCGCCGCAAGTGTCGTCGCGCTGGCTCCCACATTATTAAAGTTGACCACTCCATAGCCACTATTGGCGTTACCTAACGCCCATTGAACGCCTAGCTGGGTGGCATCATCGCCTGACACTTCAACAATAGCCGCTTGAATCAATACTTGTGCACGGCGACTGTCTAATTGGTTGACCGCATCTTCAATCTCAAACATTAGCTCAGGTGCGGCATTGACGATAACGGCATTTTGAGTTTCATCAGCGATAATACTAAACGGACGACCGCCCACCCCTGTGCTTGTTCCGCTTGTGCTGCTAGTCGAGACAGCGGCCGCACTGCTACTACCAAGGCTATCGCTAGCTGCATTATTAATTGCAGCGCCTGTGCTGCTTACATCATTTAGTGAGGCTGATTCTAGTGTCGAGGTCGCGCCAGCACTATTGATAGATTGGTTAGCGAGTAAACCGCGTAACATATCGGCGATATGACCCGCACTAGCATACTTTAATCGAAAGACACGTAGACCACTTAAACGTCTGGTCGGCGTGGTATCCAACTGATTGACCATTTCTTGGACTTTAGCAATCATTTCAGGACTGCCTTTGACTAGCAGTCTATCGCTTGACGTATCAGCAATCACCTTTAGCTGATTGTTGCCACCTTGAGCTTGCCCGCTACCCGCACTTGAGACTAAGGCGCTAATCAACTCCATCATACGTTCGGCATCGACATGGCGTAGTGGTATCACTTGCAAACTGTCATTTACATTACTGTCTAAATCACGGATAAGGGCTGTCAGTTGGTTAAGGCTGTCTGCTCGATCGGACAATACTAGCGCATTGACACCAGGTACAGCGGCCGCGTGAGCTGACTGCGGCATCAATGGGCGAATAACACCTAATACTTCTGCAGCTTGGGTATTGGTCAAATAAATAACTCGAGTGGCGAGCGATTCGCCAACACTATCACCGCGTAAATCAACCGCCACACCAGATTGCTTAGCAATATTATCTGGCACCAGTTTTGTCGTCGTTCCCGATTCAATCGCAGCGATACCATTCACTTGCATCACGCTCAGAAATAGCTGATAAATCTCATCACGGGACAGGGCTTTATTGGAGATGACCGTGACATTGCCATTGATACGCGGATCAAGAACAAAGTTTTGATCCGTGATGGTCGCGACTTCATTGATAAAGGCTTTGATATCAGCATCTTGTAGATTAACTTTCCAGCTCTCAGCATTGGCAAGACCAACACCAGCAGCCCATAATGGCACTGCCAGACAAAGTGGACGGCACAGGCGCATCAAACGCTGCAGGCTACGGTACAAAGGCGTGGCTGAAAAATTCTGAAAACTTACCATATTGATGATTACCTACAGTGATATTGCTTACTATGTGCTGAATTTTTAAGGAGCAATTTTGCTAAAAACCTACCTTGCTAGAACTGCTGGCGAATCGTAATAACTTGCTCACCACGTTGAACCTCTATCTGCGCTTCACCTGCTTGCTGTACTTGCTGAAGTACACCAGCATCTTGCGCTGGGTTATTACCCACGCTCTGTCCGTTGACGGTCAGTACCTTATCGCCTGGCTCAAGCCCTAAACGATTACGTAGGCCAGCAGGCATCGCCGCTGTGACTTGGTAACTTTCACCTGATGCCATCACCCCCATTCTACTTAGATAACTGGCAGGGTTTTCTTGCAAGGCCGTAACCGCTTCTTCGATAGCCGACTGTGGACTTTTTGAAGTGTCTGCGCCAGTTGTCCCTTCTGTCTCAGGAATAGCGTTTTGTACTGGCTGGGGCGCTGTAGGCAACATGCTATTATTTGGCAAACGCTGATTACTTATTCCGCTTGCTAGCATATCACTTTGGTCTAATGGCATCGCCTCTGGCATTTTAATAACGGTTTCTTTATCGTTAGCATCAGCGATAATGACTGAATTCCAATCAACAGCCACGAGCGTATAATCGCTGTCTTTTAGCCCATCACCGATGCGGTAATTTTTGACTTCGCCATTGACATTTAATAAGGCGGAAGACATGCTCTCAGGTATGGCTAGTAGTACGCCTTTTAGCTCAATGTTGGGAGGTGGTTGCACGGCTGCGGTAATAGGATCGGGGTCAGCGAAGATTGCAAATAAGCTGCTATAATCTTTGGTGGATTTGGCACTATTCTGTAGAGGCGCTAAAGGCAATGCAGGCGCTAGAGGTGCTGCTAGTAATAACCATAAAAGACGGGCGGCTGTCCAGCATAGCCAAGCAATAGCTAACAATAATAGCCAAGCTGAAAGGCGATTGAGAGTATTGATAACAGGTTTTAAGCTTGCGGCGATATTAAGCATTTAGTTCGCCCCCAGACCAGCTAACAATGGCTGGCGCACACTGACAACTGGCGTATCTTGAGGGGCTTGTCCTTTATACTCAGGCATGTTTTCTAGCAAGCGCTGCGTCAAACTGACATCGAGCATATTATCGCTATCGAGATACAGATCTCCCAAACGCTTATCTTGATTATTCAATAAATTGATATGCAGCAAATCTCTATTGTTTTTTTGCTCTGTACTAAGCTCGGCTCTTAGAGCAGGCATCGTAATATAAAAAACTTTGCCACCACTAGGATAGCCTACCTCACCACCAACCCAAGTCAATTGACCATCCGCGGCACTAAATCCGCTAACGTCTTTAGCAGGATCACTACTAGATGCGTCATTTTTATCAGCCTGACGCGTTAGCGATACATTATTTACTTGAATAGGGGTATTTGGCAGTTGCCAGTTGACCACACTCGCTAGCGTCTCAGGTGCAACTTTCCCACTCATGTTGTCAACTTGCCATGAGTTTAACCCAAGTTTAGCTTGCCCATTCAGACGTGTCTGTGCTGAGTGGATATTAACATCCGCACCTAGCTTCCCTATGAGTAACTGCCAAGGCTGCCATGACCATTCCACCGTACCTGTGAGCGACGTCGATGACATAGGCAATTGCCAAATGGCAGCACCTTGCCATACATTGCCAGATAAATGCTGCACATAAGGCGTATCTGGCGCGTATTTCTCAAGTAACCATGCTGCTGGCATTTGCAACACAGCAAATAGCGCAAACAACACAAACCCCACTAGCCACCAGAGCTTACGGGGACGTTTATGAGAAAACTCAGATACTTGGGCCACAGTCGTACAACTCTTATATAAGACAAAAACGTCATTATCATAACAAACAATGGCATATAGATGACAGAAAAAAAGCCAGTATCTTTTTGCCAAAATACTGGCAGTAAAGATACTGGCTTTTATTTTCTGAAAAACAGCTATATCTATCGCTAAATGGTTGTAAATACACCATTATAAATAGGATGTTCTAACTGGTTCACAGAAAGTAACTTTATAAGAAAACAGCTAATTAAATAGCAAAATCTTCGATATCACGACCTGCTGCTAGCGCTTCAACCAACCATGTTGGCTTACGGCCACGGCCAGTCCAAGTTTCACTATGATCATCAGTATTGCGATATTTAATACTGCGTTTTTTCTCTAACTTTTCACCAGCTTTCAGTATCTCTTCGATCGTTGCATTGCTATCTTCTGCAATCTGCTCGAACTGCATATAGGCATCATACAAACGTTGATGCTGTTTTTTGGCGATAAGTTGTTGAGCGTTTTCAGTGATAGCACGTAACTCATCCACGTTCAAATTTTCTAAATCAATTGCGTTATTTTTGCTCATAATAAATCCAACTATAAAATAAGAGTGTGGCCTCTATTGAGGTATTGTTTTTCCTGAAATAATGCAGTGAACAAATCGTTCATTGGCCATTAAATCTATGTATAAAATATAATTAATTCTAAAGAATATTTAGTTTCTAATAACAGCCCGAACAATCCATTATAAATAGAAAATATATAGCGATAGATGCTCATTGTATCCATTTTGAATAAAATTAGTTTTAGATAAATCTAAACACATAAGTCACCATGCTTTATATATTGCTATTATAGCTTTGAAAGCATCTTCTAATAATAAAACAAAATTCTAGTACTTTGACTACTGCTAGAATTTCGCAATGATATTTCGACAAAAATCTACTGTTAAAATAATAGAGTAGTAAGTCAATGCACTATACTCTCAAATACTGCTAATCTTGGAGATAGTTTTGCATTAGCTCTGTAACTTGCTATGTCGTTCCTACGGTACTTTCTGAATAAGTTAACCATTTCATATAAAGATCTATAGTCACCTGACCACAAAAATGTTATAAAATAAATCAACTAAACGATTACCACAATAAATAACCATGACTTACTCCCTAGATTATCGCAAACA
>NZ_JBNNFX010000037.1:0-7916 GCF_050267985.1 Psychrobacter sp. NPDC078929 | reverse complement strand
ATTTGCTCAGCCAGTTTCTTGATGTCAGATTGGTTAGTCATTGCTTATTCTCCTGTTAGTGGATTATAAGCAGTTACACAAAGTTTGGGAAACTCTCATGGAAAATTGCCTTTTGAGTTTGAAGCAATGTACAATGATAAGATTAACCCGTTAGGTCAGGTGGCCTAACTTAAATAAAAAGTCTCCGACAAACCCGGTACGGTTCACTATCTATTGTTATTCTTACCTGAAATTGATGTGAGCTTATAGAGACAAGGTAAATTTGCAAAAGTGCCGGCTATTCAGTGTTCATTGAATGTTTAATTTAATTTATTAAGCTTGACCTTGGAGTGGCTCTAAGCCTTATACTTGGTACAAATTTTTCGGTTGTTATGATGATGCGTTCTACTACATGGATTACAGTCTTGGTTGGATTGTTCATGTTCCAAAGCTTTTGGAATGTGGCGGCGGCCTTTTGTGTCCATGAACAACAGCCTCAATCACAGCAGAGTTATCATTTTGGTCATCACCAAAATACCTTGTGTGCCAGCGATAGTCGTCAACACGATCATAATGGACAGTCAGAAAACATAAAAACATTCAGTAGCGATTTAGAAATCGGTGAAGATCATCAAGATCATCTACCATCGATGATGCATTTGATTGTACAAAATGAAAAAGTAGATGTGTTTCATCCAAGCTCTGAAGTTAAAGTGAATCCACAATTTCATTGGAAAAACAGCTATCAGGCTCCTGACCTGTTTCAACAAAGCCCACCTCCCGAATTTTCCCCGCTCATGGTGGGGTAGCCTAAAACATTCCCACCACTTTTATTATTTAAATAAGTGGGAAAAATCATGTCTTCACAATCAATTATACTCTTGCGTCATAGCTTGGTTGCTTGTATATGTGCAGCGGCTATGCAATATAGCTATGCTGAAAACGTTACCAGCTTTGAATCCGCTTTAGCAAAAGTACAAAGTTACCAGACTCAAGACAAGCCGTGGCAACAAGTTCAGCAAATATCTGAATTGAATATTCAGCAAAGTCGGTTATGGCAGAATCCAAGTATAAGTTTAGAACAGTCTGGCTTTGGCTCAGGTCAAGAACAGGAATTCAATGTTGGCGTTAGTCAACCTCTAGATCTATTTGGTCAGCGTAAGCTGAACCGGGTGATTGCCAATACCTCGAATCAACAAATCCAATTGCAACAGCAATTATGGAAGGCACAAAGCCAACTGATTGTTAAATTTGCATGGTCGCAATTTGCACTTGCTGAGGTTGAGCAGTCTGCTTATTCAGTACAGTTAAAAACAAGTGAAGTCAATCTGGACAGTGCCCAGAAACGCTATCAGGCAGGCAGTATTGCCCTGGTTGATTTTGAGCGTGCCCAAATTGAAGCGCTAGAAATCCAACGACTTTATCAGCAAGCGATGCTGAATAAACAAGCTGCCGGTCGTCAGCTGTCTAATTTGTGGGGGGGAGAAACATCTTCACATCTTCAATTGAATAAAACCGCTATCCCTTGGCCAGAGCAAAGTCTCCAAACTGTGCAACGGTATATTGCTGAAGGGTGGCTAGAAAAATTCTATGCCTTGAACATTCAGCAATCGGATCATCAAATTGAAAATTTAAGAATTCAGGCACGTCCCAATCCGACTTTAAATGTAGGCATGAAACGTAGCAAAACCCCTAATGAAAGCAACGATACGACTTTAGCAATCGGCGTGGCTATTCCACTGAATATTTTCAATCGCCAGCAATATGCGATCCCGATGGTCCAGCAACAGCAAATATTGCTGAACCAACAGCAGCAGCGTGAGCTGAAGCAACAAATACTCGATATTGCCAACAGCATGCATCAGCTCAAAGGTTTACGTAGCCAGTTCGATGCCACAACAGCACAAGTTACTTTGGCGACCAAAGTTCAGAGCCGTACTTTACTAGGGTTTCAGGCAGGGAAACTGTCCATTACCGACGTTCAGCAAGCAACCACCCAACTGCAGAATCTTCGATTGGGTCAATTACAAACTCTACGTCAAGCTTGGCAAACTGCCCTAGCAGCTGAGGCACTCAGTATTGGCACAAGTTATGAAGAAATTAGCCGTTCGGATGCCTATACACAACTGAATAAAAAGGCAGTCGAAGCATCGCAAAATTTAATCAATGGGGGAGCACGATAAAATGAACGCCAAGCAAAACGGAAAAATATCCCAGTCTCTCATGATTGCAATTTTGATTCTGATTACGGTCTTGGTCAGTCTGGCTATTTGGTTAAGTTCAAAAAAAACTGAATCTGAGGGGCGTGGTTATGATGAGGGAAATGCCGAATATTCTGATGAAGATAGTTCTGAAGAAGGACATGCTGAAGAAGGCGAAATACAACTGACCAGCCAACAAATGGTTGAACAAGGTTTAAAAGTTGCTGTTGCATCCACAGGATTGGTTGAAAAGCTGACAACCCTGCCAGGTAAATTGGTGGTGAATACCGATCAACAAGCGCATATATCGCCTAATTTTAGTGGTTATGTCGAGCAGATCAATGTGGCTTTAGGACAGAGCGTGCAAAAAGGACAAACGCTGGCTGTACTAACCGTGCCTGAACTGATCGACCAACAGGCAAATCTGCGTATGGCACAGGTGAATCTGGATTTGGCCCGTAAAGATTACCAGCGCGAACAGCAACTCTGGTCACAGGGGGTTTCTGCCAAACAGGATTACCAGCGTGCCGAAAATGCCTACCGTCAAGCGCAGATTACTGTCCAGTCCTCACAAGCACGTTTAAATGCATTAGGTGCAAGTGGCAATAACAATGGGCGTTTTCTGATTAAAGCACCGATCTCTGGGGTGATCAGTCAAAAAGATATTGTGGTCGGTGAAAATGTGCAACTGGCTAATCAGCTCTTTGTCATTGAACAGCTGAAAGATTTATGGCTTGAGTTTAATTTGCCGAATCAATTCTCAGGTCAACTGCAAGCCGGGCAAAAAATTGACTTTAAAGTGAATGATTCAGATCAAAGCTATAAAGCTACTGTACAAAGCTTAACCTCTCAGGCAGATGTACAAACAGGGCGTCTGGTGGTGCGCGCAAAACTCGATGCGCAAGCTACTGAGTTGCGTTCTAATGTGTTAGTGAGAGTGTTGATTCCGGAAGCTACAGCAAAATCAGCCCTTCGGATTCAAAAGTCTGCGCTGCAAAGTATTGAAGGTGAAGACAGTATTTTCATCGTAGATTCAGAACAAAAAGGTCAAGTCCACTTAAAAGCACAGAAAGTGCAATTGGGGCAGGCTTCAAGTGATGGACAATGGCTTGAAGTGATTTCTGGGCTGACTGAAGGGCAGAAGTATATCGCTCAAGGCAGTTTCTTGTTGAAATCTGAATTAGAAAAAGACGAGGCAGGCCATGGACATTAATTCTGATCTGCCAAAACCAGAAGGTTTATTCGAACGAATCATTCAGTTTTCCATACAAAATGCGATTTGGGTGTTGCTCTTTGCCTGTACCTGGATTGCGGTCGGGGTGTATAGCTATCAGAAACTCCCGATTGATGCTGTACCCGATATTACCAATACCCAAGTCCAGATTAATACTCAAGCCAAGGGTTTTACTGCGCTTGAAGTCGAACAGCTGATTACCTATCCCATTGAAAATGCCATGGCTGGCATTCCGGATCTGGAGCTTACCCGTTCCATATCCCGTTATGGACTCTCTCAAGTCACCATTATCTTTAAAGATGGGACTGATATTTATTGGGCCCGTCAGCAGATTAACCAACGGACACAGGAGGCGCAATCTGAGTTGCCTGCACAAATCGCACCGACGATGTCCCCCGTTTCTACGGGTCTCGGTGAGATTTATCAATGGGTACTGAAGGCAGATCCGAATGCGAAAAAGCCGGATGGAACTGCATACACGCCGATGGATTTGCGTGAGATTCAGGACTGGATTGTGCGTCCTCAACTGCAACGTGTTAAGGGAGTTGCAGAGGTCAACAGTATTGGTGGTTTTGAAAAAACCTATGTGGTCTCTCCCGATTTAAACCGGATGCAGCAACTGAATATCTCATTAGAACAACTGCAACAGGCTTTAGCGCAAAATAATGAGAACCGAGGTGCAGGTTATATTGAAGACAATGGTCAGCAACTGACGGTACGTGTACCGGGTGCATTCAATGGGCTTTCTGATATTGAGAACACCATGCTGGGTAGCCCAAATGGCAGCCCAATTCGGGTTGGTGATATTGCGCAAGTCTCTATTGGGCATGATTTAAGAACCGGTGGGGCAACCTATAACGGCAAAGAAACCGTTTTAGGGGTTGTCATGATGGCGATGGGTGGAAATAGCCAGACTGTTTCTAAAGCTGTGGATGCCAAGCTTCAAGATATTCAGAATAGTTTGCCTAAAGGGGTAGTGATTGAAACGGTGTACGACCGTACTATCTTGGTTGAGAAGGCGATTAAAACCGTTCAGAAAAACTTGGTAGAGGGAGCAATCCTGGTCATCATCATTCTGTTCCTGTTTTTAGGGAATATCCGTGCTGCCTTGATTACTGCCTGTGTCATTCCACTCTCTATGCTGTTTACCTTAACCGGGATGGCACAGCAAAATATCAGTGCCAATCTGATGAGTTTAGGTGCACTCGATTTCGGCATCATTGTCGATGGTGCTGTGGTGATTGTCGAAAACTGTATCCGGCGTTTAGCCCATACACAGCAACTGTTAAAACGACCTCTCACACAAAGTGAACGCTTTAAGGAAGTTTTTCTGGCTGCCCGCCAAGCACGTCGTCCTCTTATTTTTGGTCAGCTTATTATTTTGGTGGTGTATTTGCCGATTTTTGCTTTAAGTGGTGTGGAAGCAAAAATGTTCCATCCGATGGCATTGGCAGTGGTACTCGCCCTTGTTGCAGCCATTATTTTATCGATCACCTTTGTGCCTGCTGCTGTGGCATTGTGGGTCAAAGGCGATATTCAAGAAAAAGAAAGTCGTTGGATGTTATGGCTAAAAGCTAAATATCAGCAAACTCTTGATATTTCGTATCAATACAAAGCAGTTGTGCTGACTTTTGCACTGTGTTTATTAGTGATTACGGGATTTATCAGTACCAAACTCGGCAGTGAATTTGCACCACAGCTCAGTGAAGGAGACTTTGCGATACAACAGTTACGTTCACCAAGTACAGGCTTAGAAGAGTCTTTACGTATTCAGGAGAATACTGAAAAACTTCTTTTAAAGAGTTTCCCTGAAATTAAGGCAGTATTTGCCAGAACGGGTACAGCCGAGGTTGCAACAGATGTCATGCCACCCAATATTTCAGATGGCTATATCATGTTAAAGCCTCGTTCAGAATGGCCAAATCCTAAAGAAAGTTTAGATGAATTACGTGGCCGTATGGTGACGTATTTAGCCACGATTCCAGGCAATAATAGTGAATTTTCACAACCGATTGAACTCCGATTTAATGAATTGATCTCAGGTGTGCGTAGTGATGTTGGTGTGAAAATCTTCGGTGATGATATGAATGTCCTCAATACTGAGGCGACTAAAATCTCCAAAATCATTCAGCAAATATCGGGTAGCAGTGCCGTGAAAGTTGAGCAGACCTCAGGTTTGCCATTACTGAATGTCGAGGTAAATAAAACTTTGGCTGCACAATATGGTTTGAGTGTGCGTTCAATTCAAGACCTTGTGGCAACCAATATTGGTGGACAAAGCGTGGGAGAGATTTTAGAAGGCGATCGTCGTTTTGATTTTGTTATCCGTCTTGGAGAGCAAGACCGTAGTGTCGCATCTGTTTCCCAGTTACCTATTCAGCTTCCAAATGGTGGCAGTATTTTATTGTCGGATGTCGCGCAAGTCTCGACCATTGAAGGAATCAACCAAGTCAGTCGAGAAAATGGTAAACGCCGAGTTGTGGTTACAACGAATGTTGAAGGGCGTGATTTAGGGTCTTTTGTTTCTGATGTACAGACACAGCTCAAAGCATACACTTTGCCAAGTGGTTATTGGATAGAATATGGCGGTCAGTTTGAAAATTTGGCTTCAGCCAAAGCACGGATGCAAATCGTGATTCCACTGGCTTTAATCACTATCTTTATTTTACTGATGGCGGTCTTTCACAATGTCAAAGAAAGTCTATTGGTCTTTACCGGGATACCCTTTGCCTTGACCGGTGGTGTGCTGTTCCTTTGGCTAAGGGATATTCCATTATCGATGTCAGCTGGAATTGGCTTTATTGCCTTATCTGGTGTTGCAGTCCTCAATGGACTGGTAATGCTGACCTTTATTAAGGAATTAAGGGACAAATATCCAGTGCATAAAGCCGTGTGGCAAGGGGCTATTTTGCGCTTAAGACCAGTGTTGATGACAGCTTGTGTGGCTTCACTGGGTTTTGTACCAATGGCGCTGGCAACCGGAACAGGGGCTGAGGTTCAACGGCCACTGGCAACCGTAGTGATTGGCGGGATTATCTCTTCAACATTACTAACTTTGGTGCTGTTACCCGTGCTTTATCGTTGGATAAATGAAAAAAAAGTTTCTTAATCCAATAGATTAGTCGATTTACAGCAGAGATATTGGCTGTTATCCAATATCTCTGCTCATCATAAATAGAATAAGGAAAATATTTTATGTCAGAACATCATGATCATAGCCATGCGGTTGTTACTGAAGAAAATAGTAAGAAGTTAATGGTTGCCTTAGGTTTAACGACTACTTTTTTAATAGTAGAAGTTGTCGCTGCTTTTGAGACCATCCCGAATTCTGTGTAACTGCCGTTCAAGCTTTCTTTCCTGATAACCTTAACCAGTTCAAACCAGCGGTCTAACTTAACTTAAATTACCATCCCCCGATATATTCTGGGTGGTTAATTTTTTTAAAATAGACAAAATCATACAAGCTATATAAAGCTTATAAATACGAGGAGAAATTCATGGAAGTTGAATTAAAAGGTTTTGATACATTGGAAAAGAATGTCTCAGAGTTATCTAATACTGATAGCATCCCACTGAACGACCTTATGAACCCTAGCTTTATATCTAGTTGTAGCCAATATTCGAATTTTGAGAAGCTAATAGAAGCCTCTGGGTTCAAAGTGGAATCAAAAGAAGATTTTGCAGCCATTCCAGATCAGGAATGGGAGCAGTTTATTCAAAAAAATACATCCTATGAAAGCTGGATAGAAATGCAACAAGCTGCTGTGGTGAGACCATCCCGAATTCTGTGTAACTGCCGTTTAGATTAAATGCTTGCTGATACGATCATCAAACATAATCATAAAGCGATTAAGGGCAGACGTCCAGTTACGGATTGGCATCGACCACTTTTTAGAGGCCTGCTGGGTTGCCAGATATACTACCTTGAATGCTGCCTGATCAGAGGGAAACACCTTACGCTTATTCACCGCTGTCCGAATCACGCTGTTTAGCGACTCTATCGCATTGGTGGTATAGATCACTCTTCTGATGTCTTTAGGATAACCAAAGAACACCGTTAAGCCCTCCCAGTTATTGCGCCAAGACTTGATGACATGCGGGTACTCTTTGCCCCATACTTCATCAAAGTGCTCAAGGTTGGCCTCTGCCATCTCAAGCGTATCAGCACCGTAGATGGCCTTTAAATCAGCTGCTACGGCCTTCTTATCTGCCCAAGGTACAAACTTCATCGAATAGCGCACCATATGCACGATACACAGCTGAACCTGAGCGTTGGGGTAGACGGTGTTAATGGCATCAGGGAAGCCTTTTAGGCCGTCTACACAGGCAATAAGAATATCTTGTACTCCACGGTTTTGTAGTTCAGTGAGAACGCCCAGCCAGAACTTGGCGCCCTCGTTCTCTGATAGCCACATACCAAGCAGCTCTTTTTTACCATCAAGAGCAACGCCTAAGGCCAGATAGATAGCTTTGTTGATGATCTGCTTGTCCTGACGAACTTT
>NZ_JBNNFX010000036.1:0-9459 GCF_050267985.1 Psychrobacter sp. NPDC078929 | reverse complement strand
TACGGTGCTGATACGCTTGAGATGGCAGAGGCCAACCTTGAGCACTTTGATGAAGTATGGGGCAAAGAGTACCCGCATGTCATCAAGTCTTGGCGTAATAACTGGGAGGGCTTAACGGTGTTCTTTGAGTACCCTAAAGACATCAGAAAAGTCATTTATACCACCAATGCGATAGAGTCGCTAAATAGTGTCATTCGAACAGCGGTGAATAAGCGTAAGGTGTTTCCCTCTGATCAAGCCGCCTTCAAGGTGGTCTATTTGGCAACTCAACAGGCATCGTCAAGGTGGTCGATGCCGATTCGTAACTGGACGGCGGCTCTTAATCGCTTTATAATTATGTTTGATGATCGTATCAGTAAGCATTTAATCTAAATGGCAGTTACACAGAATCTGGGATGGGCTCTTGCTGGTATCATTAATTTCGAGCTAAACCTATGACTTTTGCAAGAGGTCTACTGACTAATCATTTTCTAAGAATAAGGAAGTTACTATGAAGCGTATTATGATGTTATCTGCACTAAGTGGTGTTTTAGCGCTTACAGGCTGCTCGACAATGGATAAAGTATTTGGCACTAATATGTCAGGAATGAATGATAACCAGATGGTTAGTAGCAGCGCCGTACCAGTGACTAGTAGAAACGGTATGCTGGTTGATTCTACTAATTACATGACGCTATATACCTTTGACAAAGACACTGCCAATAAGTCGAACTGTACAGGTGATTGTTTAGCGGCTTGGCCAGCACTTACCGCCCCTAACAATGCCAAAAGCGTCGGTCAGTTCTCGACTTTTCAGCGTGATGACGGTACTTATCAGTGGGCTGCCAATAACATGCCGTTATACTTCTTTGTAAAAGACACTAAAGCTGGAGATGCAAACGGCGATAATGTAAAAGGCGTTTGGCATATTGTTCCAACTCAATAAAGCCCAATATATTGTAGAGACAAAAAACAGCAGCTATAACTAGTTATAGCTGGTGTTTTTTTATAGTGATACTGTCTGCAATAATACTTTTTAATACTACCTTATTAAGCAGGTCTGTTCGCCTCATCTTCAGAAGCAAGTGCTGCCTTTTTCCTATATAAAGGAAAGAAGTCAGAATTCAAATCTTCCTCGCTCAGACCAACCTTGGCTACCAATTCGGCATATTTCTCTGGGTTGACAATGAGTCTATAGGTTTTAAAATCAAACTCCTCAGAGGGGGAGCTAAAGCCTTTTTTATATTTGTATAGTGAGTCGAGGCTAGCACCAAGGCCACCGCCAAGGTGAAGTAATTTATAGTTATTTTCCCGCCCCCAGTCTCTTGCCACATGAGTAATCAGTTTAGCAGGCTGCAGTTTTCTATAATCGTCGAGCGTTCCTCCTAAATGATACTGCATAATCCCTGACTCCTCACAGGCAGTGTATAAAGAAGAAGCAATAGGCTTATCTTCTTGATAAGCCGTTATCAACAGCAATCTGCCTTGTAGGTTTTTAGACAAATTATAGTAATAATTGTCATCAAAAAAATAATAATCAGTGGCACCAACATTCGCCATCGTCTCTTCATAAATCTTTGAAAAGATTTTAGCGTTTTCTTCGTCCAACGCTTCAACCTTAGTAGTCACATCCATTTTCATTGCTTTTTTGATGCCACGGCGGTGCTGATTTTGAGTTTCTTGCCAGTATTCTTCTTCAGATTTAGTCAAATCAGAGGCTACTGTTAAGCCATGCTTTATTATTTTGCCAATAGCTGGGGGGCGCTCTCGTTCTTTGTTAATGATGGGATGCAGGCGCATAAACAAAGAGACACAGCCTTCTTCATAAAGAAAATCCTGAAGGCCTTTCAACATAATATCCAGCTCATCAGTGGTCACAGTGTCGTCAACCAGCGGACCGCCATACCCATAAGTAGAAGTGGCATCCCAGTACTTAGCGTCAATCTCTCTTATCATTAAAGGCAAATATATTTTTTTATTATTATAACCCCAGTTCGGGATAAGTGATTCATTAAGCTGCTGATAGTATTGATATTTTCTATTACTCTTGAAGACCAGCTAAGTCTTTGAAGACAGGCTTCTCTATAAACTACTGTCAAAAGCATGACTTTATAAGGTCAGATAATAATTATACAAATAGTATCAACAACTTAAGCACTGGCTTATCCCGAACTGGGGTTTTACTACTAAAATCAATCTTCTGTCAAAATATCAATAAAACTCTGCCAAATGGGGCTTTGATGACGCGCTTTATGCCACACCAGCCACCACGTGCGCGCTAAATCAATACCTGCTACTTTCACCTGCACCAGCTCTGCTTTATCCAATTCTGCTTGAATGACATACTGCGATAAGCAGCCAAGCCCAATATCGGCGCTGACCATATGCTTAATGGCTTCTGACTGCTGAATTGCCATGACAATCTCGGCATGCGGTAGATGCTGCAATAACTGCTCATCGATAATCTGCCGCGTCCCCGAACCCGCCTCTCGTACCAGTAATGGCAGCCTTGCCAATCGTTCAGCGCTGAGCTCATAGCATTTTTCTTTATGGTTATAGTCCATGTTTGCCAGCCATTTACTATGAGATTTAGCAAATACCATCAAGGTATCGGTCCGCCAAGCGCGCTGCTCAATGACTTTCATATCTGTCGGGCGCGGCATACCTTCTACAAGCGCAATATCGATATTTAATTGCTCAACCTCGCCGACCACTTCTTGGGTATTGGCAATATACATATCGATATGGGCATCGGGTAGCGCTTCGTACAATTTGGCAAGCAGCGGTGGCAATACATAATTACCGATAGTCGTGCTAGCACCAATATGAATCTGCCCTGCTTGATGCTTATGATAATGCTCAAGCGTTAAAGCTTGTCCCAAAATCGCTTGTGCCTGTATATAGATAGGATGGGCGTTTGGATGCTGATTGAGCCTGCGCCCGACGCGCTCAAATAGCGGCATTTGTAACCGCGCCTCCAGCTCAGTGAGTGCACTGCTGACCGCTGATTGCGATAAATGCAGCTCTTCACTGGCACGGCTGGTACTGCCAGTTTGATAAATACTGACAAACACTGATAATTGCTTGAGGGTAATCTTTGGTAATACCTGCATGGCTTTTTTCATAATTTCTCTGACACCCTATCTTATTGATACAACCTAAAAACCACCTGTTATTTTAAAAACCCTTTATTATCTAAAAAACCATCTTTTTAGCCCAAAGACTTTTATTAACCTAAAAAATCGATAGTTTTTATCTAATTAATCTGTTTTTATTATAGATTGGTCTGCCTTATAATGTCTATTCATAAGCTTATGCTTATTTCGATTATGGACAATAGGACACTTCGTCATGCACGCCTTAACTAAAACAGTGACCAACTACTTCCCAACCAATCGCCATTTCGCAGGTTTGATAGTGGTGTTTGTCGGTAGCTTATTTTGCTTATGGCTAAATACGAGCTTGGATGTCTGGAGTCACGGGCGCATTATAGGCTTGTCTTCGTTAACGCTAGCGATTTTGATCGGTATGATATTGGGCAATACCGTTTATTCTAGTTTCGCTGAGCAGCTACATGTGGGCGTGACATTTGCCAAAGGTCAAATACTGCGTCTCGCCATCATGTTTTATGGCTTTAAGCTGACCCTAACGCAAGTATCAAGTGTCGGACTGTCTGCGGTGATGAGCGATGCGTTGGTATTGACCTCGACTTTTTTAATCACTTATTGGTTAGGTACAAAATGGCTCAAAGTCGATAAACAAACGACGTTATTGATTGGTGCAGGCGCGAGTATTTGCGGGGCAGCAGCTGTTATCGCCGCAGAGCCAGTGATCAAGGCCGAAGCGCACAAAGTCACTATCGCTGTGGCTACGGTCGTGGTCTTTGGCACCATTGCGATGCTGCTTTATCCGTTTTTATACCATCTTGGTTGGTTGCAACCTTGGCTAAATGCTCAGCAGTACGGGATTTATACGGGTGCCACCATTCATGAAGTGGCGCAAGTCGTCGTCGCTGGTAACGCAGTCAGTCCCGAAGTGGGTGACACAGCGGTTGTCACCAAGATGATACGCGTGATGATGCTCGCGCCGTTCTTATTGGTTTTATCTTTTGCGTTGACCAAAGGCAGTAACGATCAAGGTAACAAACCCTCTGTAATGAGCCGCATTCAACAAGTCAAAGTGCCTTGGTTTGCCTTCATATTCATTGCCATCGTCTTACTGCACACTTGGGTGCCGATGACCGCAAGCTTTGAGCGTAGTATGGTGATACTAGACGATGTGCTGCTCACCATGGCAATGTTTGCGCTGGGTCTAACCACGCATTTGGGCGCTATCAAACAAGCTGGCGTTAAACCCCTTATCTTAGGTGCGATTATGTTTGCTTGGTTAATCGTTGGTGGCGGCTTGATCAATATTGGCATCGCTTCACTGTAAAAAAGCTATTTAACCCCAGTTCGGGATAAGCCACATTGTAACTCATTGATACTATTTACAATGTTGCTACCTGTCCCTGCTGAGGCATATTTTTGATGGTGGGTTTATAGGGAAACCAGCAATAAGCAATTAAACCTGACAGCAAGTTTGTGATAAACCCCGTGACACTACGATGGCGTGAGTGTTCGATTTGGCACAAGTTTTTAAGCTCCCCAAACACCGTTTCAACCAAAGAGCGATGATTGAGTAGTGCCTCATCCATAGGCTCAAGTAATTGGGGTTTCATATTACGCCGAAGTTTGGTTATCAACGTGGTATCACTGTGTTTTGTGAGCCACTCGTTTAGGGCTTTACTGATATAGCCTCTATCCCCAAACACCTTGCCAAACACAGGCGTTGCCATATCCTTAACAGGCGCTCTATCATCGGTATTACCCTCAGTGACTTTGACGGATACCAGCTCACCTTTATGATTGATAATGGCGTGTAGCTTAAAGCCATAGAACCAGCCCATGCTGCTTTTGCCTCGGGTTGCAAGTCCTTCAAAGACTTTATGACGGTAGATACGTTTGTTATGACAAACTGCTATCTTGGTTGAATCAATATAGCTGATACCCGTACAGTCGCCCATCATGCTTTGCAAGTAGGCACATAGTGGCATGATACTGCGCGGCACAAGCTTTATAAATCGCGAGTAGCTCGGCAGATTTGGAAACTCCCGTTTCATCATGCCAAGCATGTGATGGTAGTAAAACGCCTTAAACTGTCGATAACGTAATTGATGAAACAGTACCAAGATGGTCATAATCTCTGCTACACTTATCTGGCATGCTCTTAGCCGTTGACGGCCCGTTGCGATTAAATGAGCGTCAAACTCAGGTTTGAATTGCTGATAAAAGTCGTCAATATGGCAGTATAGTTCGGTTAGGTTGTCCATGTAAGAAGTCCTTGTTGTGAAGTTTGTCTTGGTAAACTCACTTTAGCAATTTTGGGCTTCTTTTTTTATCTTTTTTTGAGCGCTTATCCCGAATTGGGGTTAAATATCAAATGCAACAATAAACAATAAATGACGAGAGGGTATGTATGAAACCTGATAACCATAACTTAACTTTTAAGCAGCATAAATTGTTTGGTGCGCTTATCCTACTGACAGTGACATCGTCGTTATTTGCTTGTAGCGAAACCAATACCACTGCTGCAACCACAGCGACTGTAGAGACGGCAACAGACAGCCAGAATTCAAAAGTCCAAACGCCTAAAACGGTGACTCCGAGCGCTAGCAGTAACAGTGATGCGCTGAGAAACGTCTCTGCGACGGTTTATAAAGATGCCAATTGTGGCTGCTGTAAAGAGTGGATTAGCCATGCCGAAGATCATGGTATGACCGCTGAGGGGCAAGATGTTGCCGACTTAGCGGTATTTAAACAGCGCTACGGCGTCCCTAATAATATGCGCTCTTGTCACACCACGGTCACGAGTGATGGTTATGTGTTTGAAGGCCATGTACCCGCTAAGCATGTTGCAGAGTTTTTAGCAAACCCGCCAAGCGACGCCATTGGCCTTGCTGTACCGGGTATGCCTATGGGGAGTCCTGGTATGGAATATAACAATCAGTTCGACCCTTATCAAATCATGCAAATAAATAAAGATGGTAGCACAGCGGTATATGCTGAGGTTGATAGCGCCAATGCCCAGTTATAGCTGAAAAGGATGATTTTTACTGTCCATCGCTAACTTATTAATAACCCCAGTTCGGGATAAGCGCTCAAAAAAAAGATAAAAAAAGAAGTCCGAAGTTGCTAAAGTAAGTTTACCAAGACCACTTAAGCAAAAAGGACTTCTTACATGGACAACCTAACCGAACTATACTGCCATATTGACGACTTTTATCAGCAATTCAAACCTGAGTTTGACGCTCATTTAATCGCAACGGGACACCAAAGGTTAAGAGCATGCAAGATAAGTGTAGCAGAGATGATGACCATCTTGGTACTGTTTCATCAACTGCGGTATCGACAGTTTAAGGCGTTTTACTACCATCACATGCTTGGCATGATGAAACGGGCGTTTCCAAATCTGCCGAGCTACTCGCGATTTATAGAGCTTGTGCCGCGCAGTATCATGCCACTGTGCAGCTACTTGCAAAGCATGATGGGCGACTGTACGGGTATCAGCTATATTGATTCAACCAAGATAGCAGTTTGTCATAACAAACGTATCTACCGTCATAAAGTCTTTGAGAGTATGGCGCAAAGAGGTAAAGGTAGTATGGGCTGGTTCTATGGCTTTAAGCTACACGCCATTATCAATCATAAGGGCGAGCTTGTATCTGTTAAAGTCACTGCAGGTAATACGGATGACAGAGTGCCTGTTAAGGATATGGCAACGTCTTTATTTGGAAAACTATTTGGTGATAGAGGCTACATCAGTAAAGCACTGAACGAGTGGCTCACAAAACACAGTGATACTAGGCTGATAACGAAACTTCGGCGTCATATGAAACCCCAATTACTCAAGCCGATGGATGAGGCACTACTCAATCATCGCTCTTTGGTTGAAACGGTGTTTGGAGAGCTTAAAAACTTGTGCCAAATCGAACACTCACGCCATCGTAGTGTGACGGGGTTTAGCACAAACTTGCTGTCGGGTTTGATTGCTTATTGCTGGTTTCCCTATAAACCCACCATCAAAAACATGCCTCAGCAGGGACGGGTAGCAACATTGTAAATAGTATCAATGAGTTACAATGTGGCTTATCCCGAACTGGGGTTATGATAGCTATCAGCTTTGGATGTACTAGCTTTGCCCCTGACCCATTCTCTACGTAGAACGCAGCAAGTTTATGACCATGATCAGTAGCAAACTGTATGAGCTCATTTTTGGCACGCTTGGCATCTTGCTCTTCAGGTAACGTTTTATGGTGACTTTAGATAGGATATAGCTCTAAAACAATCTCGTTCCCTTCTGTTAATGTTGGAGCTTAACCGTGCTCGATATTTTACAAGCAATTCCTAATTGGCATCTTGCAGGGCTGTTTTTGGCGGGTATGATTGCTTTTGTGATTTCCACCATATCAGGAGGTGGCGGTGCACTTTTACTCATACCTGTCACCTCTGCGCTGATAGGGATCTCGGCTGCGCCACCCGTGATTAATTTAGGTAATTTCATTAGTCGCCCTTCACGTCTTTATTTATTTTGGCATCATATCGACTGGTCGCTAATAAAGTATTATGCGCCAAGCGCTATCGTTGGTGCGTGGTTAGCTGCATTATTATTTAGCCGTCTTGATGGGAGCTGGATTCAGTTATTAGTGGGTGCATTTTTGATATCTACCGTCTTGCAGTATCGTTTTGGCAAAGTAGAAAAATCTTTTAATATGCCTAAACTGGGGTTTGTGCCTTTAGGTTTTATTACGGCGTTCATTAGCACACTCGTCGGCGGTTTGGGTCCTGTGCTCAATCCTTTCTATATGAATACGGGATTACAAAAAGAAGATTTAATCGCTACTAAAACAGCTAATTCATTCTTTGTAGGATTGGCTCAGATTGGTAGTTATACTTTTTTTGGCGTATTGACTGCCAATCTTTGGATTTATGGCTTTGCTTTAGGGCTTGGTGCTGTGGTTGGCAACATCATTGGTAAGCGCTTTTTAGCAGGTATGAATATCAAGCAGTTTAGAGTGATGCTGATCCTATTAATGGTCATTAGTGGCGTAGTGATGATTGTCCAAAACGTCATGATTCTGTTTTAAATTAAACCAAAGTTATCTGACAGTGAATATATTCATTATCACTGCTAGAGCTAACAATACTGATGTAAAAACAAGCTACGCGGACCATAGCTGAAACGCGGGATACTCAGATAGGGATAGATAACTAAGAATTCATTCGAGGCATGGTTGCCTGTGCGGTACTAATTCTAAATAGTGAGCAGCAAGCAAACCTTTGCCACCGTATTTACTCATGGTCCCACTGTTAAAAAGTCTTTAGAAGAGTTATCAAACTATATACCTCTTCTGCGTGAAGCTGAAAATGAGCTGTCTGTTATGTTTAATCAAGACTTTCTATAGTCATCCGTCCAATTATTTCACTAGCAAAACACCATAGCCGTTTTTTACTTCTTTACTAATAGGTTATACAGCTATTGATAGCGCCACTTTCAAAAGCTGTCCTACATACGGTTCTAGTATTATGAAACTTACTGTAATAATTATTTATTAGGGGATCTGTTGATTGATTTCAATATTAACCTGAGTCTGTTCAGCGCTAACCACTACTGGGTTACCTGATAGATCACCCGACTCTGCGGACGCAGTCCCACTATGGCTAACACGAGCAACGACTGCTAACTTAATTTTGTCGCTACGGGCGGATTGTAACGTGCGCTCTGGCATCATCGCATCAAGATCGCTTAAACGGATACTGGCTTTACCCTGCTTGATGACACTAATCGGTAAACGTTTAGCTGCAAATGGCGGACCACCTTTAACATCACGTATCGCCACAAACAACACATCATCAGCTTTAACAAGTGGCAGCAAGGCAGCATCAACAGAGACGGTAACTTCAATACCTTGCGAGGCTTGCTGTTCTTGCGCGACGATATTGGCACTTAGCTCATCAAGGCTCGCTAACGCTTTACTATGATCGCCAGGCTTGGCAGCAATACTCTCGCGTAAACGCTTAATCCAACCTTGCGCTTCTGCAAAGTTACTACCACGTGCCTCACCCATTGCCATGAGCATCTGCGCACCTTCATGCTGTGGATTTTTGGCAAGGACATCTTGTAAGACACGGCGGCTACTGGCATCAAGCTGACCTTTATTGGCAAAAAAGCTAATCTGCGCATAAGTGGTCGCAATCTCTTCATTGTCAGGCGCCAAGCGATACGCACGTGATAAGGCTTCTAGTGCCGAATCAGTGGCCTCTAACGATAAAAATAGCTCAGACAGACGCATCCAGCGATCAGGATCATCGGCATGACGATAAACGTTGGTCTGCATCGCGCTGATAAGCTGCTGGCCGTTTTCGATTGCCCATACAGGTG
>NZ_JBNNFX010000035.1:0-12861 GCF_050267985.1 Psychrobacter sp. NPDC078929 | reverse complement strand
GAACAGAAAAAGACCTATCCTTCAGATCCTGGTCAAGCCGTATATTATAATTAGTTGTAGTCATAGCAATCACCTTTCGCTTATATTCGTACCCCAAATATAAGCGAAAGGTGATTAAACCTCAATGACTTTAGCGTTCCATCTCTCGCTAATCTAAGCGGTAATAGTCTGCTCATTCAATCCAGCAAGAAAATCATCAACCTTTTTCTCAATACTTTTTTGCATGACATACAGATCAGAAGTGGAGTACTTCCCCAGCTGATTTCTTTCATCCATGACTTCAAACAGCTTGCTTCTGACCACTTCTTCGTGCGTTTTATCGTCAATCAATAGCAAATTAAGCTTCACGACAGCTCTATTGTAGGCTTCTTGAGTGGCTTCAAGTTGAAGGCTTTTATTGCTAGCTACTGATACACCGATCATGCTCATAAATAACTCCGCTACTAGAATCATCTGTAGCTACAGATGATTTTTTTAGGTTAATAAGTTGTTTGTACCAGCCTAAGATTATGCCAGTGAAAAACGAGAAGTAACGCTCTTATAACCCCTTTTTTGTAGCAGATTTTACGACAGATAAAAAATCCGTTATTTCTCACCTAATTTAATGACTACACCTTACGCACCCTAAAGGGACTGCCAAATAGCTGATATTGTTAGGTTTATTGAAATTCAGGTGTATACAAATTGCAAACAAAATCGTTCTTAGTTATTGATTTATAAAGAAAAAAGGTGTTTACAATCTGTAAACAGCCAAGTTGAAAAACAGTGAAAAACAACCCTTTTTTACCGCCTTTTGCGCCAAAAATGACGCTTTCCTAACAGGTGAATTTATGGTGTAGTAGGTACACTTTAGTGAAATAATACCCAATTATAGGAAAAAAGTGACGATGAACTATGCAATTTTGAGGACAGCAAAATTAAAGACGATGGGAAATATCGGTGGCAGTCTTGCACACAACTATCGAACGATAGAAACGCCCAATGCTGACCCCAACCTTACCCCTAAAAATCATCATACCGTTGCTACCCCTGAAGCCGTCAAACAGGCAATAAAAGATCGACTTCCTGAAAAAAGACGTTCGGATGCGGTGCTATGTATTGAGTATTTGATAACCACCAGTCCCGAATGGGAAGGCTGGGGAAAAAACCAAGAAACTGAGTTTTTTAAGAGATCTGCTCAGTGGCTCATTGATCAGCATGGAGAAGAAAACATTGCAAGTATGAGTGTTCATCGGGACATAAGCACACCGCAGCTGGTCGCTTATGTTATTCCTATTGACCAAAAAGGGAAGCTCAACTGTAAGAATTTTCTAGGTGGCAGAGTTAAGTTAAACCAAATGCAAACCGATTTTGCTAAGACGGTCGCTGATTTAGGGCTAACGAGGGGTAAAGAAGGCTCTAAAGCCAAGCATACCAGCATCAAGAAGTATTACCACGATATCAATCACGCGCGAGATTTTAGTATTACAACCGTATCACCCAAGCCTGAACTGTTTGAAAGTAAGGCTAGTTATGGGGAAAAGGTCACAGCAGCCGTTATTGAGCAAGTAGAACCGACTGTGAAAGCGGCAAATAGCATTCTGATGGACTATGAGAAGGCTAGATTGGATAAAAACGTTGCAGAAGAGAGCTATAACACCCTTAGAAAACGTGTTGAGCCTTACTTAATGGCAATTGATGGTCTAAATCAAGAGGAAATTGCTAGGGTGAATGAGGTAATGCAGCTGGAAAGCCGTAGAATCGCCATAGAGAGGGTTAAATATGAAAGGGCTAGGTATCTATCAAAATAGAGAATGAAGGCTGTTGAATCTAATTCTGTAGGTATATAGAGTAGTTTCTATAGCCCATTACTAATGGTTAAAAACAAACTAATGAATAAGTTAGAAATAAATAATTGATCGATCACCTGATCCAAGAGAGTATAAAAAACCCTAATATTTTGTGGTAACTAGTGCTTTTTTCTTTTGTCTTTTTCATTAGTAAAAAATAAAAAAAATGCTTTTTATGCTTTTAAATGCTTTTAACAGCTTTTAAGCCCTCTGTATCCATTGGTATTAAAGGGCTGTAGCGTCCATATGACTACTTCTAGTTACCCATATGACTACTTCTAGTTACCCATATGACTACTTCTAGTTACCCATATGACTACTTCTAGTTACCATTAGTTTACTTGATTTTATTTGTAGTTATATATACGTGATTGTGTTAATGTAGTCATTAATATAGATCATAGGTAAAGCAGATGTCAAAGGGCAACTTAGTAGTCAAGACAAACCAGCTAAATTCAGCATTACAAAACCTATCGTTACCCGAAATTCGTATTATTCAGTTGGCAATAGTAGATGCTAGAGAAACCAATACAGGGCTAAGCACCGATAAGCCGCTACGTATTGATGCTTTAAGATATGCTGAAATGTTTGAAACCACACGGCAAAATGGTTATCAGCGTATGAAAGATGCTGAGGAAAACTTATTTAATAGGCGTTTTAGTTATATAGACGAAAGAGGAAAGCTTATTAAGTCACGTTGGATTCAGCAAGTTACCTATCTTGACGATGAAGGTGCAATCGAGTTGGTCTTTACGCTTGCTGTGGTTAATGGTATTAGCCGTATTGATGGTGCAGAAGATTTTTTCACTTCATATTTGCTTGAGCAAACCGCCAGTATGGATAGTATTTATTCCGTTAGGTTGTATGAACTACTAGTACAGTGGGTAGCTGCTAAAAATACGCCTTTGTTTGAGCTTGATAAGTTCAGAGAACAGTTAGGTATAGAAGAGCATGAATACAAACGTATGGGGAACTTTAAACTAAGGGTTTTAGACCTTGCCGTTAAAGAAATCAATGAAAAATCAGATATTAAAGTCAGTTATTTACAGGTGAAAAAAGGTAGGACAATTACGGGCTTTAAGTTTACAGTTCATGAGAAGCTGAAGGCTAAGACTGACAAAGTAAGTAAGCTGCGTGATGTTGATACTGCTGATATGTTTACGGTTGAAGGACTAAATGATAAACAGCTAGGACGTATCGTTCGCAATCCTGCTTTTATGGCAGAATACAATCATTTAGTAAGCCCCACTAGCCCAGCTGGGCAGTCGCAGCAAGGGTGGGAGTTTGAAATGCTTAATCGACTTAAAAAAGATCCTTCACAATTTAAGAAGCGCCCTATTAGAGAGTACCTTGAATATTAAACAAATAAAATAAACTCAATCTATCAACAATTTTTAAAGGCTTATAGCTATGATAAAGATAGAAAATTTGACAATTAATATCAATAAATTATCAGTAGAAGATGATGAGCTACTGGACTCGCAAATACCATCAGTAGTACGAGATGAACTTGTTAGTACGTTACGTATTATTAGCGAAGACTCAAGGTTTGCCGGTCAAACAGTAATTATTCCTGACGATTGTGAAAAGTATGGATTTACGGAAGGAGAGTTTGATCTACCCGAACTTCTAGAATTTTTAGCAGATATGCTTGAGTAGTAAAAGCTTTCTCAAAAACAATCAAATGATAGATTAAGGATTTTATTTTATGGCGGTAACTGATTTACCAGTGAAAGAGAGTGCGTTAATTAGTGCTAGTTATAGCCTTAACCTATCCGAAAATAGGTTGCTGCTGCTCACTCTGATAATAGCTAAAGAGTTGCTAGATGCAGCTGAGTTAAATAATTTGTTAGGAAATCGTATTGAGGTGTCAGCAGAAAGATATGCAGATATGTTTGATGTGCCTAAAGAGTCGGCATACTCTTTAATGCAAGATACTTGTAGAAGCCTGTTCAAGCGTCAATTTAGCTATACTGAACAAGCTAATAATGGCAATCTTTGGCACAGAACTAGTCATTGGGTGATTGACATAGCTTACTTGAATGAAACGAATACAGTCTCTCTAAATCTAGCTCCTGCTGTCATTTCATCAATAGTCGATTTGGAGCAACATCTTACGAGCTATGATATAAGAAAAGTGGTTAATCTGAATAACGCTCATACCATACGTCTGTATGAGCTTTTAACTACTTTGCATCGTACTGGTGGAACGTCAAGAGTAAGTTTAGAAGAATTAAGGCATAAGCTAGGCATTTTAGAAGGTGAGTACAAGCGTATGTTTGACTTTAAAAGACAAGTTCTTGATTACTCGATTGCTCAAATTAATGAAAATACGGATATTTGCGTCAGCTATGAACAACATAGAGAAGTACGTAATATCAGCGGTTTTACATTCAAAATTGAAATAAAAAAAGATATTTAGTTCTCTACTCTTTCTAAAATCCAGTTGACCCAACTTTTGATTGTGCTACAGCGCCTTCTAAAAGTAGTCTCTTTTTTCACATTGTACATATCATAATCTTTCAGTAACTCTACAATTCTTTTAGTGGAAGGACATTCAGTTTGTTCAATATAGTCTCTCATGACAATATTAAAAGGCTTGTGAGATAGGATGATACGTACCAATTCAATTTGTCTTTGCTGAAGAGACTGAGAAAAAACCTTTTCTCCTACTGGCGTTAAGCTATAGGTTTTATTTTTATTGTAGACAATCAAATTAAGATATCTTGCTCCATCTCCGTAATAGGCTGCTTGCCTACCTACGAAGCGGAACTCTTCTGAAACTTCAGCTTTAGACATTTCCTCGTTTTTATAGCAAAGCAGTTCGCATAAATTAATTACTTTGTCTAAATCATCACATTGAGGGAAGGGTGATTCAGGTTCTTCGACAATCGCAACATTATTGAGGATTTCTCGCAGACTTTCTAAGTTTAGAGCATCTTTAACAATACTATATCTGTCTTCATTGACCATTTTTATCGAGCTTGGATCTTCTGGATTCTCAAATACGTATTCTCTCAAATAGAAATTACCATCCGAGTAGGTTAGAAAAATATTACGTACCTTTTTATCTATATTTTTCTCTTCAAGTTTTTTAGTCCAAGTCCTATAAGGATAGTAAATCTGCCTTACTAAAAAATTATCATGTATTAGGTTTTTTACTTCGACAAGGTAGATATAGTTCTCAGACTCAAAGCCACCGTCAATCTCAATCTGAGATTTTGATACTGAAAAGTTGATATCACAGAGTTTGAATTCAAAATCTCCCGATCCCATTCTTCCGCCTATCACATGAGTGAATACCTCTTCACCAAAGAATGATTCTAATATTCCACATATATTTGCACACAGAAGAGCAGTGGTTTCACTGCTTATATGATCAATATCGATAGCGGTTATATGGTGCGGTAGCTTCTTTGCGTCTTTTGTCTCTAATTGCTTATTATTTGTGATGTTTTCAAATATATTAAATCTTCCGATTACATAGCTGCGATTAGTCATAGGTAAAATAGCTAACTCATTTTGCAAAAAGATTTGAGGTAACTTTTCTTGATAATCGAATTTCGCCATCAATCTTGCCTGATGAAATTCGTTAATTTGCGCTGATGTAATATTAAATACACCTTCTTTATTTATATGCTCAAGAATAGAATATTTTGCAAAAAGATTTTCCCATGCTGTATCAATAAGAGTTTTCTTAGGTTTATTCATAGTTTCTCACCAAAACCTCTGTAACCTCACCCCTCTTGCTGGCTACCGAATTAATATGACGTTTAGCGCCAACCTCTATTATTTCAAAGTCTTGGTATAAGTCTTTGATAAAAGAAGTAGCAGAATTTGATAGCAAAAAATTTACCCCTTTTTGGTGTAAATTGACACAAACATCTCTTAATCTTTCTTGCTGGTCAGAGCCAAACCCACCTTCTACATAGCCTGTAAAGTTAGAGCTTTTTGACAATGGATCATACGGAGGATCAAGATAAACAAAAGCACCTTTGCGTGCCCCTTTAAGAGCATCTTCAAAATCACCACTCAGAAGCTGTATATTATTATTTTGCAGGTACTTACTAACGGCTCTTAATACTGGCTCATTGACAATATTAGGACTTTTATAGCGCCCAAAAGGTGTATTAAATTCACCTGAACTATTGACTCTATAGAGTCCATTAAAGCATGTCTTGTTAAGATAAATAACTCTTGAAGCACGTTTCAACGCAGATAATTCATCAAAACCCTCTTCCCTATCTTGGAGTCTGATTTTATAAAAATATTCAGACTCATTTTCATGCGTGGCTAGGTCTTCGATTAGCTCTTCTACATTATCCCTAACCATTTTATATACATTAATAAGCTCAGCATTGTAGTCGTTAATAACAGCTTTTTTAGGTTGCTGATTAAGGAATACAGCACCGCCACCTATGAAAGGCTCATAGTATGTAGAGATTTTGCTAGGAATCAATGGTTCAATTTCGTTCATTAACTGTCGTTTGCCACCTACCCATTTTAAGAACGGCATTACTAACTTATTTTTGGCTCTTGCCACTTTTTACCTCTTTTTTGAATTACATCTTTATAGGCTATATTTCAGCCCATACTAAGACAAATACACTTATAGAATCATTAATAACAGATTACTGCAACTAGAGCTACTCGTTAGTTATCATATCATTAACTTCATTTTCAGTATCAACTGACATTATACCCTCAAGGCTTTTGAATCAGTTTGTTATCCAATCTTTAATTATCTATTTTCCTATTGTAATATGTTGTATAATGTATTATATTACATACAATAAATACAAATAATATGATACTGCTATCAAATACAGGGATTACTAAACTATGGCTCTCACTACGCAGCAAATTCACGTAAAAGCAGATGAGCTACACAACAAGGGCATCAAGCCTACCTTGTCAGAAGTGCGCAAAGCATTAGGTGGTGGCTCATTTACCACCATCTCAGATGCTATGAAGTCATGGCGACAAGACCACCAAGACGAGCAAGAGTTAAAACAAGTAGACTTGCCTAGTGGCATCAATGAAAGGTTGCAGGTGTTGGGTGCTGATATGTGGCAGACTGCTATTGATATTGCTAATGACCGTTTAGCTAAAGAACGTGAAGCATTGGACGTTATTAAAGCAAAAGCACAGCAGGATGTTGATGAGCTAACAGAATCAGTCAAGACGCTAGAAATAGAACAGGGAGACCTACTCAAACAGCTTGATGATGTGACAGACACCGCAGAAAATGCGGCTGTAACCACTAAAAAAGCTATAGCTGAACGTGATACGCTTAAGCAATCATTGAGTGACACACAACATCAGCTGGAGCTTGAACGCACCAAAGCAGATACTGCACAGACACAGCTTGCTGAAGTACGCATGACATTGGATAAGACACAAACAGGACTTACTGCAAGTTTGTCAGATAACGCAAAATGGGAAGCTACAGCTGACAGTCAGAAAACAGAGATTCAGCGATTGAAGCAGGATCTTAAAGAAACTAAAGCAGACTTAAAGTCGGTGACAGCAGAGCGTGACCAAGCCAAGCAAGATAACGCAGAAGTGAAAGGCGAACTTAAAGCAATCATAGCAGAGCGTGACAAGCTAACATCGTCTAATAATCAGCTTAACAGCACCTATGCAAAGCTAGAAGCGAAACATCAGGCGCTAGACAGCTCATATAGCGCACTATCAGATAGCTATGCACTAGAGCAGAAGCAGCTCACAGCGTTAAAGCAGGATATTGAGAAGTTGGAAGCCCAACTCAAAAGTAGGGATGATAAAGAGTGATTTTTCTTTTGTCTTCAATAAATGTAATTTCAATATTCGGAAAGACCTAAGTTAAGACTAACTATGACAGATTGAAGGTAGATTATGAGTGAGAAGCGAGAGCCAAACAAGCTAGTGCAAGACTGGTTAGACAGGTCAGCACTGAACGCCATACAGATGAGCGAGGACGAGAACTTTAGGCAGTTGGTAGCATCAAGAGCTACCAACTGGGCGAAGGACGCACAGAAGCTATCAGACCAGCGGATAAGACGCTCACAAGCACCACACTTAGAAATCAAATAACTAAGAGGGGTACAAAATGTCTATTTCAGACTCTATTCAAAACCTTCAAGAGTACGGTAACAACCCTGAAAACGGCTATATGGACGATATTTTTTTAGACCTTGTTAAGCAGAAACAAAGACTAGGTAAGGCTTTGACTGAAGAAGAGCAAGAGTTTTTAGATAGTCACAGAAATAGCGATGATGACTAAATATGACGTTTTGACTAACTTAACTATGACAGATTGAAGGTAGATTATGAGCGACAAGACAGAGCAAGGACAGCCTAGTCAATTGACGCTGGACTGGATAGACCAGTCAGCACTAAACGCCATACAGATGAGCGAGGACGAGAACTTTAGGCAGCTAGTGGCATTGAGAGCAACCAATTGGGGCAAGGGAATACAAAAGCGCGTAGAGCAGAAGATAAGACGCTCACAAGCGCCACACTTAGAGATTAAGTAGTAAGCAAAATGCCAGCATCTAAGCGAGACTTTAAGCAAAGCCCAAAAAAGAGTTTCTAGCAAACGCTGGTAGTAATCCAAACATTCGCAAAGACAACCACAATAGAAAGTAAAATTACTGCCTATCACAAAATTATATAATTTTGTCGGCGTAAGCCTATCCTGCAATCAAAAAATATTGCTTAATCCCTGCCCTTTCACCCCTTTTTTGCCCTGATTTTTTGCCTTTAACTTGGTTATAGTTGGTTATAGTTGGTTATAGTTGGTTATAGTTGTATTTGGTTGTTTTAGTAGCAAGTATTAGTTGTATTTAGTTGTATTTAGTTGTATTTAGTTGTATGGTCTTATTTAACTTAATTTAAGGGGTAACGTATGGCTAAATCCAAGCTAACTAAACAAGCAATACGTTTTTTGGTTGATACATACGATGATGAAACTACCAACCATACTTTTCACCAAGTAAGAAAAATGATTGAAGACAAATTTAAGATAACCGTCACCTATGAAGCAATCCGAAAAAGTTATCATGCTAATAAAAACGCTTTATCAGCTGAAAATAGTAAAGACAATAAAGTTGATGATGGGAATGGAGTTAATCCTACTCTCAACACTGAAGCAAAAAAACCATCTGTATCAATGTCCGAACTTAGGGCTATTGTTAAGAAAAAATCAACCGACATAAAAGAATTTGATACTAGCTATGAAGATATAAGTACTGAAGAATTAAACTCTCTTTTTACTTCTTCAGAAGAGAATTAGAATAAAGTTATCAATAGCGTTTTTTGGCTCTTTTCTTCTGTTTGTTCTTTTAGTTATCAACAACCAAAAAGGCTTTTAATGCTTTTAATGCTTTTAAATGCTTTTAAGACCTCTGTATCCATTGGTATTAAAGGGCTACGACCTCCATTTAATTACGTTTACTTACCCATAAGCTTACGTTTACTTACCCATAAGCTTACGTTTACTTACCCATAAGCTTACGTTTACTTACCTTTTAATTACTAATATATTTAAGGTATTTAATTACTAATATATTTATGTTATCTTAATTGCGGATCTTAATAAAGTAATTAAAAGGTAGCAGGAATGGCTAAATCTAATCTAGTGGTAAAAACTCACCATCTAAACACAGTTTTACAGAATCTGAAGCTTGCTGAAATACGTATCGTTCAACTCGCGGTCGTTGATGCTAGGGAAACAGGCAAAGGTTTGACAGCAGAAACGCCCTTACGTATTGATGCTCTTAGGTATGCAGAGGTTTTCGATACGACAAGACAGAATGGCTACTTGATGATGAAAGAAGCTGAAGATACATTGTTTAATAGACGTTTCAGTTATATTGATGATGAAGGTAAGTTGGTTAAGTCTCGTTGGTTGTCGCAAGTTAGATACCTAGATGACGAAGGAGCAATTGAAGTTGTATTTACTCCAGCTGTAGTACAAGGGATTACTCGCATTGATGGTGCTGAAGAGTTTTTCACTAAATATTTATTAGAACAGACGGCTACGATGACCAGTAATTACTCGGTAAGACTTTATGAGCTTCTAGTTCAATGGAAACAAGCTAAAAAAACCCCTATGTTTGAATTGCAAGAGTTTAGGGGGCAGCTTGGAGTTGAAGATGATGAATACAAAGCAATGAGTAACTTTAAAATACGAGTGCTAGACCTTGCCGTTGAAGAGATAAACGAAAAATCAGACCTCAATATTAACTATACTCAAAAGAAAAAAGGTCGCAAGATTATAGGTTTTACTTTCACTGTTCATGAAAAGCCAAAAGCTAAGACTGATGTAGTTAGTGAAGAGCGTGACGCTAATACAGCAGATATGTTTACGGTTGACGGGTTGAATGATAAGCAGCTAGGGCGTATTGCTCGTAATCCTAGCTTTGTTGCCGATTACAACCATTTGGTTAGCTCTACCAGTCCAGCAGGTCAAGACCCTAAGATGTGGGAGTTTGAAATGATTAACCGTCTTAAAAAAGATGCTTCACAGTTTAAGAAGCGTCCTATCAGAGAGTATCTTGAATACTAAACTGAATATTATTTATTGAATAGATTCATACTATCAGACACCCGCATACCACCAATCACATCTAAAGCTAACTCTTAAAAATAAAGGTTAATGTTATGAACCCTGAGTTTTGGCAAAATGCATGGAAAAAGAGCCAGACTGACTTTACCCAAAAAACCCCAAATCCTATGCTAATAGATCATTTTAAAGCCTTAAATGTACCTAAAAATGGACGTGTTTTTGTGCCTCTATGTGGTAAAAGCATAGATATGCTATGGTTTTTAAATGAGGGTTTTGATGTTGTCGGTGTTGAGTTATCAGAAATAGCAGTCACCCAGTTTTTTGCTGAAAATGACTTGCAGGCGACAATATCAATACACTCAATCACACCTAGTCTAACCTGTTATCAAGCTAAACATAAAGGTCAGAGTCTCAAAATATGGGTAGGTAATATTTTTGATTTGAGTTCTACTGATCTTGGACAAATAGATGCTATTTATGATCGCGGTGCATTAGTTGCTCTTCCAGATATTAAGCCAGAAAATCTACGTACACGTTACACACAGAGAGTTATGGAGCTGAGTAATACAGCAAATCAACTACTATTATCGTTTGCTTATGATGGAAAAAAGCAGCGTGATGATAAACATAAAGATTTACCGCCTTTTTTAATAACACAAGCTCAACTCGAACAATACTACGCTACGTATTATTATATAAACCTGATTGCACGAGAAAAATTTGAGTATGTTTCTACCGCTGGTGACTCAGGATATCGTCTCGTTCATACGCTCATATTCAAAAAATAGAATCAAAGATAGTATGCTGAATTTGCTATTGATTGAAGTTTAACAGCAGTGTTCGGCACCCTAGTGAGGACTTGAAAATATTGAAGGGTTCAAATCTTTCCCTTCTACCTACTTGGGGATAGCAGCTTGATTTGTGCAAAACTCTAAATACAGGCGTTAGCTTAGTATTTATCCTAATCATGAAATAGATAGAGAAAATATGAGTAAAACAGCAGATTTATTTCGTAAAGAACAAAGCAACTTTCAATTTAATGCCTGTGTTGGTAACAATGGCTGGAGAGGGATGTTTGCTTATATTGATGGTTACCAATCAGCTACTTTGGCAATGTTAGAATCTGTGTTATCTCAACACATTCCTGATAACGATTACAACAGACCTGAACAAGCTTTTCTTTGGAATATGGATACAGCGATTTATCCTATATTATTTACTGCTAGACATTTTATTGAACTTTATATCAAACAAAAAATACATACTATTAACTATTTTAAAGTTAAAGGAGATATTAATGAAAAGTTAGTAAAAACGCATGATATAGAAAGACTGTGGGCGCTTTTCGTTGACATTGTTGACCAAACAAAAGACTCAAGACTGGACGATTATGTAGAAAAAATCGCACCTTATATCCAAGATTTTAACCGCATTGACCCTACTGGTGAAACATTTAGATATCCATACAGCTCAGAAGGAACAATGCATTTGGAAAACATGGGAGTAATTGGGCTTCTTAATTTCTATAATAAATTCAATGAGCTGTCTAAAATTTGTGAAGTGTTTACCTTTCAGACGGATTATTTAGTAGATGAGTACAAAGTAAAGACTTTTACAAAGAGCCTTAGTCGGGAAAATATAGAGTATATAGCACGAAAACTACCCGTTTACGAGGAATGGGCTAAGCCTAGTTTCGTTGATTTAAAAAAAGATCTGAAAGCAGAGTTATCGATAGGTTCTAAAGAGCTATCAGAAGCAATAGCTATTATAAAAAATCACATAGAGTTTAAACGTTATATTTACCCAAATATTTATGAACTTCAGATAGATAAGAGCAAGTTAACTATAATTTTATCAGGTAATTTGAACAAAAAAGATATTGATGCTTTTACAGAGGAAGAAATTGCAAGCTTGAGAACATTAGTGGAGTTAGGTACATCTATTATAGATGGGATATATTTTTCAGAAGATTATGACAACCTATTTAGTCTATATTTACAGGAATCTAGACTAGATGAGTATGAGAAAAAATCTAATTATGAATACAGCATTAGAAACATAAATAGATTGAAAGAAGGACTAAATAAAATGAATTATAGCGATGTAGTCGAGTCACTGTAAGGTTGGAACAGCTCTATCAAGAATGTATAGGGGTGCCCTGAGGGCTTATGGAGACCATCCCGAATTCTGTGTAACTGCCGTTTAGATTAAATGCTTGCTGATACGGTCATCAAACATAATCATAAAACGATTCAGAGCAGACGTCCAGTTACGGATTGGCATCGACCACTTTTTGGATGCCTGCTGGGTTGCTAAGTACACCACTTTGAATGCTGCCTGATCAGATGGGAACACCTTACGCTTATTCACCGCTGTCCGAATCACGCTGTTTAGCGACTCTATCGCATTGGTGGTATAGATCACTCTTCTGATGTCTTTAGGATAACCAAAGAACACCGTTAAGCCCTCCCAGTTATTGCG
>NZ_JBNNFX010000034.1:0-14000 GCF_050267985.1 Psychrobacter sp. NPDC078929 | reverse complement strand
TTCATGCTGCTGGCCATTTGCTCAGCCAGTTTCTTGATGTCAGATTGGTTAGTCATTGCTTATTCTCCTGTTAGTGGATTATAAGCAGTTACACAAAGTTTGGGAAACTCCCCAACTTGCGCTTTAACGGCTTATCTTTGTCTTTATAAATACCGACATGATAAGCCCAACAAAATGCTAAGGCGTTCACTGCGACTAATTTACTGACCCGATCAAGATGGGTTAAGTGGGTATCTTCAAGATTAAAGCCACGGCCCTTTAGACAAGCAAATAAAGTCTCAATCTCCCAACGCTTAGCTTAGCATAGCTTGTCATCGCATCCACTGTTTCTAGTTGATTGGTGGCCACAATCACTAAACCGTAGTCTTTATCACGCTTGGCAAATACTCGAACCAAACAACCATCGACAGTCAGTATTCGCCCATGTCGATATGTTTCTTGATGGCTAACATGGCGTAATAACTCTTTAATCTGTACCAACTTGCCATGATGATTCTTAACTTTACTGTTCTTCTTAATCCGTATGGCAAAGGGTATGTGATTATTGGTGAGCCAGTTAAACCATTTTTCGCCAACAAACTCTCTGTCTGCTACTATCATCTCAAGGTTATCTTTGCCAAATTGTTTGATAAACCGCTCAATAAGTTCACAGCGTTCAAGATGGTTTGTATTACCTCGCTTATCTAGCATTTGCCAGTATAAGGGGATGGCTATCCCTTTATATACCACCCCTAGCATAAAGATGTTGAGGTTACTTTTACCCCATTTCCAGTTGGTGCGGTCAATGGTTAAGGTGACTTTGCCTAGCCCAAATAGTCGATATATCATTAAAGCCAGTTGATCGTAGTCTATCCTCGCTTCGGCAAAAAATCGCTGTAGTCTGCGATAGTGACTGTCGGTCTTGCCACCCTTAGGGAGGTGTCTTGCTATTTTTTTTAAGATTACTGCTTTGAGCAGTAATCAGGGCTATTATCATTAGGCTCAAACATGTGATTCTTGCCTTGTTCATACTCAGGTTTTGAGTTAAAGTTTCACTAAGTCTGTTAAAGTTTGGCATGGTCTGATTCGTCTTAAAAATTACTATTATGCCTTTGCTTTAACAGACTTTTTTGTTTTTTTGTCGTGTGCAGAGATAAATTTCTTATTTCTTGGATTGTGTTGCTAACTTTATGAATTTACTGATGTTGAACTGGGCGGTGCTACACCCGAAGTAACCCATCCCAACTAAAATAATTCTGCGTCAAACGATCTCAGCTCATACTCCAAGCACGATTTGGCAAATAACAACCACTCAATGCAATTTTAGATTTGCCGTATTTGGCTTGGATCGCTTCAAAGGCTTGCATGAGATTTTCGTTTTTTTCATGTTGACTATGGTTGCTGGCAGATCGCTTAGAAAAGTTGGGTGTGGAAGTGGTTAATAAAGAGATGTCGAGACAGTGTATTCAAGACCGTAAGTTAATTACAGGAGATAGTCCTTTGGCATCGAATACCTTGGGTAAAATGGCAGCACAAACGCTTTTGGCCGAGGTTCAGTAGTTATATTTTCTTCAATCAAGAGCGCCGTGGCGCTCTTTTTTATGTCCAATTTGCTTGTTAAAAGTTCGATTTTTTAAGCTTGGAAACTGATCTTGAATGTGGATCAAAGATTAAAATTAAGCACTCATTTGTTCCAACCAAACTGTTTAAAAATCGCATGGCCTTGTGCAGAGCTTAAAAACGTAATAAAACTTTTTGCTTCAGGATTTTTTAGACTGTGTTGAGTTAGTGCAACACCTGCATCACGGTAAATCACCAGTTCAGGTTCGATCGGGATAATTTGCCCAATGTCTGGATTACTGACTCCCCAAATATTAAACACCAACCATGCATCATAGCTGCTGTCAGTTTCCCATGCTTTTTTCGCTGTGCCTGTATTGGGTGCATACATGGCGATATTTTTACGGAAGGATTTTGTGAGCTGAATGTTGCCCGTTCTACCTGCAATATCTTCCCACATGCCGACTTGGCCTGCGCCATGGGTGACCAAAACTTTAGTGTTTGGCCTGCTTAGATCTTTAAATCCTTGAATATGTTTGGGATTGCCTTTTCTGACTAAAATGGCAGCAGGGCGTAGGTAAATAGGCTCAATCGAGTCCTTTACGATTTTGTCGGCAAATAAGCTTTCGAAATCAGACATCATGGCTTCCGAACCACTATAGATGACGTCGGCATCAAGCTTGGCTTTGTCGCTCCATTGTGAAGTAGGGCCCGCGGTTACATGGACATCAATCCCTGTTTTATTTTTAAATTGTTTCGCTGCTTCGTGCATCGCTGGTGCTGGTCCACCTGGACCATAGACATTAATTGCCGCTATAGCATTCATTGATAAAAAGCCCAGCATGAGCGGAAAGATATAGTGGCTGAGCTTATAATTTTTTGACATTTTTATTCCCTTTATTGATATGTGAATGTTGATAATATTTGTTTTGCTGATGTATTTAAATATTTATATTGTTTTTTTTGTTAAAGAGTTTTTTAAATATTAGCGCGATTTTCTTACTTAAATTTAAGTTGTAGAAAGACAGAGACATGACGGAATTTTTAATGCACTTACTCTAAAGAAACTATCAGTGAGCGTAGTGAACTCTTTTTAACTGTAGGGGACGCTTTTGCCAAAGTCTAAGGATGAGGCCAGAAAATTGGAGCGACAGCTAAGTTGCTGGGGGAAGTTGAATTGTAAGGTCGGACTAGGAATAAAAAGAGTGCATCGGCGCTCTTTTTATCGTTTTGACACTATTAATTAGTAGTCAAAGCTAAAGTGTTCAGCGGCCAATGACGTCATGGTTTTTGAAGGATTGACCATTCTTCAGCATGACCTTGAGTGCGCGGTAACATGCGTTCAAAGTAGAAGTCAGCCAGAAAATACCATTACGCACAAAGTTTAGTTAAGGCCAAAAAATAACGAATGTTTGCTAGGTGAACCGTACCGGGTTTGGAGACCCTCCGACATAGTGTCGTCTAGCCCTGCTTTAACACCCGATAAACCGTAGCTACCCCAACACCAACCGCCTTAGCGATCTCCTCTTTTGTCATATTGCCTTGACTGTCTAATTCTCTAATACGATTGTGTTTCGTTGTATTAGGCTTCTTACCGGAGGGCTTATAGCCACTGTTAGCCAATCCCTGCTTGATACGCTCTCTACGCTTGTCGTTATCAAGCTTTGCCATCGTTGCTAATAAGTCGATCAGCATATGGTTAATCACTGTTAGGATCTCACCTGTCATGCCTTTACTTACCGTATGCGTAGTTGGTAGATCAGCCACCACCAATCGCAAGCCCTTGTCTTTGATGCGCTGCTTTAGAATTGCAAAATCATCTTGAGATAGCCTGCTTAATCTGTCCACGCTTTCAACCAGCAGAATATCGCCTTGATCAGCGTCTTTTAATAGCTTAGCTAATACTGGCCTATCGAGCTTTGTACCACTGAAATGCTCAACGTACTCAACATGTTTAACGTTATAGCTTTGGCTAAAGGTAATCAAGTCAGACAAGGCTCTCTTAGCGTCTTGATCCTTAGTGCTGGCTCTCACATAAATACGAACGGTCATAACGCGACCTCTATTACTTAGACTTAATAATTAATGTTCATTGATAATAGCAAGATATTACTATCATTTAATTTTAGAAACAAGTCTAATGATAGCTAAGTTATCGTTTAGAAGTTTTATGTTTTAGGTATAGTCTAATGGTAGATTGTCAGGCGCTTTCACTGGTTCGGTACCCTAGTGAGGACTTAAACCTTCAGCTGTAGGCTAATGATAACAATAGCCTACATTATTTACAGCAGCTCATTGTACATAGCAGTGTACCTTTCAACATGAAAAAATCATTCTTTTTGAAAGACTTTTATCTTTTTACTTTAGGTAAGTTTTTAGGATAGATAACACATCTTCTATCTCTTGTTGTCGTTGTTGTTGGGTAATGTCTTCTGCCCCTAAATGTTCTCTTATATGCTCTTCCAAGACTTCTTTCATAAGGCCATTCACCGCGCCCTTTAATGCCGCTATTTGCTGCAAAAGAGCCATGCATTCAGGATTACCTTCTAATGACGCTTCTATTGCTACTGACTGACCTTTGATACGTCTGATACGTCCTAGTAGCTTGCTCTTACTGTTTTGAGTGTGTGACATTATTTTATTGCCTTACATTATACTGGGGGGTAGTATATTTATTAATGATGTTTATAATACATAAGATTGCCATCTTTTTATATACAGCTAAGGATTTAAAACGTGAAAGAATCAAGTATTCAGTGGGAACACTCTCATAATTTCGGTGTCGATAGTGCCCAAAACAAATCTAAAGTAAAGATTGTATTTTGGTTGACGACGATAATCATGGTTTTAGAGATCGCTGCTGGTACATGGTCTGGCTCTATGGCATTACTTGCTGATGGGTGGCACATGGGCACACATTCAGCCGCATTTCTTATCGCTATCTTTGCTTATTCGTATGCTAAAAAGAACGCTAATAATAAATTATTTAGTTTTGGTACGGGCAAGGTAAATTATCTCGGTGGTTTTGCGAGTGCCATTGCATTAGCCATTGTCGCATTATTAATGATTTTAGAATCAGTCCAACGAATAATAGAGCCAAATAATATATATTTTAACGAAGCCATTATCGTTGCTGTTATTGGTCTAATCGTAAACATAGTATCGGCATTTATACTTAAAGATGACCATCACCATGACCATGACCATGACCATGACCACAATATGAAAGCGGCTTATTTACACGTTTTAGCGGATGCCCTAACTTCTGTGCTTGCTATCGTGGCGTTATTAACCGGTAAATATATGGGCATCATCTGGATTGATCCTGTCATGGGCATTGTCGGTGCAATAGTGATTCTTCACTGGTCTTATGGATTGATCAAAGAATCGAGTACCGTGCTTTTAGATAAATCTGTTGATGTTTCAACTTTTGAGAAGATATCGCAGACTCTCGATAAGAAAAATACGATTATTAACGATATTCATGTCTGGAAAATTGCGTCAACCCACCAAGCTGCCATCCTTTCAGTGTCCTCACCATCCCCTTTAAGTACGGAAGAATACAAAAAAATATTATTAGAATCCTTACCTCAACTGTCTCATATGTCTGTTGAAGTTAATAAAACCTGAATAGGGTTATTTGAATCTAGGAAAGTGCCTTGATAAATCAGTAGCATAGTAAGCTTCAGAATATCAGCGCCGTATATCATTTTTTTTGAGAAAAAGTCCTTGGTAGTGCCCTTTTCAAACACTAATGCTTCCGCAATGGCAACCCCCTTCTTGTATACAGATTCAAAATCAATGACCTGAGCTCGGCCAACGCGGATGATAGTCATCGACTACGAAAGGATGGGTATGTCGTATCCCGTTGGGTGTAGGAGATCCAGTAGCATGGATATGACCCTCTGGTAGATTGAAATGCTCATGTTCAATCTCTGTTAAATCAATAGACGGCCAGACTCTAAAAGCCGCCCATACCGCTAGTGCAGCAGCACCGCCTAATACTGCAAAAGCAACAGTCATACTGTAATGAGCACCTAACCAACCTGCCAAGGGGTAAAATACCAACCAACTGACATGAGATAAAGCAAACTGAGCGGCAAACAGTGCTGGGCGATCTTCTTGATGTGAGGATCGCCATAGCAAGCGGCCAGAGGGAGTTTGAGCAGCAGAATAACCCAAACCTAACACGAACCATAAGGCCATAAGTGAGTTTTGTCCCATCATCAATGTACCAGCGAACATACCCACCACTAACAGCCCTACACCGCTTAACATGACCCTACGGTCTGTCAGCTTACTTAGTAGGCTTGGCAAAGCCAATGCAGCAATCATAGAACCAGCGCCAAAGCTCGCTAAGGCTAATGCCACTGCACTCTGAGTGAGTCCCATGCCACCCTGAATGATTACAACCGTATTTACAAAAACCATAGACGCTGCGGCAGAAACGGCAACATTGACTGCAAGCAATCCGCGCAATCGAGGTGTGGCTAAATAGATCCGAATACCGCGCGTAGTTCTATCATAGATGCTACGACGCTCTGGTATAGCATGTGAGGGTAGTACCACCGATACGACCAATATGGCAGAGACTAAAAATCCCAACACTGTTCCCGTAAACAGATTATGAAAGCTCATTACTGTCAGCAATGCTGCTGCTAACATGGGACTTATCAGACTTTCCATATCGTACGCAAGGCGTGAAAGTGATAAGGCTTTAGTGTAATCCTGCTCGTCAGGCAGAACATCAGGAATAGTGGCTTGAAAAGTCGGCGTGAAGGCCGCTGAGGCAGCTTGCAATACAAAGATCAGCACGTAAACTTCCCAAATCTGCGAAACAAACGGCAAAAGCAGGGCGACACCTGCTCGTATCACATCTAGCGTTACCAACATCGTACGTTTGGGCAGTCGTTCGGCAAAGGCTGCTGCAATTGGGGCGATACCAACATAAGCAATCATCTTGATGGCCAATGCGGTTCCCATAACGACACCAGCATTACTACCTGCCAGATCAAAAGCTAATAACCCTAGCGCCACAGTAGCGAGGCCAGTTCCAATTAAAGCAATGACTTGGGCAGCAAACAAGTGACGATAAGTTCGATTCACAAAAACACTTAGCATCCGAGCCTCTTTATTTCAGCCGATGGACCTTATAGATAACGGGTTATTTCCTTAAACTCATCTAGAGAGTCTTTCTGTTCTTTGTCGACAGATCCTAGTAAATCTTCAAGGCAATGATCCAAGTGGTCCTGAATTAGAACTTTCTTAGCTTGATGAATGGCATTTTCTACAGCTTGCAGCTGCTGCGCTACATCAAGACAAGTTCGTCCATCTACTAACATCTCTATCGTACTATTCAGATGACCATTTGCTTTTTTAAGGCGTGTGATAACAGCTGGATGAGACTCGTGTATGTGCGGTTTTTTCATAATGGCAGTGTCCTTCCTCTAGAGAGCGCAATTATACCCGATAAAAACTTAATTTTTTATTGACCTAATCCCCCCCTAGGGGATATCATCTTACTCCTTAATTGCTCGGCTTGCATTTAAAAAATTCGTATTTTATGTGCCCTATCTGTAAGAAAGTGCTTTGAGGTGCCAGTCATAATTACTTTCTATTGAATGAGTTCAAAATTTTTTATTGTATTACATTAGGCCGCGTATCCATTATTTCACACCATAGGATTCTCAATGCACAGCTATGCTCATAATAGGTCAACAAGCTCGTCATGGGCGACTTGGCAGACCCGTCTGCTGTTACTTTCGGTACTGCTTTCCTGTGTCATTTTTGGCAGTAACGAAGCTTTTGCTCACGCTGTAACCGCAGGTGATAAAGGTTATATTCAGGAAATTTCAGGAGTCAATATTTTACCCTTTATGTACTTGGGTGCTAAGCACATGATAACGGGATATGACCATATACTGTTCCTCTTCGGGGTCATCTTCTTTCTTTACCGTATGAAACATATTGGTGTCTATGTGAGCCTATTTGCATTGGGTCATTCCACCACGATGATTTTAGGTGTGTATTTCAACATTGGTATAAATAGTTATCTGATTGATGCAATTATTGGCCTCTCTGTTGTTTATAAAGCTTTAGACAACATTGGTGCTTTCCAGCGATGGTTCGGATATCAACCAAATACAAAAATAGCGGTACTTATATTTGGTCTTTTCCATGGCTTTGGGTTGTCAACTAAGATTCTAGAATACGATATGTCTCCTGACGGCCTGCTACCTAACTTACTCGCATTTAACGTGGGTGTGGAGATTGGGCAGCTATTAGCTCTAGCAATCATATTGATTGGCATGAGCTACTGGCGACGCACGTCAAGTTTCATCCGTAACGCTTATACCGCCAACGTTGCCATGATGAGCGCAGGATTTATTTTAGTGGGCATGCAGCTTACTGGCTATTTAATGTCTCAATAACCCAAGGATTTCTAATATGTATAACAGTGACACCCCTTCACAAGCTGAGCTGCCCTCTTCAAAGCAACTCATAAAATCTACTATTCTGGCTGCAATTGCAGCAATAGTCATTTTATTTACAGTGGTTCTACCGGCAGAATATGGTATTGATCCAACTGGGGTTGGTAAACTGCTTCGATTAACAGAGATGGGACAGATTAAGCAGCAATTGGCAGAAGAAGCTGCCGCAGATGCGGCTGGTTTAGTAGCAACCGGAACCTCAGACATTGACAATATGACAGAACAAACAATAAATACCACGCCTACTGATACTACCGTTGCTGATGGACAGTGGCGTGATGAGATTCCCTTCACCCTGACTCCAGGTGAAGGAATAGAAATTAAAATGAAAATGTCTGAAGGTGATAAAGCAAATTACTCTTGGGCAGTCACTGGCGGTGAGGTTAATTTTGATACTCACGGTGATGCCTTGGGTAAAGCCATTAGCTATGAGAAAGGTCGCGGGGTTGCTTCTGATGAAGGCGTTTTAGAGGCCGCATTTACAGGTAATCACGGTTGGTTCTGGCGAAATCGTGGCGATTCAGATGTTCAAGTTGTTTTACGTACCCGTGGCGATTACAGCACTATTAAAACGATGTAAAAACGTGCACTAATAATCTAAATAAATCCTAGCAGCAAAACACATTAGGTTAGCCGCTGAAAATGCATTAAAAAAATGCTTGTTAGGAAAAATACTAAACGATGTGCTCACAGCTACATCAAGCGTTCGTGGCTGTGACCAACCATTTCACCAACTCACGGGCAGAAGCCTTATTCAAGCACTGCGGACAATTCAGATAGGTCATCACGCAGTCATTCAAATCAGTTAGCATATGTAACAATAACCCCAAACCAATTATTTTATAGGTCTTAGGTAGAAATAGCATAGCCGCATATGCTGCCATTGCATAATAAGTATGCAGCGGATGAAAGTTAATACTACAGCGATTGGGCGAAAAAATAGGCGTGGCTAGCAAATGATCTAAGTCTACTAGCATAGTGGCTAAAAGAATCAAATATACTCGTTTATAGTCGTCACGAAAAAATATATAGGCAACCATCAACGGCATGCCAAAGTGTAGAAAATAATGGATAACGGTTTGAATCATCGTTTTTTCCGATTCAAGATAGTTTGTAGTGGCACAACAGTCTCAGATAAAACATAAGATATTTTTGTCTTTCGACTGCATGTGAAATATATGCATCATACATACACTCACTCTCTTATTATTGTACCTGTCCAAAAAAACACTAGCTAATATAGGACATATCCCAGCGGAACCAACTAAAAAGGCTTATTAATCAATTAACAGACTACTTATAGTAGACTGCCGTAGTGGAACCACTTAATGAGTACTGAGCATCTTCGGTCTTTCCTTGGCCACATCAGCGATCAGATGCCGTGAGCACTTGGTCATTTTTTGAATATCAGAATAGCTATGACCTGATTTGAGCAGACTAGCGATGATCTTGCGCTTTTCCGTATCTTTCCTACGTCCTGAATACTTACCTTCTGCCTTAGCACGAGCAATACCTTGCATCTGACGGTTACGGCGATCCTCATAGTCTTTTCGAGCAATGGCTGCGAGCATATCCAGCATCATCGAGTTAATGGCCTGCAATACACTGCTCATAAATTCTGTACTGCTTTCAGATTGAAGCGCCATATATGAGGTCGGCAGCTCTTTTGATACGATAGAGAGCTTTTTCTCTGATAGCATTCTTTTTAGCGTATCCCAATCAGCTTGGTTCAAACGCGCCAAGCGATCAATCTGCTCAACTAAGATCACATCGCCCTTATGAGCGTCTTCAATCAGCTGCATCAGCTTTGGTCGCGCCAAGATAGCGCCTGATTCGTTTTCGACATAGAAGGCAGCAATTTTGTGGCCATGATCGTTGGCAAATGCTATGAGCTCGCTTTTGGCACGCTTAGCATCTTGTTCTTTGGTAGACGCTCGTAGATACGCTCTAATAAACATAAACACCTAAAATAGTCTGTTATAAGTGGTTCCATTATACCAGTCTGTTTTAAGTGGTCTGTTAATAGGTTTGAAGGGTGAAATAGGTGGTTCCCTTAGGGTATACTCATGTAGAACTGCATGTAATAACACTAATTTGGACTTTGATAATGAAAAAGGATAAACCATACATTGTTGTGGTTTAATATTGTTGTAACAACGGTAACTTTACTTATTTAATAGAAGAAAAAACAAAATCAATTAGCGATGTTTAAACTGGTATTCATTGATGGTCACTTTAATTAGATATAAAGTAAGTAAACAAAAAGTCAGTAAGGTAATTGATAACGTGTCTAAACGAACCATAAGTATGTTGGCTAAAGAACTGAGTGTAAATGTCGAAACAATTCGCTTTTATGAACGCAAAGGCTTAATTAAACAACCACCAAAGCCTATGCAGGGCTATAGACATTACCCGAAAGAAACGGTAAATAGAATGCATTTTATCAAGCGTTCTCAAGAATTAGGTTTTACGCTAAATGAGATTGAAGGGTTACTTGCGTTAAACGATAGTCCATGTAGTAAAGTACAAGAATTAGCTAATAAAAAACTGATCGCAGTACAAAAAAAGATGGCTGACTTGTTGTTGTTAGAACACGCTTTGGAAGAACATTTAGGACAATGCCAAAATAATGATGACGATAGCCACTGCCCAATAATTGATTCGTTGCAACCGAAGTAAATGATTCACTTAACTACCATTTCCCACTAAAACAGCATATCCAATTTTACTTCTGCGCCTTAATTCAAGTTAGCTTATTCCCCGTATCTGTCGTAGCAGATTATCAAAGATAAATTTTTTATAAATCACCCTTGACTCCGTACTTAGGTACATGCAATACACTTGCATTATCTAATGAGGTATCTATATGAATCAAAAAGAATCAAACCTTCCAATGATAGGAGGCATCATAGCAGCATTAGGCGCAGGCGTATGCTGTGTAGGTCCTTTGCTCCTGTTATTACTTGGGGTAAGTGGCTCATGGATTGGTAATTTAACTGCATTTGAACCCTATAGGCCATTATTTATCGCATTTGTAGTGTTGTTGTTTGGTTACTCAGGTTGGAAAATTTACCGTCCTGTAGAAGAGTGTGAGCCGGGAACGGCCTGTGCAATTCCTAAGAAACAGCAACAACGAAAAGTCATTTTCTGGCTGAGCGCTATAGTTGCGACAATTTTAGTGACCAGTAATTATTGGATACTTTTGTTTGCTTAATATACAGATCAAGAAATTTATAACATTTTAAAATTTGGAGCTAATTATGAAAAAATTATTATTAACCGCACTGCTTTCACTTTCTAGTTTTGGTGCTTTTGCTGAAGTAAAAACAGTTACACTGGAAGTGCCAACGATGAACTGTGCGACATGTCCAATCACAGTTAAAAAGTCATTAGAAAATGTTGATGGCGTTGAAAATGCGAAAGTTACCTACAAGCCTAAGCTAGCTGTTGTTTCTTTTGATGACACTAAAACCAACATCAATGCATTAATTGCAGCGACTACCAACGCTGGCTACCCTTCAAATTTAAAAAGTGAAAATAAGTAATATTTAGCCCCTTAGAACTAGTTACGCGTATCGGAGATAAAGCAGGCTCTATAGGTGCACTTGTTTCGGCAATGGGATGCGCCATGTGTTTTCCCGCGATAGCTAGTCTTGGTGCGGCAATTGGGATGGGATTTCTTAGTCAGTGGGAAGGGGTATTTATCAATACGTTGTTACCACTGTTTGCAGTATTAGCGCTGGCAATGAATATCTTAGGCTGGTTTAGCCATCGTCAATGGCACCGTAGTTTTATCGGTTCAATTGGCCCCATTTTGGTTTTACTCTCTTTATACCCTTGGTTCCAGTACGGGTGGAGTTCATACGTTACTTATACGGGGCTAGGACTAATGGTTGCTGTATCAATTTGGGACATGGTTTCTCCTGCGAATAAACGCTGTGATGATGAAACTTGTACCGCTTAACTTTTTAAGAGGAATAAAATATGTCAACGAATAGTTGTTGCTCGTCAAATGACATCCAGCCAGAACAATTACATGTAGCCATTATTGGTAGTGGTTCAGGGGCCTTTGCCAGTGCGATTAAAGCAGCAGAAGGCGGAGCAAGAGTTACTATCATTGAAGGAGCCGATGTAATCGGAGGTTGCTGTGTAAATGTCGGCTGTGTTCCTTCAAAAATATTGATCCGTGCTGCGCAATTAGCGCATCAGCAACGTACTAACCCGTTTGATGGTTTAGAAAATATTCAGCCACAACTTAGCCGCTCCTTATTAGCACATCAGCAAAACGCTCGCGTCGAAGAACTACGCGATGCTAAATATCAACGTATTTTAGAGAGTAATCCCGCGCTATCTTTACTTAAAGGTTATGCACGTTTTAAAAATCAAAATACCTTGCTAGTTCACAAGTCTGATGGTAGTGAAGAAGAGCTGGTTGCAGATCGCATTTTAATTGCAACAGGCTCTACACCAAGCATTCCGCCAATTAAGGGTTTAGTTGATACACCTTATTGGACATCAACAGAAGCCTTATTTGCAGAAGAGTTACCGAGTAGTCTAGTTGTCATCGGCTCCTCCGTTGTTGCTCTGGAAATTGCGCAAGCTTATGCCCGTTTAGGTAGCCGTGTGACAATTCTAGCCAGACATACCCTTTTATATGCTGAAGATCCGTTATTAGGTGAAAAACTGGCAGAGTGCTTTGAAAAAGAAGGTATTAGGGTACTTAATAATACGCAAGCAAGTCATGTTTCTTATGATAGCAATGGTTTTTCATTGGAAACTAACGAAGGAACATTAATCGCTGAAAAATTGCTTATCTCTACGGGTCGCCATGCAAATACTGGAAAGCTTGGTTTAGAAAATGTTGGTGTTGAAACAGATAAAAGTGGTGCCATTGTTGTTAATAGTATGATGGAAACATCAACAGCTAACATTTATGCCGCTGGAGATTGCTCCAATATGCCACAATTTGTTTATGTTGCTGCTGCTGCCGGAAGTAGGGCTGGAATTAATATGACAGGTGGAAATGCGCAACTCGACTTATCTACCATGCCTGCTGTTATATTCACCGACCCACAAGTTGCTACGGTAGGTCTAACCGAAGTACAAGCTTCAGCGGTAGGAATAAATACGATAAGTCGTGTACTTGATATGGAAAACGTACCAAGAGCTTTAGCAAATTTTGAAACGGATGGTTTTATCAAGTTGGTAGCTGAAGAATCCACGGGAAAACTGATAGGCGCACAAATTTTAGCCCATGAAGGCGGAGAACTGATTCAAAGTGCGGCTCTTGCTATTCATAATAAAATGACAGTCGAAGAATTGGCAGGTCAACTATTTCCGTATTTGACGATGGTTGAAGGATTGAAGTTATGCGCTCAAACCTTTAGCAAAGACGTTAAAGAGCTATCTTGCTGCGCAGGGTAATCATTTAACGGTAATGTACTTACAGAAATGTTAATGGAGTGCCATTAATAGCTGTTATTTCAAATAATTTTCTAGCGGTTTTTTCTCAAAATCTTCAGGATACATAGTAATAAAATTCTTCATTTCATTTCTGAATGTGTCTGTATCCCGCTTACCCTCGCCTGACAAACGATGGTAATTATTATAGTCCGCTTCAAATTTCTTTGAGCGCACGATAGGAGGCTGCGCAAAATTCATCCCAGTAGTGCTATGACATTTTTAGAGTGTATCGACTATATAAGGGTAAGACTTTTTAACGCTGTCTCTTGTTTTTTTTCTAAGGCTGTGAATTTTTTCAATAGTTGGCTGAGTCTGTGACACTGTATTTTCCTTTTGTTATTATCAATAAAGAATTTATGGATTATTCAATTTCTCTATAATAATGGCTCTACGCAGAGCTTTTAAGTATTGAGTTTTAAGACCTAAAATGAGTGAGTACCTATACCAGTCATACATTACCTTCCAGTTCACATTTTATAAACATACTCAAGTATAAAAAGTATTTTT
>NZ_JBNNFX010000033.1:0-19589 GCF_050267985.1 Psychrobacter sp. NPDC078929 | reverse complement strand
AAACATGGGCAATGGCGGTTTTACACCGATACAGAAACTCAATCAGGCAGCTTAATTCTATTTATTAGGTGTCTTAAGTTTGGGAGGGTTACCGCGTGACTACCGTGTGACATTCATTGTGATTATCCATGACATCACTTGTGACATTATTTTTTGAAGTTAATTTGAGCATACTTTTATGTTCATTAAATAGCTTTCGCAATTCAGTTATCCCTTTTACCTCATTGTGGTCAACATCTATAGAAGACAAATGCCTACGTATCACTTTACCTTCTTCACGTAATTTTGCTTGTCTCTCTGCATCTGTCAAAGGTTTCTTTGACGTGACACCATCTGTCACACTATTATTTTCACTTATGTAATTTGTGACATCTTTATTTGGGTTTTTAAATTTATAGTTCTTTAGAATGACTTCCCATTCAGGATGCTTATAGCGTTTGGTACGCTTATCCAATATAAATTTATCTTTTAAAAGAAATGCTAGGGCCTCTTTTTCACTATTAGTTCGACATGACAAGCGCCGTGATAACATATCAATATCAGATATTAAACTTTCGCCAGTTTTTAAATATATAGTACGCATATCCAGATACAAGCTTTTTTCGATACGACACATATGTCTAGTTTCAATCTCCCAATCACCGAATTTATGCATGATCATGTGCATAACACCAAATTCAGTATGAATTTTTTTGTCTTTATTCTTCTCTTCATTTTTCATGAGACATTCTCTATATAAATGTTTAGAGTTTAGTTAAGTATATCTATTAGAACTTTGAAGTACTCAGTTTGATGTACAAGATTTTTCACAACTATCAAGATACTGATCTAGATGTCTTTTACGATATAAAATATGTCTGCCCACTTTACTATATGTAATAGCTTGGGATTGATGACAGCGCATATGTTGCAATGTATACAATGATTTCCCTATATAGGCAGCGGCGAATTCGGGCGAAAAAGGAGTATCTGGAGCAGCCTCAATAACTTTTTGCTTTAGGATTTCTTTTTCATCGTCTGTGTACTTTGACCAAGTTTTTTTGAGTAACATAGTTTATTGTTCCTTATAAATGTAGTGTATAGCTAATACCTCTTGATACCTATAGTTTACATGAGAAACTTTAATAATCAATTAAAAGTTTCTTTTTTTAACCTGTAGATTGCTATGAACTCTTCGACCTTCTATATCCATTGATATACATAGTGACGGAAGCTTATAGTTAATTAACATTCCCTCCAAAAGTTTCTTATGTTAGAATACATCCAGGAAACTTTTGTATTGTTTAGGAATAATAACGTGAGTAGTAATTTAGGTCAGATTGCTAATAGAATTAAAGAATCTATGAAAGAGAAAGGACTCAAACAGGTCGATATTGTAAAAACTACAGGAATTTCGAAAGGTAGCGTGTCAAAATGGTTGGCTGGCAAAGCCAAACCGAGTGGCGAATATTTGCTTCGTCTCTCTCAGGTTCTAGGCAAGTCAGAATACTGGTTATTGAATGGTGAATACCCTTATAGTTCATATGCAGATATTGACGACGCTATGGACTATATGAACGCTTACGAAGAAAGTATGAGGGATCATTACATTACAGAGCTCGGTTTAGAACCTAGACTTCCGTATAGTATTAGATTTTTAAAAGAAGAGTTTGAGAATAAGGTTTTTAGTGAGCATGAAGAGTTTGAAAAACAATATGAGCCTTCTGCTGAACAAGAGCGTGAAATAGAAGAATATAAAGAGTGGCTAGAATGGGAGGAAAGAGCGGATGATTTTATTGAAAATAGGTCGACCTTAGAACAGATAAAAAAACACCCCAATTTAAGTGTTTTTATAGAAAATTTTAACCATGTAGAACAACTATTAAGGTCACAATCTGAAATTGCTGAACGGACGAACAGTAATTTAAGTAAGACTCTATTCTATAATCAAGAAGACTATAGCATGCAGCCGATAATCACTATTGGTGCACAGTGCTCAGTAGATTTAACTAAGCGCACTATAAAAAACGGCAAGTTTTACTTGATAAGAACGGATAGCTTTTACGGGGTAAGAGCACTATTTAGTCAGTCTGATGGTGGTCTGCTATTACAATGTAAGAACAAGGAATATCCAGATGAGAAAATTTCTAAATCCAAAACAGACAACTTAGAGGTTCTCGGTTATGTTTATGCTTGGACTAATATGGATCCTTGGTAAAGGCAAGCGTCTCTAGCGCTTTAACCGCCATAGGATTGGCCCTTATAGCAATATATATTACCCCATGCCTGAAGATAAAGACATTCCCAATAAATGCATAAATGAAGCCGAACTTCACACAGTCATATAAACCACTAACTTAAGCGAGATTAAACTTAGCGAATATTGCCCTAGTAAATTCTTCTATGTTGAAAATTAAAGCTCTGCGTAGTGGTTATCTAAATTTAGCTGACGACTACATATAGATGGAGTTGTGAAATTAAGATTAATGTCGGAGACATCAATCAGCTAGAATAGAGTAAATATCAATTTAAAATATAACTTATTAAATGATATACCCTTCAATATTATAGTGTTAATAATATCTATATATCTAATAAATCAACTGTACCACGATAGGTCAAAAAAGCCTTACATGCTAATATTTGTATAGTATGTAAGGCTTAGGTATGAGGTTTAATTTTCTTAGGTGATGCTGTTAATATCATGGTTTGTGTAACGACGACAAAGATGAGACCGAACACACCCATTAATTTTACCAGTCCTAAAGTGATGGACACTTCGGATAACTCACCTTCTAAGGGAATAGTGCTCACTAAGTAAATACCCGCCAACTCGATTAAGAAAAAAGCGACGATATAAAAAGGGATGCTAAAATTAAACCAAGATAAGAACTTGCTGTCTTCTTGCTTACTATAACGCGCATAATCAATACCCATAGGCCCATGTAATATACGGCAACGTCCCACCAGCCAAAAGGCAGTGCTTTTTCAGGTCCTAAACAGCCAAGCACCTTTATGACCGAATAATACTCGAGAAAACAAGGCTACAGACATGCCTATACGAATGGCGTAGCGAGTAATAATTCCATTTACGATTCCGTAAGCAACGCAGCTTATTAGTAAGCCAATGATAGCGTTTTTGGTCCCATAATTTTCTGCCATCGCAATACCAATGACTAAATAGAACATGGCGCTACAAACGCCCCACCATGCCATGGTTAAAGAACCTTTAGTGGCTCGATCTTCGTTTGCCACCAACTCTTAGTTAGGATCAGAGGGAATGACAGAAGTATCGTGCCCTTTATTTTCTGGTTGTATTACACCTGCCATATCACACTCCTTGAGATAATCTATTAGTTGTACCGTCATCATAATTGTCTATCGGCTAAACACAATTAGTAGCCAATACTTTTGATTCGATGACAGTAGCCACGCTATGTCTTTTATGTCCTGTCAAAGGGTATCATTCCGACAACGTCTCTATAGCTAAATAGATAAGTGTCGTCATTCAACTATAGAGAATACTCTAGGAGATAAAAATACTACAGCTGTAGTATTTTTGACTAAGTGTGCAATATCTTTGATTGAAGCTAAGTCTTGGATATATGCTGTATGAACAGCTCACAGATTGTCGAAAACTTAATATTCTGAAAGAATACGAGAACGAAAACACAGAACTACGCCCTTGAGGTTATATAGCGCGATGTTCGCATGCTGATTGAAACAGTAAAAAAGGCTGCTAACACTATATTATGCATAGTGTTAGCAGCCTTTTTTTTATTTAGTATTTTACTTAGATGATTTGCTGAATATCGAGGCTTGAACAGTACTTTACTTTAACCTAGTTTTAGTTAATATCTAAACAAATATACTTAGTCTCAACATACTCTTCGATACCATATTTTGAGCCCTCACGTCCCAAGCCGGATTCTTTGATACCACCAAACGGTGCCAACTCTGTCGTCAGCATGCCAGTATTGACTCCGACCATACCAACTTCGAGTGCTTCAGCAATACGCCATACACGACCAATATCTCGGCTATAGAAATAACCTGCCAAACCATATTCAGTGTGATTTGCGAGAGCAACGCCCTCTTCGTCTGTCTCAAATTTGAAGATTGGCGCAATAGGACCAAAAATTTCTTCATCTGCGACGCGCATATCGTTATTAACGTCGGTCAAAATAGTTGGCTCAAAAAAGTTGCTACTAGCCTCAACTCTTTGACCGCCACATAATACCGTTGCACCTTTACTTTTTGCATCAGCAACCAGCGCCTCTGCATTATCTGCCGCAGCCTGAGAAATCAAAGGTCCTTGTGTTATGCCAGCTTCTAAACCGTTACCGATTTTTATGGCTCGTACTTGCTCTGCTAATTTTTTGGTAAATTCCTCATAAACACCTGCCTGTACGAAAAGACGATTGGCACATACACAGGTTTGACCGCTATTGCGGTACTTACTCATCATTGCGCCTATCACAGCGGCATCTATATCTGCATCATCAAAAACGATGAAAGGTGCATTGCCTCCCAATTCTAATGACATTTTTTTGACAGTGTCAGCACACTGCTTCATTAGAATTTTCCCCACCCGAGTGGACCCAGTAAAGCTTATTTTCTTGACTAAAGCGTTTGTCGTCATCTCCTCTCCGATCGCTATCGGATCACCTGTGACTACGCTATATATACCGTCAGGAATACCCGCTTTCTGAGCCAGATAAGCCATTGCTAACGCAGAATAAGGCGTTTCCATTGCAGGCTTGACAATCATCGGGCATCCCGCTGCTAGCGCAGGACCTGCTTTTCGGCTGATCATAGAGTGCGGAAAATTCCATGGAGTAATGGCTGCAGTGACGCCAATAGGCTGTTTAATCACGACTAAACGCTTATCTGGCATGTGCCCAGGAATAAAGTCACCGTAAATACGTTTCGCTTCTTCAGCAAACCATTCTAAGTAGTCCAGCCCACTTTGTATTTCGCCTTTTGCTTCAGCAATAGGCTTGCCTTGTTCATTGGTCATTAAGACAGCCAAATCTTCCATATTTTCAGCAATCAGCGTATGCCAACGACGTAAGATGCTACTACGTTCCTTACCTGTTTTTTTCGACCAAGTTGATTGAGCGATATCTGCAGCTTCAATGGCGCGTCGAGTCTCGGTACTTCCCATCATTGGCACAGTACCAATCAATTCTCCCGTTGCAGGGTTTAGTACTTCATGGGTTGCTTTGTTATCAGCATCACACCACACGCCATTAATAAAGGCTTGTTGTCTAAACAACGCATTATTTTTTAATTGCATTTCTCACTCCAACTGTTTTTTTAGGACTACAATAATCCGCGTGTGGTCAGCACTTCACGGGCAATTCGAAAGCACTCTACACCTTGTGGTACACCGCAATAAATCGCAATAGCATGTATAGCAGCGCGTATTTCTTCAACAGAACAACCGTTATTAATTGCTCCATTTAGATGCAACTCCCATTCATGCATTTTCCCTAAAGCAGCAATCATGGTTAAATTCATTAACGAACGGGTTTTGGCATCAATCGTCTCATCGCCCCACCCAAATCCCCAGCACCATTCGGTCATGGCCTCTTGAAATGGACGGTTAAAATCATCAGCAGCTTGTAGATTTTTTTCGACGTACTCAGCACCCAAAGTGGCTTTGCGTTGAGTAAGTCCCAATTCAAATCGTTGTTTGTCCATTATTACTTCCTTTTACTGTTTATTAAGATGCAACCCCATATGGCAGGCTTCATCAATGTGTTTTCGACAAGCTTCAATTGCCGACTTACTGTCACCTTTAGCAATACTATTAACAATATCTTGCAAGTTATTAGGGCCTTTAGTGGCACGCTCTTGCGTAGACAAAGTCATAAAACGCAAACGACCAATACGTCCATTCAATCTCTCTGTCAACTCCCATGCGACCGTCATACCGGCCGTCAAAAATAAATGCTCATAAAATGAATAAGAATACCCAAGCGCCTCCACCACATCTCCTGCATGTAAGTTTTCTCGGATCTGGACTAAGTGGCTTTGTAATTTATCCACTAGTTCAGGTGTCGCCTGTTCAGCGCAGTAGCGAACTGCTTCGCTCTCTAGCATCGTACGTAAATGATAAATTTGACGAATCTCATCACTTTCTAAAACAGCAACTGAAGACCCTCCTGCAGAAAACGTCACCAAATGCTCGCTTTCTAAATGCCTTATACATTCACGTACAACAGTGCGGCTGACACCCAACTGCTCACAGATAGTGCGTTCAACCAAACGCTTACCTGGTTCAAGTTGTCCGATCATGATCGCTAAGCGTAGCTGTTCTAGTGTTGTCTCTTTCAACGTTTTTGGTTTTTCCACTTTCTCTAACATACGACCTCTAATTTGTAAGATGTAAATGCAGAGTATAACGACTGTGAATCAAAGAAAACAGTACGCTTTAATATAGTATTACGGTATACCATAATATTTTTTTTCAAAAAAAGCTAGCAATTAATTAAATACCGTATTATGGTATACCAACATTGTTAGAGATTATTCACCACTGTAGGGAACAGATAATGCTAAAACCAGAAATTAGAAAAATCGTAACTTTTGAAGAAGAAACATTCATTGAAGGATTCAAAGCTGCTGATACACCGCTTCGAATGTTTGCTGTTGCAGCGGTGATTACTAACCCATGGGCAGGACGTTATGTCGAAGACCTAAAACCTGAGATTCAAGCATTTGGTCCTGTGTTGGGTAAGCTAATGACCGATAAAATCATTGCTTTAGCTGGCGGTGCAGACAAAATACAAGCGTATGGCAAAGCGGCTGTAGTCGGACTTGATGGTGAAATCGAACACGCCTCAGGCCTGATTCACACACTACGTTTTGGCAACTTCTATCGTGAAGCTTTATCTGCCAGTAGTTATTTATCGTTTACTAACATGCGCGGCGGCGCAAACTCCCCCATTATGGTGCCGTTGATGGATAAAGATGATGTCGGTCGACGCTCACATTATCTGACCATTCAATTCGCCATTCCAGATGCCCCTCGTGATGATGAAGTAGTCATCGTCTTAGGAGGTGCATCTGGTGGCCGTCCGCATCATCGCATTGGTGATCGTTATCAAGACTTAAAAGATTTGGGCCGCAATCTAGATAATCCAGCAGCCGTATAAGGAGCAGATATTAATGAAGTGGTCACGTAAAACCTCCGATGGAATCGCTTATCACTATGGTGATAACAATGGCGGAAACATTGATAAAAAAGCCACTCCTATCGTCTTTATTCACGGTGTGGGCTTACGAGCAGAGAGCTGGAACCAGCAGTTGTCTGCATTTACTGAACACTATCGCTGTTATGCGATTGATATGCCAGGACATGGAGAGAGCGACTTATTATCGAGCCCAGTAGTCACGCTACAGGACTTTTCTGACGTACTAACAAACTTCATTAATAACGTTGTGGGCCAACCAGCCATCATTGTCGGTCATTCATTAGGTGCAATGACGGCTTTACAAACTGCGGTATCCTCTCCCAAAGTAGTACTTGGTGTCGCTGCATTGAATGCAATTTATAATCGTCCAGATGAAGCGGCTCAAGATGTACAAGCTAGAGCTGAATCACTGATAAATGACCTCAATCAAAATGTTACTGATCAACCAATAGCCAGATGGTTTGATGGCAATCCTGAATACCGCTCAGAAGCCAAGCTGTGTCAAAAATGGTTAGATAATGGTAGTCGTTTGGGATATGCACGAGCTTATCAGATGTTTGCATATTTACGTGGTATTGCAGAAGCTGACTTGCGAGCTATTACAGTGCCTGCGTTATTTCTAACAGGCGAACTGGATGTCAACTCCAAGCCCGAAATGTCATTAGCGATGGCAAGTATATTACCCAATGCTGATGCCGTTATCGTACCAGAAGCTCGTCATATGACTCAAATGACACATTCGAATATGGTTAACGCTGCATTGGCAACATTTTTTAACCAATGTGACTCACACAATATGACGCTTGCTTAATCTAAAAGCATGCCTATTTTTAAAAAGAGGTTCTCATGAAGCAACTTGATCCTAAAACTCTACGTAATGCCTTTGGCAGCTATATGACTGGCGTTACTGTCGTAACTGCCATGTCTAATGACGGTAAACCCGTCGGTTTTACTGCTAATTCCTTTACATCGGTATCACTTGATCCACCGCTCCTACTGGTATGCCCAGCAAAATCGTTGTCCAGTTTTGATGTGTTTGCTAACTGTGAGTATTTTGCTGTCAATATTCTCAGCGAAGATCAACAAGCTATATCCAATATATTCGCAGGCTCTAAAGAAGACCGTTTTAGTCAAATAGAGTGGCATAAAGATGAATACGGCAATCCAATTATAGAAGGTGCCTTGACGCATTTTTCTTGTAAAACAGACCGCAATCTCGATGCTGGTGATCATCACCTCTTGGTTGGTGAAGTACTTGATTTTTCCTCTCGTGAGGGGCATGGCTTAGGGTATGCGTCTGGAGGTTATTTTAGCTTAGCATTAGAGCGTGAAGCAGCAGAAATCAGTACGCAAGAAAAGCATGTCAATGTGGGTGTGATTATAGAGCACAATGGAAAAATCCTACTCAGTCAAAGGGATGGCAAAGCAACCTTGCCTAGTACGACTACCGATGACAATACCAATGCCGTTAGCACGATCCAACAGTTTTTAGCAGACAGTAATATTAACGCTCAGTTGGGCGCTGTCTTCTCTATTTATGAGAATACTAAAACAAATACCAATTACATTTTTTATCGAGCTACCGCTCAATCGGCTGACCCTAAAGAGCTAGGTGAATATATCTCAATCAATAATATTCCCGAACAGCATTTTGTTACACCGGCCATGAGTTCGATGATGACACGCTACGCAACTGAAAGCGAGAATGGCCTTTATGGCGTGTATGTTGGCCAAGAAGAACAAGGTCACGTCCATTAAAATTTATATCCAAATCAAATTGAACTAAAGTAAATTAAACCAAAACGCAAAGGATTTGCCTCATGAAATTTTCACTATTTTTACACATGGAACGCCTCGACGAATCACAGAGCTATCAACAACTGCATGGTGAGTTCATTGAGTTGGCGAAAATAGCCGACCAAGGCGGCATGCATGCTATTTGGACTGGTGAACACCATGGTATGGATTTTACCATCGCCCCAAACCCATTTTTAAATCTAATTGATCTATCCCATCACACCAAAAACGTACGTTTAGGTACTGGTACGGTGATTGCACCGTTTTGGCATCCGATTAAACTGGCTGGTGAAGCGGCCATGACTGACATTATCACTAACGGCCGATTGGATCTGGGTATTGCTCGCGGTGCTTATAATTTTGAGTACGAGCGCTTGATGCCTGGTATGGATGCCATGGAAGCAGGCGGTCGTATGCGTGAACTTGTCCCTGCAGTACAGCAACTATGGAAAGGTGACTACGCCCACAATGGTAAGTATACCCAATTCCCATCAACCACTTCAGCGCCAAAACCTTTACAAAAAGGTGGCGTACCCATGTGGATTGCAGCGCGCGACCCTCATAGCCACAACTTTGCGGTAGAACATGGCTGCAACGTGCAAGTCACCCCGCTATGGCAAGGCTTAACAGAAATCCAAAATTTAATGACAGCCTTTAAAAACGCCAAAGCTGAGCATGGCGAAGGTAAAAACCCGAAAATTATGCTTTTACAACATGCTTACGTTGGTAGTGATGCTAATGACGTAGCTGAAGCTGCTAAATGTATCAGCCGTTTCTACTGTTATTTTGGCGCGTGGTTCAAAAACGAACGTCCTATTCGTCAAGGACTACTTGAGCCATTAAGCGAAGAAGAAATGGCGAAAATCGACATGTATGCTCCTGAAAAAATGTTAGAGAACATGCCTATTGGCACATCTGATCAGGTCATTGAAAAACTCAAAGTATACGAAGAGCTTGGCTATGACGAGTTTGCATTTTGGATTGACTCTAGTATGACTTATGAGCAGAAACAAGCATCCTTGCGCCGTTTTATTAATAATGTCATGCCAGCATTTGCATAACCATACTTAGTTTCTAGTAGATGACAAACAGATAACCCAATAAGAAATTTGGAGAACCACTATGGCTAAACCTCATTATCAACTTTATATTAATGGCGAGTGGTGCGAAGGGAGCACTAACCAAGTCCTAGACAGCTATAATCCTGCAACGAACGAAGCATGGGCAACATTCGCCTGTGCTAGCTCTGCTGATGTCGAACGCGCTGTCGATGGTGCTAAGACTGCACTGAATAATCCTGAATGGGCAAAAATGACTGCCACCCAACGCGGTAAGTTATTGTACCGCTTAGCAGATCTGATTGAGCAAAATGCCGAAACACTAGGGGAAATTGAAACAACGGATAGTGGCAAACTGGCTCATGAAACTGTGGCTCAGACACGTTATGTCAGCGACTATTATCGTTACTTTGCAGGACTGGCTGACAAAGTAGAAGGCGCTACACTACCAATTGATAAGTCAGATATGCATGTTTTTACCACGCGTGAACCTATTGGCGTAGTGGCTGCTGTTGTGCCTTGGAATGCGCAAATGTTTTTGACAGCGACTAAGCTAGGTCCAGCGCTAGCAGCAGGCTGCACGATCATTCTAAAAGCTTCCGAGGTAGCACCTTGCCCTATGTTTGCTTTTGCTGAACTAGTAGAACAAGCAGGCTTCCCTAAAGGTGTCGTATCTATCATTACAGGTGATGCTGAAAACTGTGCCATTCCATTGACCAGTCACCCTGATGTAGACAAAATTGCATTTACTGGTGGGCCCGATGCAGCAAGGCATGTAGTTAGAAACTCTGCCAATAGCTTTGCGGTAACGAGCTTGGAGTTAGGTGGTAAATCACCCATCATCGTCTTTGAAGATGCGGACTTGGAAAGTGCGGCAAACGGTTTGATTGCTGGTAATTTTGGCGCTTCCGGTCAGTCTTGTGTGGCAGGATCTCGTGGTTTTATTCACCGTTCTATCTTGCCTGAAATTATCAAACGTGTAGAAGAAAAAGCGAAGAATATTGTCATTGGCAACCCTCTTGATACCAGTACCCACGTAGGCCCTTTATGCACTAAGGCTCAAGTAGATCGTATTAAAGATACGCTTGAGAAGGCAGTTTCACAAGGGGCGACCATTCGTTTCGGTGGCCAGCCGCCTACTGATCCTGCTTTAGCTAGCGGCAATTACTTTACGCCTACCTTAGTAGAATGTCCTAATACTGATATTGAAACACAAAGTGTGGAGATGTTTGGACCTGTCATGTCTTTAGTTGCTTTTGACACTGAAGACGAAGCTATTGCTATGGCAAATGATAGTGTCTATGGCTTAGGCTCTGGTGTCTTTACTCAAAACTTAGCTCGCGCGCACCGTGTCTCGCAACAGATTCGTTCAGGTATTTGCTGGGTAAATACCTATCGAGCTATCTCTCCTACAGCACCCTTCGGTGGTTACAACCAGTCAGGTTATGGACGTGAAGCTGGGAGCGAATCTGTACTGCAATATACTCGCACAAAAACGACATGGATCAATATCTCGGCGGAGCCGATGGCCAATCCTTTTGTTATGAGGTAACCACTCGATGCAATCCACTACATTAGTTTTAAGGAAGAAACTATGTCTATTCGTCCCCCATTGACAGAGCTAAACATAAAAACTCACGACAAAGGTTTTTATAAAGGTTTTAACCGTATTGTCACTATAACATCAAAGATTTTGGTGACAGTAATGGTTATCTGGATTTTAAGCGACATCGATCGTTCCGGTGCAATTCTAGATAGTATGAAAAACTGGTCTTACACTAACCTGAATAGTTACTATACCTATTCTGTCGCATTTTATATATTTGTTTGCCTAACCGCTATTTTATGGCCATCGTTTGGACGCACGAAACTTGGCTCCGACCCTAATGGAAAACCTGAATTTTCAAATTTTTCATGGTTTTCCATGATTTTTGGGGCAGGTATTGGTATTGGCGTACTGACCTATAGTGCTGCTGAACCTATCTGGCATTTGGCAAACAACCCTGACACTATTATGTCAAAAGAAATCATCATGTCAGCGTTGAATGCTAACGGCCTAAAACTGCCTCAAGGTGCTGACGTATTCAATTTTTATCAAGAACAAGTATCTGCCAGTACGTTAACTGCTATTGATGGCGTGGTGATACCCAAAACTGAGTCAGCACTAGATGCCGCCTTTCGCTACTCTTTTTTTCACTGGGGTATCAGTGCTTGGGCAACTTATTGCCTAGTTGGTATTTGTTTAGCGTATTTCAGTTATTCTCGTGGATTACCATTGACCATGCGCTCAGCATTAACGCCTTTGTTTGGTAGACATTTAGAAGGGTTGTTGGGGCATATCATTGATATCTCTGCCGTCATTGCCACTATATTTGGTATTGCACAAACGATTGGTATTGGCTTAAGCTCATTTGCTTCTGGGCTATACAGTATTACTGGTATTACTTGGTTGGTGACCAATACTAACAACCCTGAGCCCACCACCGGAGCATTATTACTATCGTTGTTTGTGGTCATGTGCCTAGCGATGATTTCTGCTTTGTCAGGTGTTGGACGGGGCGTCAAGTGGCTAAGTAATATCAATATGGTACTGTCATTTTCCCTTTTAGCATTTTTCTTGATTTTTGGGGCCTCTATGTTTGCCCTAGAAATGTTGGGCAAAGGAATTTTTACCTACGTTGTGCACTTGCCTGCAATGGTATTTACCGTATGGGAACCCAATACTGAATTGGGTAGCTGGCAAACCAGTTGGTCTATTTTTTACTGGGCATGGTGGATTGCTTTTGCACCATTCGTTGGTATGTTTTTAGCACGTATTTCCAAAAACCGTACCATTCGTGAATTTGGATTGATTGGTATTGTAGCACCTAGTCTGACACTATTTGTCTGGTTCTCTTTCATTGGTGGTACTGGCATCGATTTAGAGTTAAGTGGTATTGCTGGTGGTAAAATATTTGAGTCAGGATTAACCGCTCAGCTATTCGAAATTATTGGCTTTATGTTAGAACCAATGATGGCAAAAATATTATCAGCGATGGTGGTGGTATTGCTATTAACCTATTTGGTTACTTCTGCTGACTCTGCTCTGCTAGTTGTCAATATGCTAAATGCTGGAGGTGAGGTCGAAGTTGAAAATGGCCAAAAACACATCATCGTGTGGGGTCTTGCTCTAGCTTCCGTTATTGCAGCATTGTTATTAGCTGGTGGATTGAATGCTATTACCTCGGCTATGATTATTGCCGCAATACCCTTTTCACTCATCATTATTTTGATGGCAGTCAGTTTACTGAAGGCTCTTATTTTAGATGGCGTACGAAAAAGAGAAAAGTGATTGATATTTATTTAAAAGTATCATCTTTGTTAGATCTCTTATAATCCGATTGCTACTTCATAGGAGCTCTTTTTTTAATAAATAAAAATCGTGCTGTTTCTACGTAACGGATATGTTGTTTAATTTATATTATTGCACAGATAAAAAATCACCCTAGCTATTTAAGTGAGGGTGGTTTTTTTAGGTTTGAGAAACTACTTTCTAAGGAAATAAGTACAACGCAAGTCACCTTTCTAATACTGTATAAAGCAATTACATATTTATGAGTGTTCTTATTTTTCGGGGAAACTACCCTTCCACCGAGATGTGGCAAGCGCTAAAGCAAAGAACTTGCATGCTGCCATTACTTATATTTACTTCACTGAACTAGTGCCTGATAGTCTGATTAATCTAGCTAATAATCCTTGAGATTGATATTAGACATAGTTAACGCTAAAGTAGATCAATTTCTTATTGAAACTATAACTTATTAGGTAGTAAATCCCTGAATATTATGGTGTTTAAAATATCATCATACTCTGCATATACTATGGTCAATCTTACTCTGACAATTCGGAAAAGCTCTATATGCTATTATTTATATAGTGTAGAGGGCTGGGGTATGAAAATTATTTTTCTTAGGTGACGCTATTAATATCGGGGTTTGAAAAAAGCATCCTAATGTTTTCAATATATACGTATCTTGCGAATTAAGTTTTTGGGGCTGTAGTAGATAAGCACTATGCTAGACTACTTTTATGAAGATAACCCGTTGTAAACTAAGTAAAAAAGTACAGCGAAGGCTATTAGAGTTTTTCACGGCTGAAGTAACTGCTAGAACAGCCGCAGATTTGCTTGATATCCAGCCTAACAGTGCTGCACTTTTTTATCATAAAATTAGACTTGTTATAGGTCATCATCTCTCATTACAAGCTGATGAGCTTTTTGATGGCGAAGTCGAATTAGATGAAAGCTACTTTGGCGGCGTACGCAAAGGCAAAAGAGGTCGCGGAGCTGCTGGTAAAACAGCCGTGTTTGGTATCCTAAAACGACATGGTAAGGTTTATACCATTGTCGTAGCAGACACCAAACAAACCACCCTAATGCCTGTCATCAAGCGTAAAATCAAGCCTGACAGCTTTGTTTATACTGATAGCTATCGAAGTTATAATGCATTAGATGTGAGCGAATTCAAACATTTCAGAGTCAATCACTCTAAAGAGTTTACTTGTGGTAAAAATAATCACATCAACGGCATTGAGAACTTTTGGAATCAGTCTAAACGAACGCTCAGAAAATATAATGGAATTGATAAGAAGAATTTCCATTTATTTTTAAAAGAGTGCGAGTTTAGATTTAACTATGGGTCACCATCTAATCAGCTTAAAACGCTGAAAAAATGGTGTGATATTTAATCCTTATCTACTACAGCCCCAAGTTTTTTGCTTCGTATTCATTTACTGTAATGTACCTTTATGTATGCGATTCGATGAAGTTAAACGGTACTATTAAGGGCATAACTAACGACAATATCTTATTTAATAATGATGGTAAAGAATTCACTTGGCCGTTACTGACTGAATATTGTCGTCTTCTTGAGTGAAGAAGCTAAGCAATGCTGAACATTCATAGGGTTACACCTCTGTTGCTAAATACTCTAACCTACACTCTCCCTGCCCCGCGACTAGATGCTTCACTATTCTCAACCAATATAGCCGCTGCTGTTTTTTTGAGTATCGCCCACTGTTCGTCATCGACATAGATACCCTCTTTCCATGCGCGCTGATGAGTCTCAAACAGCTCGTCTGTCGATATTTTACGATCGAAATGCTGGATATCATGTTCGATATCGAAGTTTTGAGTCGCAACCTCAATAACCATATTATTGGTATTGTAGTTGGACTGGGGTTTGTCGAAAAAGTAAAGATCAGGATAGACAAACCCTTGATTCAATGTAAATAACGTATGCTTGGGCACAGAGCCATTATCCCATTTGGCCAAACAAGCATAGCCTTTTTGTGTGAGACATTCATCTGAATATCACCCAACTGTTTTACCATAAAACTCTTTTACTCTGTTGATTCGAAAATCACCTAAATGCTATTGTTTATATAGTGCAGAAGACTGAGGTATGAAATCCACTTTTCTCAGGTGGTGTTGTTAATATTGGAGTTTGACCAGGTGTCTTAATCACTAATGCCTTCTAACAACTATGGTGAAGTAAGATGTCGTTGACATCCCTACGTCAAAACGAGCAGCACTTTATATATAATAAAACTGTTGCATGATTTTATCCTTAAGCGAGTCAATATTAGGAAGCTTAACGAATAGTGAGTAAATTGCTTAAATCTCTTCACGCCGATAAACAAACTCCTCTTCATCATATAACTTGTAGGTGACATCGAGTAGCGTTTTTAGCAAATCCGACTTATCAAAATGACGGACATTCATAATAACTGGCGACGTTAATAATCCATCTTCTAATGGAATATAACCAATCTCTGTACCGCGTAGGTTCTTAAGCGCTTGAGGCACAATGGTGATCCCTTCTCCTGCAGCTACTAAACCTAAAGCCACATGCAATTCGCTGACTTCTGAAAATGAATTTGGCTCAATATTGCGTTCCTCAAACAAACTCAAAACAAAGTCAATAAAACTAGGGCGCGGTGCCTTTGGATATAATAATAGATTCTCATTAGCTAGATCAGCGATAGTTATAGTGCTTTGTCGTCGTTGAATGATGGGATGATCAATAGGAGTGGCTACCACTAAGCTCTCCTCTCTCAGTAAAATACGTCTCACCGCAGCGTCTTCAAAAAATAATCTTCCAAACCCCACATCTATCTTGCCATTTGTCAGTGCTTGCGTTTGCTGCCACGAATTTAACTCGTGAAGCTTTATTTCTATATTAGGATATACCTTGCGAAATCGGGAGATCACTCTTGGTAACGTTCCGTATAAAATCGACGCCACAAAACCTATAGACAAAGAGCCATCAAACTTCCCTTTACGCATAGTCATCGCTCGAAGATTATCAGACTTTTTTAGAATCTGTATGGCATGCTCGTAAAAAAAGACCCCTGCTTCAGTTAACTTAAGAGGCCGTTGATCACGATCAATCAAAAGTACACCCATCTCTTCTTCTAACTGTTTTATCTGACGACTAAGCGGTGGCTGTGATATAAAAAGCCGCTCAGCCGCTTTACTAAAGCTCTTCTCTTCTGCCATTGCGACAAAATAACGTAAATGTCTAAGTTCCATACCGTTATCCTTATTATCATTTTTTTAATTATCATTAGGTTGTCAATCAACTTTGTCCGTCTATTTAACCCTTGTATTACCACCATACTATACCTAAAAGGTATAAAAAAGCATCATATAAGGTCTTAGACACGGCAGTTTATAAGTCTTATAGTTAATAACAAGCATAACAACTAATTAATCAAGGGTTAGCGCAATATGATTCGTTCAATTACGACATTGCTGGTTCCGATACCTACCATTCGAACTCATAAACTTGCTTGTACGGTAATGAATGAGCAGACATTAGTCTTAGTTCATATTCAAACAGAAGATGGGCTTGAAGGTTGGGGCGAAGCGACAACCATCGGTGGGCTCAACTATGCAGAAGAGAGCCCACATAGTATCAAGACCAATATAGACACTTACTTCACGCCTTTGTTATTAAAAGAAGCCCCTACTTCCACTGCCAAAGCTATGCAGTTACTAAACCAGCATATCAGTGGTAATCGCTTTGCGAAATGCGCAATTGAAACCGCACTACTCGATATCGAGGGCAAACGTCTTGGCATACCGGTCAGTGAGTTATTAGGTGGCCGTGTACGTAATGAGCTTGAAGTGGCATGGACACTTGCCAGCGGTAATACTGATCAAGATATTAGCGAAGCAAAACAGATGATCGAACAAAAAAAGCATCGGATTTTCAAATTGAAAATTGGCAGTAATCCTATTAATGAAGACATTTCTCATGTACTGGCTATCAAGCAAGCTATACCAGAGTATCGTGTCACCGTCGATGTCAATCAAGCATGGACTGAGCTTGAAGCCATGAGCGCAATCAAGCGTCTGCAAGCTGGCGGGGTAGATTTAATAGAACAACCTATCTCTATGCGTAATCAGGCGGGACTGAAACGTTTAAAAGAGCATTTTGAGGTAGCCATCATGGCCGATGAGATTGTCCAAGATCCACAAAATGCTTTTCGTTTAGCAATTGATCATTGCGCCGATGTCTTTGCAGTCAAAATCAACCAAGCTGGCGGACTAAAGGCAGCCTGCCTCATTGGACAAATGGCACAGCTTGCAGGAATAGAATTATACGGTGGTACGATGTTAGAGGGCCCCATTGGCACGGCCGCATCGGCTCATGTGTTTTCAACTTACCCTAGTTTAAATTTTGATACTGAACTTTTTGGACCTCTATTACTCACCGAAGATATTCTAGCTCGTCCGCTAGATTACAGTAACTTTGGACTGTCTGTGCCAACAGGCCCTGGACTAGGGATCGAGGTGGATCGCGATAAAATCTATCATTATGCAGGACTCAGCCTATCAGCGGTATCAAATACAAACTCTCAACCCTACCTTGCTGCTGAAAATAGCTTATAAAGAATTAAATAATTAACGGGCTCAAAACCATAAGGAAAGAATAATGCTATATCACGTACGAATGGATGTCTTAATACCAAACGATATGGATGCTGACAAAGTTGCCGAACTAAAAGCCACTGAAAAAGCGCTATCACAAAAATTGCAAGAGCAAGGCAAATGGCGTCATATTTGGCGATTGGCTGGCGAGTACTCAAACTTTAGTATCTTTGATGTTGAGAGCAATGAAGAGCTGCACGATATCATGATGTCATTGCCTCTTTATCCTTACATGAAAGTAGAAGTTACGCCACTACTTCGTCATCCATCATCTGTTCGTGAAAATGACAGCTAAAACGATTGAACGACCACGAGGATATCCTCATAAATCAGGTTAAACCCAAGGAGAAAGGACATGGAACAAGCAGATTGAAAAAAAATGACAGCTAAAACGATTGAACGACCACGAGGATATCCTCACAAATCAGGTTAAACCCAAGGAGAAAGGACATGGAACACAAGCAGATTGAAAAATTGGCTGAACAGTTCATTAAAGGCAAGATCGACTTCCCTGAGCAAGTTAATCCACGTGTGCAAGAAATCACCCTGCGCATTGTGACCGATTTGATGAAAACGATTAATGATCTAAATATCACTGCTGATGAATACTGGACTGGTGTGTCTTACATTGGCGATTTAGGCAAAGAAGCCGGCCTCTTATCACCAGGTTTAGGTTTTGATCATTTCATGGATTTAATGATTGAAGAACATATGAAAGCGGCTGGATTAGAAGGTGGCACAATACGTACCATTGAAGGGCCACTATATGTATCAGGTGCTCCTGAAGAAAAAGGCTTTGCGAGGCTTGATGATGGTACTGAAGATGAAGAAGGCACAGTGCTATTTATGCAAGGATATGTTTATGACGAAGATGGCAATCCTATCCCTAATGCTAAAGTAGAGGCATGGCATGCCAACACTTTAGGTAACTACTCTTTCTTCGATGAATCGCAACCTGACTTTAATCTACGTCGTACTATCATTACTGATGGTGACGGCAAGTATGCTTTTCGTAGTATTGTGCCACTGGGTTACTCAGTACCACCAGGTGGTATGACGGATCAAGTATTAAGTGCTTTAGGACGTCATGGTAATCGCCCTGCTCACATTCACTTCTTCGCTAGTGCTGAAGGTATGCGCAAAATAACCACGCAGATCAATATTGATGGTGATGAATACCTTTGGGATGACTTTGCTTTTGCCAGTCGTGAAGGCTTAGTACCGGAAGTCACCATGGTTGACAACGCTGATAAGCTCAAAGAAAAAGGTCTTGATAAGCCTTATGCTTCAATCGATTTCGACTTCCATCTGTTAAAAAATAGTAAAGCTGATGTACATGGTAGTGAGGTAGCACGTCGCCGTGCACAAGGCTAGATAGTATATTTTGTTAAATACTTAGTTAAATACCTAGCTTCTTCAGGTATTTACATAAAAGTCATGACTAATAATCTCAATATCTACTTGATACCACTCCCTGCTGTGGTATAGTCAATCCAAAATAAAAGAAGTACAACCCATATTATGAAATAGTTTAGGTAGATTATTCTCCATCCAACCTTGTCGTAGAAACTTAGCTTG
>NZ_JBNNFX010000032.1:0-21065 GCF_050267985.1 Psychrobacter sp. NPDC078929 | reverse complement strand
TTCATGCTGCTGGCCATTTGCTCAGCCAGTTTCTTGATGTCAGATTGGTTAGTCATTGCTTATTCTCCTGTTAGTGGATTATAAGCAGTTACACACTTTTTAGGAAAGGCTCTTATCTACTGCTTCAGTATCATCTTTAATAAGCTGATCATACATCTGTTCGATAGAATTGTTTATCATTTTCTGAGCGGTAAAGCCACTAAAGGCTATAAGTTTTTCTAACTTAGTCTGATTTTTCTTATATATTTTTATAATGCCATCGCCTTCTTCGTTTTTAGAGCTATAATTTTTTCGACCATCCCAAGCTTTTCTCATTTTGTATAACATATAGCTACGCTCAGAGTAACCTTTATTCTTTTCAGTTCCTATGTTAGGGCTTTCAATGTTTGATAGTGTGTCTAAATGGGCTAGTACCAGCTCATATTTCTCTTCAAAAGTCTCTGGGAAAAATACATCCTTGAGGATTATAGGCTGATCCTTGTCATTATCTATATAGCTATATACCCATTCAATTTGATTATGGTTAGCAACATCAAGCCATTTTAATTCTTTATCAGGTGTACGGCCTTTCAAATACGTGGATTTTATCGAGAGTAAATTCGAAACTTTCCAATCATCTATTATCTGTACTCTATTGAAATAACCAAATTCGTTATTTACATGGCTATTAAAATAAATAATGTTATATGGCAAAAAACTTGTAATTGCTGTTATTAGCTCATCCTTACCTTTAAAAGCTGAGTTTTTAAAAACATTATAGATAAGATTGGTGATAAAAAGTGAGCATCGTAGATCATTTTTAAACCAGTCAAGATAACTTTTTGGTAAAACCTTCGTTGCTCTAACATCCAATAACTCATTAAATTTATCAATGGGTGAACTCCAGGTTTTAAGCTCTTTGATCAATAAGTTTTTATAATCATCATTGTCATAATTTATATTTTCCCAACTTTTATTAAGTAAAATATTATACGTATATAGTAGGGATTTTGCATCCGTAACACTCATTTTATCTAATTCTTTGAAGTAATCTTCAATACGCTTAGTCCCAGATCTTATACTTTTTATGTACAAGTCTGACATAGTTCTCAAGTATTGAGAATTATGATACTCCATTGATCCTTGATCAAATGGATAGTGCTGGTTGTCAGGAAGCCTAGTTAATTGTCCATCCACCATGTCATTTCCTCATAAAAGATGGGGCTGTAGTAGATAAGGATTAAATATCACACCATTTTCTCAAGGTTTTCAGCTGATTAGATGGTGAGCCATAGTTAAACCTAAACTCGCACTCTTTTAAAAATAAATGGAAATGCTTCTTATCGATCCCATTATATTTTCTGAGCGTTCGTTTAGACTGATTCCAAAAGTTCTCAATGCCATTGATGTGATTGTTTTTACCACAAGTAAACTCTTTAGAGTGATTGACTCTGAAATGTTTGAATTCGCTCACATCTAATGCATTATAACTTCGATAGCTATCAGTATAAACAAAGCTGTCAGGCTTGATTTTACGCTTGATGACAGGCATTAGGGTGGTTTGTTTGGTGTCTGCTACGACAATGGTATAAACCTTACCATTTCGTTTTAGGATACCAAACACGGCTGTTTTACCAGCAGCTCCGCGACCTCTTTTACCTTTGCGTACGCCGCCAAAGTAACTTTCATCTAATTCGACTTCGCCATCAAAAAGCTCATCAGCTTGTAATGAGAGATGATGATCTATCACAAGTCTTATTTTATGATAAAAAAGTGCAGCAGTATTAGGCTGGATATCAAGCAAATCTGCGGCTGTTCTAGCAGTCACTTCAGCTGTGAAAAACTCTAACAGCCTTCGCTGTACTTTTTTACTGAGTTTACAATGGGTTATCTTCATAAAAGTAGTCTAGCATAGTGCTTATCTACTACAGCCCCTAAAAGATTATAGAAAAACACAATACAAAAACTAGTTTTTATAAGGTTTTACATTGTTTTTTTTATAGTTTATTTCTAGCAATAAATACATGCAGGCCTTGTTATTAGGCGATATAATTTACCTATAGTTAATATATACCAGCTTACAGTAAGAGTCTATATTTTTATTACGTATTAAACGATGGGCTGATTAGCTAAAGCGATGGATGTCGCGAGTCTATACTAAACTGGCGTAGACGAAGCCAAGCAACTATTGAGTTAGGATTTGCTAGAGATAATGATGAGCAGCTTTAATCGGAAGTGGTAGTTTAATAGCGAAAATATGCTTATCAAACCTAGTTCTAAGTCAGAGTAGATAGCTTTAAAAATTTGTGATATCCACCTGTTTCTAAAATATTATAGCGAAAAATTGTTCAGACTAATTGGTAGTGCCGTTCAGCTAACTCCACTTTAACCATTTGTCTTTAAAGTCCTATAATCCACTGCTACCTATCACCATAATTTCTAGAGCTCGCCTACACAAAGCTGCACTACGGCAGCTCGTCCTTAGTGGGTTATTTATATTATTATCTAAACACAGCAGCTACTTGTTCTACTGCTGAGGGCATAACTCTCAGCGACCATCATTATAAAAATACGGACTGATCCCACCCTATGAAACTAACTTCATAGGAATACCATAATGTCTTACTCACACCTAAACCAACCGCTAGCTGCTGCAAACGTCCATAGTCTTGTTACAGATATACTAGCGAACACTATCTGTTTTAATGAGGTCTTAAATAAACTGAACGGATTTTATTATCCGTTCATGACTCACTTCGATAGTGAGCTATTTTATTCACGGCCAGTCTTATCATTTTTTAGTAGCACTCAAGCGATCGTTGGTGATACTTATCCAGAAAACGTGATTTGGGATCATGATAAAACTCAGCGTTTTATCGACATGCTGCCATGCTATAAAAATGATATTGAAAATGAACGTAATGCGTTCATTTACCAAGAATCTCAAAATAAAAATAAACTAGGGTGCTATATTAATAATCTAATCAGGCATTATTCAAGACTGCTCTTTATACGTATCGACCTAAAATACGCAAAAGAAACCAGCCACCATGTGACCATTGAAGACTTCAATTATCACATGAGCAAGTTTCGAGAGCTTATCGGTAAAGCAAAAAACTGCAAGCCAAAGAGTTGCTTTGAGCATTTGCAAGGCAATGCTTGGGCTATTGAGCAAGGTGGGGAAGAAGGTGGGCTGCACTGTCATTTACTGCTTATGTATGATGGTTCAGAGCGACAGAATGATTGGTATATTGCTAAAGAGGTGGGTGAGAAATGGAAGGAGGTAACCGCTGGTCTAGGCGAATATTATAGCTACCATGATAAAGAACGTAAGCAGCAGTATAAGCAACATGACAAACTAGGTATCGGCATGATACATCAAAATAATCCTATTGAAGTTGAAAATGCTCTAGCTTCAGCTCTATACCTAACGAAGCCAAGCAAGAATGAGCAGCAACTTAAACTTTGGTTACCAAACATGCGTACCTTTGGTCATGGTATTTATCGTACAAAAAAACGTAGAGGCTTGCCTGAATAACAAAATATTTTTAGATATATAGTATTCCTATGAGATCAGTCAGGAAGCATCGCTCTCCTGACTGTTTAACCCCAAACTATCCTAATTAAAGGTCTGCTTAATCGCAGGCCTTTTTTATGCGCAATCGAAAAAGGAGCTATTCATGAGACCCATCTGCCCACACTGTCATTCAGCGAACGTCAGAAGCACTGCCGATACTGACAGTCCCTTTAATCTCTTCGAGCAACTGTGTTCACAATCTGCCCTATCAGGTCTTGGTGTGAGTATCTGTAGGTACTACAAAATCAATTCAGCAATCGGTGTGGTGGTAGGTACTGCACTGGCTTCTGCGATTAGCTTGGCTAAAGACAAGCTACAGCAACCCCCTTTACTCGTTTTGGCAGCAAAGCCCAGTTATACCTGCAATACCTGCTCAAGAACTTTCAGCATTTAACCTATCTATATAACCCATAATTCTAATCAAATCTAAAAGGAAAAATCATAATGGCACATTTAATCGAATCAATGGCATACGTTGGCGAAACCCCTTGGCATGGTTTAGGTAATGAGCTGGCTCCCAAGCAGTCTATCGAGATCTGGGCAAAGCAAGCGGGTATGGATTGGCGTATCGAATCATCAGACGTCAGTTATATGGCAAATAACGATAAAGGTCACAATCTGATCTTGCCCTTTGCTGAGCAAAAGGTGTTATACCGTAGTGATAACTTCGAGCCGCTATCGGTGGTCAGTCAGCGTTATCAAGAAGTGCAGCCGCGTGAGATTCTAGAGTTCTATCGTGATCTTACCGAGCAGTCTGACTTTGAATTGGAAACTGCTGGGGTATTGAAGGGCGGGCGTAAGCTATGGGCATTGGCTCGTACAGGCCAGTCAGCCACCCTTCGCGGCAAAGATGTCAGTAATGGCTATTTGCTTCTTGCAACCGCTTGTGATGGCACACTAGCGACCACAGCCCAGTTCACATCGATCCGTGTGGTGTGTAATAACACGCTTGCTATTAGCTTAGCGAATGGTTCAGGAGGCGTCGTTAAAGTTCCGCACTCTACGTCGTTTGATGCGGATAAGGTCAAGCAGCAATTAGGCGTATCGGTGAAGCAGTGGGATGAGCACAGCTATGAGATGAAGCAGTTATCTGAGCGCCGTGTGACCCAAGCAGAAGCTGCCAACTATCTCAGCCGAGTCTTCAATGATCAGGACAATGACATCATTCTGTTTAACAGCGCTAAGAAAGAGAAAGACGCGGTACCCAATGCCAAGGCGATGAATCAGGTGATGAACATGTTTAACGGTCAAGGTCGCGGAGCCGATCTTGATGCCGCTAAAGACACCGCTTACGGCTTGCTATGCAGTATCACTGAATACGTCGATCACGAACGCAGAGCAATGTCGAGAGACCATCGATTAGACGGTGCTTGGTTTGGCTCTGGCGCTAAGCTTAAACAAAAGGGTTTAGAGGAATCGCTACTGATGCTGGCCTAACCAGCCACATTTAAAATCTAACAATACAATCAACCACGCCTTCGAGCGTGGTTTTTTATGCCGCTTATTTCATTTAATACCAATAATCCATTTATCTAAGGAACTTGCCATGAACATGATCGCATTAAACAGCACGACTCAGCCAAGACAAGCCAAACGTGCAACCATTAGGCTTAAACCAGCGTTAGTGAAAACCAAGCAAAATGATACTGCTGATAAACCTGCCCAATCTAATACTTCAACGACTGCTAGGCGTTTGGTTAATACTAAAGACTTAAGCCGTGAGGACTGGCTACAATTTCGCAGACAAGGTATTGGCAGTAGTGATGCTGCGGCTGCTTGTGGTATCCATCCGTACCTATCCATGCTTGAGCTATGGATGATTAAAACTGGACGCATGAGCTCCGACATCGATGAGAGCATTGAAGGATATTCACCACTCTATTGGGGCAATACCTTAGAGCCGATGGTGGCTAAATATTACCAAGAACATACCGGGAATAAGGTACGCCGCGTGAACGCCATCTTGCAGCACCCTGATCCTGACAAGCACTTTATGCTGGCTAATTTAGACTATGCCATTACTGGTAGTGACGAGGTGCAGGTACTTGAGTGTAAAACTGCTGGGGAACATGGTGCCAAGCTCTGGAAGCATGGTGTGCCCTTGTATGTGACGTGCCAAGTTCAGCATCAGCTGGCGGTCACTGGTAAAACTGCTGCGCACATCTGTGTGCTACTTTGTGGACATGAGGCTAAGATTTATAAGGTTGAGCGTGATAAGCGCTTGATTGCGTCCATCATGGAGCATGAGCGTCTGTTCTGGCACTACGTAGAAACGGACACCCCACCAACCCCTGATCATAGCGAGTCAGCTGCCAAAGCCTTAAAGCTGCTTTATCCAACGCCTAAGCCCTCAAGCAAGGTTGATTTGCGAGATGATGATGGTGCCAATAAGTTATTTGAGCAACTGCTGAGTTATCGTGATTACATGCAAGAGCTAGAGCAGCGTCATGATCAGGTAAAGCACCAGCTGCAAACACTGATTGCCGATAATGAAGTCGCTGTGTTTGAAAAAGGCGCTATTTCTTGGAAACGCTCGAAAGATAGTATCAGTTTGGACAGTAAGGCCGTTATCAAAGCGCATCCTGAGCTGTTGGCTAAATTTAGTAAAACCAAGCAAGGTAGTCGCCGCTTCGTCATCTTAAACGACTAAGCCGCTATTTATTCAATCAACACATAGACAAACCAAAACAAGCGCATAAATGCCCACCCTAATCGGTTGGCTTTTTTATGGCTAAACACATTTTATTAAATACATAAGGACTATCACCATGATTAAAGGTCTCACCATAACCCCGCCCGTTTTAGGTCGTATCAGCATTGGACGTGTCATTCAAAAAGATGGTAAGCGTTTGCCTGCTAAAGACGATCAGTTCACTATCACCAGTCAAGTTCAAAATAAGGATGGCTGGATTAATCATCCACTCGATGAAAAGCTACGCGCAAATAATGACGGTAAGCTGAGACAAATACCTGTGCGTATGTTGTTCAATGATCCTGAGCTTAATTTGCGAGCAGAATATACCTTGTTTGATCGTCAAACTGGACGCCCGCTATGTGTGGGTGACGGTGAGCAGTGCCAACGCCGTACAAACAATGGCGTGGAAACACTGCCTTGCCCATCACCTGATCGTTGCCCATTAGCGCAAGGTGGAGCCTGTAAGCCATATGGTCGCTTGTACGTTAATCTCAGTGAAGACGACGAGTTAGGCACGTTTATCTTTCGCACCACAGGCTTTAATAGTATTCGCACGCTTGCCGCACGGCTGAGCTACTTTGCTGCGGTGTCAGGCAATAAGCTGTCGTGTTTGCCGTTGCAACTCACCTTAAGGGGTAAAAGCACCACGCAAAGCTATCGCACACCGATTTACTTTGTTGATTTAACGCTACGTGATGGTGTGACACTAAAGCAAGCAGTGCAAGATGCGCAGGCAATTGATTCGGAGCTTAGCGAACACGGATTTGATCAAGCCGCGCTAGAACAGGCTGCGAAAAAGGGTTACGTCAATTCATCCTTTGAAATTGATAATGATGGTTTGTTAGACGTGGCTGAAGAGTTTTATCCCATGGAGACAGATGACGTTAGCAATAGTCAGCAGGGGAATTATCAGAACGGGTTAGCCACTCATAACGTGACTAGCATAGAGCAAGGGCTACGGCAAAGCGTGACGGCGGTGAGCTAAAGTAATTGAGGAAGATATGCGGCGTAAATTAGTTAGGTTGAAACAAGCGATTTTAGGTCGCTTGTTTTATTTCTTATCGGTTTATTTTTAGTGGCTTAATACCTAGGTTAAGTCTTACAATGTGCTAGTTCTTCATAACGGCATATTAAAAACAGATTATTACTGTTTAACGTAAGGATAGCTAAAATGGATTTAGAAAAGACAATGGCATTAAGTAATTCAGTACAACTGTCTAAGAAAATATCTAAAAGAATTGCCAATCAGACTGAACGTTATTTACAGAGCTTTGGTGAAGATACGGTAACCACAAAACCTCTTAAAAATGTATGGGATGATATTTGCTATAAGTTCCAAACAGAAGAATTTTGCGGCAAGGTTTACGAGTCCATGGTTGTAGAATATGTTGGTTCACTGGTCGATGCTTTAGAAGACTATGAATTTAATGCCCTCTACCTTCAAATTGAAAGCCTGCGTACGATCCTAGCTGATTCAGCTAAGAGTACGCCATCAGATATAGATGAACACAGTCTTATCAGCATGCGTTTTTTCAAAGATCGAGTTATTTTATATCTCATTGAAGAGTATATTTATAAACGGGCTAAAGGCTACACAAACAAAAGGCTTAGGAAAGCTCTAAATAGTTAAGATAGTCGTGTATGTAACTTATTATTAAAAGTATTTTTAACACAGAAAAAGGAGCTGATGATTCAGCTCCTTTTTATTACTCTATGCATAAGGTCTATCGGACGATATAAGTCTCATAAAAAAATACAGGACTCCCTGACTGTATGAGAACAGATGTTCCCATACAATAATTCGGAGATAATCATGGAAAATTCAAACGCAGCACAGCCAGTAATTGAGCAATGTAATCACATACCACAGCTATTGAGTATTAAAGATGTTGGTAGCTATACTGGTCTTAGTCGTTCTACGATTTATGAGATGGTTAATGAAAATTCTGATCGTTATGATCCAACATTCCCTAAGAAGGTACAACTGACACAGGTAAGGGTGGTGTGGGTAGCAAGCGAGATTGCAGAATGGATTAATACGAAGATTGCAGAACGTTCAGTATAGATTTATCTGACCGTCCTAACTTTAAAAGTAGGGCGGTTTATTTTTTTTGTATTGTGAGAGGTTTCTTAATCTAATACACTAAGTAATATACTTTAGGCAGAAGAAAAGGCCTCAGCCACTTTGTGTTTACAATCAAAGTTTTATCGCAATTAAAAGGCTATTTCATGCGCAAAATCTTGTTAGGGAAAAATTGTGTAGGGTGGTACTTGGCGTTCATAGAAATAGGCAAATAGTCTTTCGAATAAAAGACTATTTAAACAGGCTAAAAGACTATTTAAAGATTCTTTAAAGGCTATTTTTCACTATTAAACATATATAAAACAAGGGCTTAAGGGCCTCTCCAGAGAAATGATAAAAGTATTTATCTTGTTAATAATCATCTATCACTATCTTGATCAAAAGCAGCCGCTAGTAGGGCGCTGTAAGGGGTCGCCTCATTCTCATGCATATAGATTTAATAGGATGACGTTGAATGGCTATATCTAAGCTTAGCAGGCTATCCGACAGATTACAGCTTAAACGTTTGGAAGTAGGGCAATATCAAGGATCGTGAGCTGTTAAATATGTCAGACAGAAGTATATCCTTAGAAGGATATTTCAAGCTCGTATGGTAGACTACTTCGAATAATATAATCACAAAACAATAATCATCATGTATAAGTTAATCTTTAATAGAGAGTTTACGAATGAGCAAAAACCTTAGCGGTGCGGACTACCCTTTATCAAAAATATTTAGCTCAGATTTTGAATACGTTATTCCACCTTATCAAAGACCATATGCATGGACGATAGATCAGGCATCCGAGTTATTTGAAGATTTACATAGTTTCTATCAATATGAACCTGATGAGGAATATTTTCTTGGTAGTATTGTTCTGATTAAGGAGGAAAATAAGCCTCATTCTGAAGTAATTGATGGTCAGCAAAGATTGACCACTTTAACAATCCTACTAGCTGTGCTATCAAATAAACTACAGGGTGATGATAGGAAGGCACTACTGCAATACATACTAGAGCCAGGGAATAAATTTGAAGGATTAGAGAGTAAGCCACGATTGACTGTTCGCAGTCGAGATCGAGATTTTTTTGCATCTTACGTTCAAGGCCTAAAGTTTGATGAACTTTTCGCAATGGATGAAAAAGCGCTTGAGAATGAATCACGTCTAAATATCAAACGCAATAGTCAGCTTCTAGATAAGTACGTTTCAGAAAAGCTTGGTGATGATGTAGAGCAAATTGAGAGTTTTACAGCTTTCCTACTTCGAAAGTGTTATTTAGTAGCGGTATCAACCCCTAATCAAAAATCAGCCTTTAGAATATTTTCAGTAATGAATAGCCGAGGGTTAGACTTGCAGCCAACTGATATCATTAAGGCCGATACGATTGGTATGGTTGAATTAGAGGCCCAAAGAGAAAAATATAATGAACGTTGGGAAGAGATGGAGGTCGAGCTTGGACGGAGTCGTTTCAATGATTTGTTTTCTTATATTCGTATGATTCATGCTAAAGAAAAGGCAAAACGTTCGTTGCTAGAAGAGTTTAGAGAACACGTATTAAGTAAAGGTATTAGTCCTGAAGATCTAATTTCAGCAGTATTAGAGCCTTATGCAGAAGCATTGTTGATTGCAAAAAATAGTGATTATGTAGCGGTAGCCTATGCCGAAGAAGTTAACAGGTATTTAAAATGGTTAAATAGAATTGATAACTCTGATTGGGTGCCAACAGCAATCGAATTTATAAAGAATAATAAAGCTAAGCCTGAGTACATGGTTTGGTTTTTTGAAAGATTAGAGCGACTGGCAGCATTTATGCATATTTGTGCCTATAACATAAACCAACGCATCGAACGTTATAACAAGGTGCTTAGCGCACTTGAAAACAATCATTCTCTTACTAATCCTATAAACGAGGTAGAATTAACAGATGATGAAAAGCATAAAATGATTAAGGTGCTTGATAGTGATATTTACGATCTAACATCAAGAAGAAGAAACTACTTAATATTGCGATTAGATGCATTTATATCAGATGGGGGAGCAACTTATGATCCTACTATCTTAACTATTGAGCACGTTTTACCCCAGACAGTAGACAAGGAAAGTGAATGGGCCCAATGGTGGCCTGTAGCAGAAGAAAGAAAAATATGGGTACATAGATTAGCTAATTTAGTACCATTAAATAAGAGACGCAATTCAAGTGCTAGAAACTTCGATTTTGATAAAAAGAAAAATGCTTACTTTTTAGGTCGAAAAGGAGTTTCTTCGTATGCACTGACTACACAAGTCATTGGCTATGCTCAGTGGAAGCCAGAGGATTTGCCTAAACGTCAAATGGAGCTTATGGACATTCTAGCTGATAACTGGCGATTGAAGATCGACGCATAAAAATTCTATGTTGCGACTAATAATAAGATTTGAATTATGAATAAGGTAACCAACCACCAATTAAAGTATTTTGCTTGGGAAATTACTAAGCAGCGTAGTAGCTCCGACGACGCACGTATTGCGCAGTCGCTATTCGATGCTCAGGTTGACGTAAACCCACACCAGATTGAAGCGGCATTATTTGCGTTGAGTAATCCTTTAAGTCGAGGTGTTGTCTTAGCCGACGAAGTAGGTTTAGGTAAAACTATCGAAGCGGCTTTAGTGCTTTGCCAATACTGGGCAGAGTATAGAAGAAATTTATTAGTTATCTGCCCTGCGTCGTTACGTAAGCAATGGGCATTGGAATTACAAGATAAATTCAACCTACCTGTACAAGTACTAGACTCGTTTACTTGGAAGAAGTTACGTCAAGAAGGTGTCTACAATCCTTTTGAAAATAAAAAGATCACTGTTATATCCTATCCATTTGCAACCAGAATGGAGCATGAGCTGGCTAAAATACCTTGGGATATGGTTGTAATTGATGAGGCGCATCGGCTGCGTAATGCCCATCGTCCAAGTAATAAAACAGGCAATAGCTTTAAAAAGTCTCTAGTTGCTCGTAATAAACTGCTACTGACAGCCACTCCACTACAAAACTCATTAATGGAGCTATATGGGCTTAGTACTATTATAGATGAGCATTTATTTGGTGACGATAAGGCGTTCCGCCGTCAATATGTTAACGAAGATAACTTGCCAGCCCTTAAGCGCCGATTGGATCAGTTTATCCATCGTACGTTACGTAAGGATGTTTTGGAGTATATTCCATATACAAGACGCCATGCTTTAACGGTACCATTTACACCTAGCGATGTTGAACAGCGTTTGTATGATCAAATTAATAGCTACTTACAAAGAGAGTTTAGCTATGCCTTTCCTGTACAGCAGCGCCACCTAATCACCATTGTTTTACGTAAGCTATTGGCGTCTTCTACTTCTGCTGTTATAGCAACATTAGAATCGATTCGTAACCGTCTCCAAGCTCTTTTAGACAATCAAACCATTGATGCAGAATGGATAGAGCATTTTATTGCTGATGAAGATATAGATGAAGAGCTTATCGAAGAAGACGAGGACGAGTATAGCGAATATGAAACTCGTGGCGTTGATGCAGATTTACTTAAATCTGAAATTAAAGAGGTCGATCAGTATCTTGCTTTAGCTCATGAAATTGATGAAGATCGTAAGTCTTATGCGCTATTAACAGCATTGGAGCGCGGCTTTGCCCGTATGTTTGAAATGGGCGCACCAAAAAAGGCCGTGATATTTACTGAGTCACGCCGTACGCAAACCTATCTTTTAGAGTTTTTGCAGTCTCATGGTTTTAATGGCAAGGTAGTCGCTTTTAATGGTAGCAATAATAGCCCAGTCAATACTGGCATCTACCACAGATGGTTAGCTAAACACGTAGGTAGCGACCGAGTTACTGGCTCATCGTCAATAGATAGACGTACAGCGCTTATTGATTATTTTAGAGATGATGCTGAAATTATGATTGCTACCGAAGCCGCTGCTGAGGGTGTCAACTTACAATTCTGCTCTTTAGTGGTTAACTATGATTTACCTTGGAATCCACAAAGAGTCGAGCAGCGTATTGGACGCTGTCATCGCTATGGTCAAGCTTTTGATGTGGTTGTGGTCAACTTTATCAATGAGCGCAATGCTGCTGATCAAAGAGTGATGGAGCTACTTAGTGAAAAGTTTGATCTATTTGAAGGAGTATTTGGCGCTTCGAACGAAATACTAGGATCGATAGAAAGCGGTATTAACTTTGAGAAACGTATTCTTGAGATCTACGATAAGTGCCGTACCAACCAAGAGATTGAAGCGAGCTTTAATAAGCTACAGTCTGAGCTTGAAGCCCAGATTAATCAAAAAATGCTACAAACTCGTGACCTTCTATTAAAGCATTTTGATGCAGATATTCATGAATTGCTGAAGATTCATAAGCAGCGTGCTGAAGAGCAATTGGATCGTATCAGTAATTTCTTTTGGACGATTAGCCAGGCACTACTAGCGCCCTATGCTGACTTCCATCCTAATCAGTTAAATTTTACGCTGCATAAGTCGCCTACAGTGGATATAAAGGTTGGTAGCTATCAGCTGATCAGAAAGGGAGAGTCTGTACCTGATAATACCTATATATACCGTCTGACTCATCCACTTGGTGAGTATGTGTTAAATAAGGCAAAGTACCTACCTACTGAGACTGCGCAGATAAAGTTCGATTACAGCAATTATGATAAAAAAGTATCCAGCCTTGAGCCATTAGTAGGGCAGTCAGGGTGGTTGTCGCTTAGCTTACTGTCATTAGAATCTTTTGCTAAAGAAGAGCATTTAATACTTACGGGTATGACAGATGACAACGCATTATTGGATGCTGATATCTGTGAGCGTATTTTACGTTTAGAGGGAGCAGTGTTTGAAGATAAAATAACGACAGCTATTCCGAAACTATTTACCGATACAATCGAGTTTCAGCATAAAAACAAATTGAGTGATGCGCTTGATAGTAATCAGGTGTTTTTTAAGCGTGAGCAAGAAAAGATCGAAAGTTGGGCAGATGATCACATGGCATCGGCTGAGTCAGCGCTTGATGATATTAAGCTCAAAATCCGCAGCTTAAAGCGTGAGACGCGCCAAGCTAGTACTATCGATGAGCAAAAACAAAAGCAAGAACAACTCAAAAAGGCAGAACGTGAGCAGCGTAAACTTCGTCAAAATATCTTTGATGTGACTGATGAGATTGAGGAAAGACGCGACACCTTGATAGAAAATCTAGAGCAGATGATGCACAAAAAAAGCCAATTTGAAACGCTTTATCATATTCGTTGGCACGTGAAATAAGTTGATAAATTTTATTATGGAGCAAGCGTTTTTTAGCTATTGAAGTACTGATCTGATATAATGTTTGGCTAATTTTTTTCTATTTTAGAGCTAGGTTTGGTTTCATTAATTGAGACTAGCCTAGCTCGTTTTGTCATAAGCCTATGACAGAATGCTGCTATAAAAACCCTGTCGAAGGACTCACCATGAGCCAATATGCCAATCTTAATCAAAAACTAAAAAATATCTTTCAAATTGATCGTCCTGATCTAGATTTTGGTATTTATCGCATTTTGAACGCGCGTCGTAATGAAATTAGCGACTATCTAGATAATCGTCTCAGAGCCAAAGTAGAGACGTATCTGACGGACGCAAAAAGCGATGTACATGACAGTCAGCTAGAAAGCATAACCAATCAAATAAAAGAGGAGTTTGGCAAGCGTGCGTTCGATGATGCTGGCAACTTAGTTAGCGATACGGCTATGGAAAGTCCACTAGGTGAGCAGTACGCGCAGCTGCGTGAGCACTCAGATAGCAGCTTTGATCAAGCGCAAGTGTTTAGTCATCTGTACACCTTCTTTAGTCGCTATTATGATGAGGGCGACTTTATCAGTCAGCGTCGCTATAAAGGTGACACCTACGCCATTCCTTATTCTGGTGAAGAAGTGATGCTGCACTGGGCGAATAAAGATCAGTACTATACCAAGTCAGGTGAGATGTTTAGCAATTACCGTATTCGCTTCAACTCGATAGGTGAATCAGACAAATCCGTCTTATTCCGTCTACTGTCTGCTGATACGGCAAAGGACAATCAAAAAGACAATGACAAAAACCGTCGCTTCGTTATTCTCTCTAAGCCGAAGACGGTAACTCGTACCGATGAAGACGGCGAGGAATATGAGGAAACCGTACACCCTATAGAGTTTAATGACGCTGGCGATGAGCTGACGGTATGGTTTGAATACGCGGTCATGGACAGTAAGGCCAAGCAAGATAAGCTCAATAAAGAAGCTCATGACGATATATTGGCAAATAACAAAGTTAGTGCAGCATGGGCTACCTTACTCAAGCATCCAGCACCAACCGAAAAACAATCTGATCGTGACTTACTGCGTAAGCATCTAGATACCTATACGCAAAAGAACACGGCTGATTATTTCATTCATAAAGACTTAGGTAAATTCTTAAATAATGAGCTGGACTTCTATATCAAAAACGAAGTCATGCATTTAGACGATGTGGTCAATAGCTCAGGCTTTATAGAGATAGAGCGTCAGCTTGCGCTGATCAAGTGCTTACGCAAAATTGGCCGTGAGTTAATTGACTTTTTAGCGTCGCTAGAAAACTTTCAAAAGAAGCTGTGGCTTAAAAAGAAGTTTGTGGTGTCGAGCCATTATTGTATTACGCTTGATCGTGTCGACGAGTCATTGCATAGCGAAATTGCTGATAATGAGGCTCAGTGGCAGCAGTGGGAGAGCTTAGGGTTTAAGGTGGCTGATGATAGCCTACCGCATTGGGGTAGCAGCCATTATCTAAAAGAGCATCCGTATCTGATGGTGGATACCAGCTTGTTTGACCTAGCGTTTAAAGCCAAGCTATTAAATAATATTGATGATTTGGATGAGCAGACAGATGGTTTAATCATTCATGGTGATAATTTTCAAGCATTGAATTTAATGCAGGAAAGGTATAATGAAAGTATCAAATGTATATATATTGATCCACCGTACAATACATCTGCTTCCGAAATCAACTATAAGAATGGTTATAAGCACAGTTCCTGGAATTCTTTAATATTTGATAGAATGCGCATGTCGTATCACCTACTGAATAATCTAGGTGTTCAGATATTTACTATAGACGATTATGAAATTGAGAACAGTATATTTATACATAAAACCATTTATGGTGATGAGAATCATTTAGCTAATGTTCCAATCAGAAATAATCCACAAGGTCGCTCTACAGTTTCTGGATTTGCAGTCAATCATGAATACGCGCTTTTTTATAGAAAAAGTGAGGAACTGAAAACTATAGGTCGCCTAGAAAGAAATGAGTCTCAAAACAGTCGTTACAATGAGACCGAGAGCGACGGTAGAAAATTTTTATGGGAAAACTTTAGAAAGACTGGTACAGACTCAAACCGTTTAGACAGACCCAAACAGTTTTACCCTATCTGGATTATGCAAGACGATTCAATTTACATACCCAATATCGAATGGAATGACAGTCTGAACAAGTGGGATGTAAATGATGATAATAAGTTTAAACATGAGCTATTACCTATAGACTCTACAGGTAGCGAAAGAGTTTGGAAATGGGGTGTAGAAAGAACTAAAAAGCAAATGAGTTTGATAAAATTTGAATGGCAAAAGAACAAAATTGAAATTTATCGAAAAAACTATCTAAATGATAAAGGCATGTTACCTTCAACTTGGTGGGAAGCCTCTAAGTATGCCGCTGGTTCACACGGTACTAATTTACTTACCAGTCTCTTTACTTCTGAAAGGTTGTTTGACTTTCCGAAGTCTTATAAAGCAGTCTTAGACTGTCTGAAAATTGCTGAAGTAGGAAATAATCAGTTTGTACTAGATTATTTTGCAGGTAGTGGTACCACAGCACATGCAACGATTACACTAAATCGCGAAGATAAAGGCAATCGTAAATACATTCTAGTGGAGCAAGGCGAGTATTTTAATACCGTACTTAAACCACGTATTCAAAAGATTATCTATAGCGAGGACTGGAAAGGTGGTAAGCCTGTACCGCCGAAAAGCAAGGGTGATGAAAATGTAGTAAACCCTTATAACGGTATCAGCCATTGTCTAAAAGTCGTCAAGCTTGAGAGCTATGAAGATACCCTAAACAACCTTGAGCTCAACCGTAGTCCTGCTCAGAATGATTTGTTTGCTGACTTAACCCCTGCTCAGCAAGACGACTATCTCATGCACTATATGCTTGATATTGAGAGTAAAGAATCACTACTTAACGTGGCGGATTTTGCCAATCCTTTTGACTATCAGCTTAAGATAACCGCCGATAGCGCTGGTGCTTATACCGTACAAAATATCGATCTTATCGATACCTTTAACTATCTCATAGGGTTAAAGGTCAGAAACATAGACTATCAGCTAAAACAGGGCTATGTGCAGGTCGTTGGACACTTGCGGACAGGAGAGTTTGTCACCGTGTTCTGGCGTGATTGTGAGCGCATTGGCTATGACAAGTTAAATAAGCTGCTTGATACCTTGTCTATCAATCCCAATGACAAAGAGTACCGCTACATCTACGTTAATGGCGATCACAACATCAACAGCAAATTGTCCAAAAGAGACGATGGCAGTAGTGAGTTAAAAGTCCGCTCGATAGAGCAGGTATTCCTTGAGCGTATGTTTGCAGAGTAAGTTATGGCTAAATCCAGTAAAACAAAAAGCAAAAAAATAAACTTCCATGAGCAGCTGGTATTGACGCAGTGGCTATGGTCAAAGTTTAACCCGAGCAGTATCGAAGGGATGCAGGTGCTTTTAGACTCACCTGAATACCAAGGTATAGAGCATGAAGGTGACAATGCAGGTCAAACCAAGTTTTTTACTGAGCTGACTAGTAGAGACTTAGTTGGTAAGCAGGCTTTAGATATCGACACGTTAAGGCGCTATGACAGAAATATCGTGCGTCACTGGCTACAGATCAGTGAGGCTCGTAATGAGAAGGAAAACAGTGAACTAAATCCTAAGTACTTTCAGTATTTATCACTGCTATTTACTGAGTACTATTTAGATCACTATTTTAACCACACGGATCAGATGCTAGCTGAGCTTAACGATACGCTTGCCGGCTACAACACGGATAAAAACGACAGCGAAATCCTCCAGCCCTATATCGCTGAAGATTTAAACAAAGTGGCGTATTGGAGCGCCACAGGTAGTGGTAAGACGCTCTTGATGCATGTCAATATTTTGCAGTATCAATACTACATCGAGCAAGCGGATCATAGCGATAAGATTGAGCAAATTATCTTACTGACACCTAATGATGGCTTGAGTCAACAGCATCTAGAAGATTTTGCTATATCTGGTATCGATGCCATGATATTTAACAAATATAGATCTCGCGATCAGTTTTTAAATTATGTGCAAATCATCGATATTAATAAACTCGCTGATCGAGATGGTGACAAGACAGTAGCGGCTGAGTCTTTAGAAGGTCAAAACCTTGTACTGATTGATGAAGGTCATCGCGGTACTAGTAGTGGTGGCGTGTGGATGGGCTACCGTGATACTTTGACCAAAAATGGCTTTAGTTTTGAGTACTCAGCAACGTTTGGGCAAGCGATCAATAAGTCCAACAACGTCATTAAGCAAGAAGAAGACGAGCAAAAAAGCAAAGCGAAAATGCTCTACGATACTAGAGCCTTAACCAAGCTTGATGGTGCGCAGCTAAAGTCACTAGCACTGGACGAGCTAGAAAAGCAAAAGGCACGCCGTGAAGCCCTGCGTGAGGTTTATGCCAAAAACATCTTATTTGATTACTCTTATAAGTACTTCTACCAAGACGGCTACGGCAAAGAAGTCAATATTCTTAATATGAAAAAAGGCGAAAGCCCTGACAGCCAGCAGCTCTATTTAACCGCTTGTTTACTGACCTTTTATCAGCAGCAGTACTTGTATGCTCATAATGTGGCTCGTCTTAAACCCTTCAAAATCGAAAATCCACTTTGGGTATTTGTCGGTAACAAGGTCAACGATGATGACTCGGATATTTTGACCATTATTAAATTTTTGGCAGACTTTTTGGATAGTCGTTCTAAGGCTGAAACAATAAGCTGGCTTCATGACTTTATCACCAATACTTCACGTCTAGTCGATAACAAGGGCAATAACATCTTCCTTAATCGCTTCAATGCTTTGCACGGCAAAAAAGCAGAAGTTATTTATCAAGATATCCTTAGTCTGTTCTTCAATGCCAGTAGTAATAAACGCCTAAACGTCATTCGCATCACCCAAAATACCGGCGAGCTGCGCTTGCAAGTGGGTGACAATGAACCATTCGGAGTGATAAATGTAGGTGATGAAAAAGGGCTATTTGATCAGTGCGAAAAACTGACGGAGAGCTATCATCTAAACACACGTACAGATATAAACGAATCGTCGCTATTTAACACCATTAATGATGACAATAGCAAAACCAATCTACTTATTGGCTCACGCAAGTTTACGGAAGGCTGGAGCAATTGGCGTGTCTCTACTATGGGTTTGCTGAATATGGGCAAAGGGGAAGGCTCGCAAATTATTCAATTGTTCGGTCGAGGTGTACGTTTAAAAGGTGAAGGGTTCTCACTCAAACGAACGCCGCACAATATTTATAGTAAAGCTGAATATAAAGATCTGTATCTAGATTTGCTACAAACGATTAATATCTTTGGCTTACACGCTGACTATATGGAAAAATTCCGTGACTATCTAAACGATGAAGGGATCGTGCTTAACCAAGATTTAGTCACTTTAGATTTCAATACGAATCGTATAGCAGCGCCGCATAGACTCAAAACTTTGACGCTTAAAGATGGTTATAAGGATAATCAGCCAAATGGCTTTAAGGCACAGGTTAAGCTGTCGCTATTTGAAATTCCTGGTAAGTATCAGGGGAAAATTAAAAAGCCGTTTGTGGTTTTAGACTTATACCCACGACTCCAAGCCTATCATACCGATAAGCGCAAGCGTAATAATGACTTAAAAGACAAGCGTCAAGAGCATGAGATATCGCCTGATATCATGCCCTTCTTTGATTTTGACAGTTTATATTTACAATTACAGCAGTATAAGATGCAACGTGGCTATACCAACATACGTCTTAGTATCGATGAGCTTAGAGCGTTCTGCTGTAAGCCAATTAAGAATACCCATGATGACTGGTATAGGCTATTGGTAGATAGCGAAAAGCTGACAAAAGATGTAGAGGGTATTCGCTTTCAGCAAAGCGTCTTATTAGAGCTGCTACAAGCGTACATGGACAGATTTTACAAAACCATGAAAAACGCATACGAAGGTCAGTACTATGAAGTGACAGAGTTTAATGTCGGTGACGATGATCTGCCTATTCACATGTGCGACAAATATGTATTTACATCAAAAGAAGGGTTTAATGGTGAGGCAGAAGAGTACTTTAAACGCCTTACCAAGTTACAAGATATAGTCAATGATGGAAAGCTAGAGAAGACAGTCAACTGGCAGGATGGTAGCTTACGTACAGTCGTATTTGACAAGCATCTGTATTATCCATTGTTCAGCAAAAATGATGATAGCTTGCCATTTACTTGGTCGCCTTCAGTATTTGATTATGACAGTAAGGGTGAGAGTAGCGAAGTCAAATTCGTCGATGATCTACAGCACTATATCAATTCTGATAAACAGATTGATGCGCTTAAAGATTACCATATCTATTTACTTCGTAATCCTGATAACCGTTACAAAGGATTAGGTTTTGCACTAGCAGGTAATTTTTATCCAGACTTTTTATTGTGGTTAGTACACAAAGAGACGGGTGAGCAGTACCTGACCTTGATTGATCCTAAGGGTATCCGCAACATGAATACTGATGATGCCAAAATTAATCTATATAAAGAAATAAAAACCCTTGAGAGCCGCTTAGAAGATAAGCTGATACTAAATAGCTTTATTTTGACCACGACGCCAATGAAAGAGTTGATAAATAACTCATTGAGCGAAGATGAGCTTAAAGAGCGAAATGTGTTGTTTATGGTAGGTAATCAAACCGCTTATTTAAATGATATGTTTGAGGGGATTTTGAGCTGAAGGCATCTTTAGTTATAGGTAATTAACATAATGGCCGACATGGTAGTTATTACTATGTCGGCCATTATGTTTAATAAATAAAGAATACCTATAAACTGAGCATAATTTTCTTATAAATAATAATGGTTAAGATTTAAGAATATCTTGATCTGCAAAGCCCAAATCTTTCAAAAAAGAAGTAGCTTCATCATCATTCCTAAAAATCATTGCTTTAGACAAGTCGGAAGAATGACATAAAAAGTGTGGCTTACCTTCATATAGTGGCTCTCCGTTAGAACCGTTAAATAAAATAGTGACACCATCTCCGGCTGTAAGTAAAGTAGCTTGTTGAATTATACCAGCTTCATATCTTATTCTAGCTAAAGATGATATTACAGAATCGCCACCATTCATGCCGCCGAATTTAATCTTACCTGCCCCAGTTTTATTAGCTGAAGACTTTTTGTTCAAATTATCTATCATAATAAATTCTCTTAAATTATTGTTATGTGGTAGTTTTACACGCTATTTATAAACACTTATATTTATATACTACACATAAATAATCATGAGATACAAATCTGTCTAGGGGCTGTATAGAATTGAGAAAACATTGAAAAAAATAAGCAACGCCTTACTCTAATGTTTACCACAACAAAGAAATAAGGCATCACTTATGACTCGCACCAAGCTCAACGATGAACAT
>NZ_JBNNFX010000031.1:0-23120 GCF_050267985.1 Psychrobacter sp. NPDC078929 | reverse complement strand
GTTTTTACGCCAAGGTTGGATGGAAAATGACTTATCTAAATTGTTTTATGATATTCATCCAAAACATAACTCTTTTGTAGTGCAGTGACTATAGTATATTTTCCGTTTTGAACTTCAAGAATATAGTCGACCAAAAACCTAGGAGAATGAAAATGAAAATGATACCTATCGTTTTTTTCGCCCTATGCGTTTCTTACCAAGCTAGCGCTGAAGTGACTTATTCAGTTAATGCAATAACAAAAGCAACAGCATTAGGTCCTATTGAGGTAGATACAGAATCAATTCAGACAGGTGACCATCATTGTCCACGTAACTGTGAAGGAGAGCCTACTAGGACCGCCTATAGAATTAATTATGCAGTTGAGGTTAATGAATATGAAATTACAGATGCAAAACTATCTTGCGATGCAGGGGCTTCTTGCAGCTATAACCAAGTCAGAGGTGTTGGTCATACAAAAAACACTGCTTATGGCGCTTTTGACGTTTGGTCGAGACCTAGTACATGGACATTGACAGTACAACGTCGAAAAATTCTAGATGTGGATGGTAAAACGGTACAGATCGACAGCGATGAACTTAAAGCAGGTAAATCTTTTGTGGTTGAACATGACAGAGCTTTATATAAAGATATTGAGCTCGAGGTAAATATGCCTTTCGGTGTCATAACGATGGATCCCAAGGACCCTTCAAATAAGTACTTTGAGTTACTTGGAAAGTCTAATTTTGGAACCAAAGTAAAGTATACGTTACTTTTTAAAGGTATTTAACCTCTCACAATTAGAACTAATCAACATTCGATATTATAAGAATCTTTGTGGAATGATGACGAAAATATGTATCAACATTTTTGACTCGATGCTATGCTGGCTATAGCTCCCCAGTCCCAACTACATATATTCATACATTTATCCTTCGAAGAAACTCACGCATGTTATTGAGAAATAAGCACACTTTAATGTACTGGTTCGTAACAAGCATTAAGAGCGATTAGCGAGAAAGTATCTAGGCCACCTTGGCTTCTTAAAAGAATCTCAATATTTTTTGCAAAATGAACTCTGAGCTATGCTGAAGAAACCGTACAACTAAACTTGGTAAACTAAGCGTATTAATCGGAGTTTATCATGACCAAGAAAATAAGAACCTACAGTGACGAATTTAAAGCAGAAGCTGTCAAGAAGATAGCAGACAATAAGGGTAATATTTCAGCGACTGCAAAGCAGCTTGGCATAGCCATGCAAACGCTATCTAACTGGCAAAACAAAGCCACTCAAGGCAAGCTTGCAGGGACTGAGCAATATGACCCACAGCTAATGGCCGTGCTAGAAGAGAATAAGCGCCTCAAGCGACAGCTGAAAGTTGCCGAAGAGGAGCGCGAAATTCTAAAAAAGGCGACGGCGTACTTCGCCAAGCACAGTTAGTGAAGTACGCCTTTGTTAAAGACAACGATCTCTTCTTTCGCATCAGTAGCATGTGCCGTGTACTACATATTAGACCCTCAAGTTACTACGACTGGCTGGGTCGTGACATCAGCGCTCAGCAGATACATCGTAACCAGTCTGAGCTACTAATCAAAGCGGCACACAGTGAAACAAAGGAGCGCTACGGCTTTGAGCGTCTGCATGCGCATCTAAATGAGCAAGGATATGATATCAGCCCATACATGGTCAGAAGCATCAAGGAAGAACACGGTATCAAATGCCGTCGTCATAAGCGTTTTAAAGTTACTACCGACTCAAACCACAACAAGCTGGTCTATGACAACGTGCTCGATCAGCAGTTTGACGTTAACCGCCCTAACGAAGCATGGGTCAGTGATATCACCTATATCTGGACAACCGAGGGCTGGCTGTACTTAGCAGGAGTGAAAGATTTATATACCAAAGAGTTGGTCGGTTACGCTATCAACAAACGCATGACTGCTGACTTAGTTTGCAAAGCACTAAATATGGCAATCAAAAACAAACGACCTAATAAAGGGTTAATTGTGCACTCAGACAGAGGTAGTCAATACTGTAGCCATGCGTATCATAAAATCATTAAACAGCACCAGTTTATAGGCTCAATGAGTGGCAAAGGTAATTGCTTTGATAACGCACCCATAGAAAGCTTCTGGAGCATATTAAAGAATGAGCTGGTATATCATAAGGATTATAAAACAAGGTTTGCCGCCATTACCGATATCATTAGATACATCGAGCTATATTACAACCAAACTAGGATTCAAAAGGGCTTGAGCTATAAATCGCCAAGACAGGTGTGGTTTGATTATTATCGTCAAGCTGCGTAATTAAAATCTCCCAAGTTTGGTTCTACGGATTTGACGGCAGGGGTCACTCTTGCTTGGTCTGTTTTGAAGGATTTTTTCAAAAACTTAAATTTATCTGGATTACTATCAGAGACAGTTTCCATTATAAATAGAACAAAATTCGATCTAGATATTTTTGAGTTTGAATTCATTATTGTTTTTAGAGAGCCAGGGGCTGCAAGACCTTAGCTCTCTACGATAGTTGCGGCTTGAAGAGTTAAGATATATGCTCTTTTTGTCTTATAGTAGAATTACCTGCAATATTCCACCACTCAGCTATCGATAACAAAGTTTTTTCATAAGCCTCATCAGAGTCACTGTACCTAGAGTTTTTACGATATTTGTAGGCTATTATAAAGAATATTATTATGCCGATAGTAAGCCAAGTAGGCATACTCGCTCCCTAAAGCACTAACTTTTATAATGCTCTTGCCGTAATTGACAGCCCATTCATAATGTAACTTCGGCCAATAACTCCATATCTTCTACCTTCTATAACGATATCAAAAGATATAGCTGAATTATCGATCTGCTTGAGTTCCATGATTATAGAAGGGTTTTCGTTAACAAATTTTAATAGCTCTGTATAATAAACATCGTCAATAGTTATAGCTAGTTCTTGTGGGTTTTTAGCTAAGAAGTTTGCTGTATAGACAATGACATTGAAAAATTTATATTTCTTTTTGCGAAAATTGTTGAATTTGTATCGAAACCAAATATATATAATTAAGAGAATGGTAATTATCCCTAGTGTTTCCATAATTGAATCTTATTATCTTGAATTTAGCACATCGTTATGCTTAGAAAGGTTACTACTTTACTCGTTTTACTCAAAAATTGTTTAATTAAAAGGCTGTCAAAGTGGGTAACGAGATTTAAAAGCCAGCGTAGCTATCGTCTCTGCACCACGTTTAGCTAGAATCAATATGAAAAATAGTCTCTTGCAATAGTTATATCCAAAGCGTTGTCTCTGTGAGCAATATCACATGAGTCTAAATTAGCAGCTTCTTCACCTACTAATATAATAAAATTTGTCTTAGATACCTCCCTATTAATATTATCGCATTCCTCAATCCATTCTTCGGCAAAATTCCTTGTCGTTCTAGACTTTTACCAGCAAACAGAATCAAACTGTGTGACATTTTTTTCCTCTGTTTTGCATTACTATGTTCTAGAACACCTAACCATTCAGACATTGATCTTAAGCTAACCGCATTTGCATTTTGATATTTTTTTAGAGCAGACGTTATGGTAAATGGGTTTAGAGCCAAAAAACTCCGTTCATAACAGTGAACCACACCGGGGCTGTCATATTCTCTCAGAATGTTCGAAGTGGGACCAGAATGCAGATGGGTTTTAGCTATAACACGCCAAGACAAGTGTGGTTTGATTATTATCGTTAGGCTGCGTCAGTAAAATTTCCCAAGCTAATGACTAGAAGATTGACAGCATATGTCAACCCGAGTAAAACAGAATATGTTTTTACACTCTAAATCATATGGTACACAAGAATAAATAAATTATGAAAACTGAAATTAAAACCTCACTAGCTTTTAGGAAGTATCCTTCAACGACTGCTTTACAGTGTTTTGAGACGGCAGCTCGACATCTAAGTTTCACTAATGCTGCGCAAGAAATGCATATGACTCAAAGTGCCGTTAGCAAGCAAGTTTCTCAGCTAGAAGAGATGTTAAACCTTTCTCTCTTTTACCGTACACCTCAACGAATATCTTTAACACCTGCCGGAAAAGCTTATTACATCGAAGTTTTAGGTATTCTTAAGCATATTGAATTAGCGACTACGAACTTGATGTCACATAGTAGTAATACAGAAGTACTCAAAATAGTAGCACATCCAACTTTTTGCTCACGTTGGTTGATCCCTGCATTGAAGGGATTTAGCAAAGAATACCCGTTAATTACATTAGATATTAAGGAAGAGGTTTGTCCATTTTTTCCTGAAGACCAAAATGTTGATATCGCTTTTCTGTATGGCGATGGTGTTTGGGGAGGCATGGAAACTATCAAATTGTTTGATGAACATTGTGTTGCAGTTTGTCAGCCCGAATACCTACAGGATAAGTCCTTGTGTCTCGATAATTTAGATGCATTTACATTATTGCAATTAAGCTCTCGCCCTAGTGCATGGTATGAGTATTTTAAACAGCAAAATATCAGCGTTGATGGAACATTTAGAGGTCCAAGGTTTGATACTTTTCATGCCTGTATTGCTTCCGCTTTACTTGGATATGGTATTGCCCTCGTACCGTTACGTTTGGTAGAACCGGAGCTGAAACTAGGAACATTAGTAACGGTATGGAATTATGAATCAAAGGGTAGAGGAGCGTATTATATGTCTTATCCTTTATCATTAGGTAATTCACATAAAGTGAAGGCTATTTCAGAATGGATTACAGAGTCCATGGCTTGATATTCTCATCTGAATAAATAAAGTATGGCTTTTTCAGTGCAGTATATGATGCTTAACTTTCATACAAAAAAATCTAGGTTTATGCCTAGATTTTTTTATCTAAACAACAGTCGTACTGACAAAAAGGAATGAAAGCACAACTATTATTCGTTTGCTGAGCGCATCAGGTTTTGCTGAAATGAGGGTCACACTTAAGGAAGATAAGAGACTCTTAATGGATAAGTTATACAACGTCACTGATGCTTTTACTATGGTACATCCTATCACCCTAGCTAAAGGTAAAAATGCAAAAGTATGGGACGATAATGATCAATGCTACATTGATTTTGTGGGTGGCATTGGGGTCTTGAACTTTGGACATTGCCATCCTCACATTGTGACAGCCATTATCAATCAAACCCAATCGCTCATTCATTATGCTTACAATGCAGCTGCTCACACTCCTTATCAAACCTTCATGCCACGATTGTGCGAGCTCATTCCTATCAGTGGCGAGCTATCAGGCATGCTCACCAACTCTGGTGCAGAGGCTACTGAAAATGCTATAAAAATTGCGCGTCTCAAGACCAAGCGTACCGGGGTCATAGCGTTTGATGGTGGATTCCATGGACGGACACTCGCTGCTGTCAACTTGAATGGTAAAGTTGCTCCGTATAAGCGAGGATTGGGGCCGTTAGCCGGTAGTGTCTATCACATTCCTTTCCCAAGTCCAGACAATGAGGTGAGTGACCAACAGGCAATCGATGCATTAAATCGTTTGTTTGAAGTAGAAACTGACATCAATAACATTGGGGCGATTATCGCAGAGCCCATACAAGGGGAGGGTGGGTTTCAATTAATGTCGCCATCTTTCGCTCAGTATCTGCGCGCCTTTTGTGATGAGCACGGTATCTTACTGATTATGGATGAGATTCAATCAGGTTATGGACGTACTGGCTCACCTTTTGCCTTTTCACATTTGGGCATTGAGCCAGATATGATACTACTAGGCAAGAGTATTGCAGGCGGCTTGCCTTTAGGTGCGGTCGTAGGTAAGGCCAGTGTGGTCAATGGCTTGCCTAAAGGCAGTTTGGGCGGTACATACTCTGGTAATCCAGTGGCATGTGCAGCGGCAAATGCCACGATAGACATCATGCAAGAGGATGAGATATGGGCATCTGCTAAGCACTATGCGCAAGCAATTGAAACAAGTATCGCTCAATGGCAGGCAGAAGGTGTTTCTCCTTGGCTATATGGTCTCACCGGTATTGGGGCGATGCGTGGTATTGAGCTGCGTCATGCTGCGTATGGCTCTCATCCTAGTGTGATGACTCACGTACTAACCCAAGCACGAAAGCGAGGCTTACTGCTCATGCCAAGCGGTAAATACCGTCATATTATTCGATTGTTACCACCGCTGACCATTGAACCTGAAACGCTTCAAGCAGGCCTTGATATTTTAAGAGACGTATTAAGTACGATTTCTGATCAAAATCCAGTCGACTGGTCTTAAGCACAAATTACTAATAAATGAGTTACCAGAAATAGGCTCTCTCGATAGCTATAAAAAGGATAAATATCTATGAATAACAAAAACTTTATGAGCAGCAATGATATTCGACATGAGTTTTCTATGGCCATGTCAGCAATGTATCAAGCAGAAGTTCCATTATATGGGGATCTGATTGATTTAGTCAGCAAAGTGAATGCCGAGGTCTTGGCCACGCAACCTGAGATCAAATCTCAATTATTACATACTGGAGAAATTGAGCGATTGAATATGGAGCGGCACGGTGCGATCCGGTTAGGTACAGCATCAGAGTTGAGTATGATGCGCCGTCTTTTTGCTGTTATGGGTATGTATCCTGTGGGCTACTATGACTTAGCCCCTGCTGGGGTGCCAGTGCATTCGACGGCGTTCCGGACTCTGGACTCTCATTCGTTGCACAAAAGCCCGTTTCGAGTCTTTACCTCGTTATTACGTCTAGATCTCATTGGTGATGTGGCTCTTGAAAGAGAGGCTGTTAAGACACTACAAAAGCGCCGTATTTTCACTGATGATGTGATTGAACTTATTGAACGTTTTGAGGTGCAAAAGGGTTTAATCCTTGAGGATGCTCAACATTTTATAAAAGAAGCGTTAGAGACTTTTCGCTGGCATGACAAAACCCCTGTGACAAAAGAGCTATATCAGAAATTATTACACCAGCATCCGCTTATTGCTGATGTGGTGGGTTTTAAAGGCCCTCATATCAATCATTTAACACCCAGAACACTGGATATTGATGCAGCTCAACAGAAAATGCAGACAGAAGGTATACCATCAAAAGCCATTATCGAAGGACCACCTCGAAGAGCGTGCCCAATCTTGCTAAGACAAACAAGTTTCAAAGCGTTAGAAGAGTCTGTGAGCTTTAGAACTGCCAATATAGGTGATTCAGATGGCTATGAGCAAGGGTCTCATACGGCACGCTTTGGTGAAATTGAGCAACGCGGAGTAGCGTTAACCCCAAAAGGTAGAGCGTTATATGACACGTTGCTTAACGAGGCTCGTAACCGGTTGGAGGAAACGCCTAATGAAGATAATGCATCACAGTACTATCAGATTCTAGATGAGACATTTAGCAGATTCCCTGACAACTATCAAACCCTACATGATTCCGATCTAGCATACTTTTATTATCAGCTAACCGATAACACACATGATTCTGGTCAAGCACAAGCATTGCTATCAGCCGCATTTCACAAAGTTGATTTGAACACAATATCTCGTGCTGAGCTGAGCACACTTATTGATGATGGTGTCATTCGTATTGAGCCAATTGTGTATGAAGATTTTTTGCCTGTGAGTGCAGCAGGAATTTTCCAATCTAACCTTAACCAGAGTAAAAACAATAGCTATGATCATTCTTCAAGTCAACAGGATTTTGAACAAGCGTTAGGAACTGCGGTCTATGACGAGCTTAAATTATATGAAGAAATACAGGCTCAAAGTCTGAAGCAATGTCTTGCTATTTGAATTTGACAGTAATATTAACGCGTACATTTAAGGGCCATTCCTAAATGGAATGACTGCAAGAATTTTATTATTTTGCAAGTTATTAGGTTGCAAGGTAATTTAATAAGTGTGTTGAGAAACTAATAAACCATTATACAAAGGATTGATTATGATTAAGCAATATATGTCTGCGATGGGCGTACAAGAAGAACACTATAAAAATGGTGACTTTGAAATAAATACTCCGATTGATGGCACTGTTATCGGCAAGGTTACTTTAGACAGTGTTGCTGAGGTTAATACCAAAATTCAAAATGCCAAAACTGCTTTTCAAGCATGGCGCACAGTTCCTGCGCCAAAGCGTGGTGAGCTGATTCGTCTGTTAGGTGAAGTGCTGCGCGAGCATAAAGAAGATTTGGGTTTCTTAGTATCACTAGAAGCTGGCAAGATTAAAGAAGAAGGCCTTGGTGAAGTGCAAGAGATGATAGATATCTGTGACTTTGCAGTAGGTGTGTCACGTCAGCTATATGGTTTGACTATCGCATCAGAGCGTCCAGGTCACCATATGCGTGAAACTTGGCACCCACTTGGCGTTATTGGTGTTATTTCTGCCTTTAACTTTCCAGTGGCAGTTTGGGCTTGGAATACAGCACTTGCTATTGTCTGTGGTAACCCAGTTATTTGGAAGCCATCAGAAAAAGCACCGCTTGTCGCATTGGCTTGTCAGGCGATGTTTGAAAAAGCATTAGCGAAGTTTGGTGATGCACCATCTCATTTGTCGCAAGTCCTGTTAGGTAAGACAGATGTTGGTAATGCTTTAGTCGAAAGTAAAGACATTGCATTGGTCAGCGCGACAGGCAGTACACGCATGGGTAAAACGGTTGGACCTAAAGTTGCTGAGCGCTTTGGTAAATGCTTGCTAGAGCTTGGTGGCAATAATGCGATGATCTTGGCCCCAACTGCTGATTTGGATTTAGCACTACGCGGCATTCTATTTTCGGCAGTGGGTACAGCTGGTCAGCGCTGTACTACATTACGCCGTTTGTTTGTTCATGAATCAGTCAAAGATGATATTTTGCCAAGGGTTAAGGCTGCATACTCGACAGTCAGTATCGGGCATCCATTAGAAGGAAATCTAGTAGGTCCACTGATTGACCAAGACAGTTTTGAAAACATGCAAGAAGCATTAGAAAAAGCAAGAAATGCTGGTGGTAAAGTCACAGGCGGCGAGCGTGTATTGTCAGATAAATACCCTAATGCTTACTATGTAACGCCTGCTATTGTCGAATTTGATGAACAAAACGATGTCGTACGAACTGAAACCTTTGCACCTATCCTATATGTCATGACTTACAAAAACTTTGATGATGCACTAGAGATGCAAAACGATGTTCCACAAGGATTATCGTCATGTGTTTTCACCAACGATTTACGTGAAGCTGAAATATTTTTGAGTGATCGTGGCAGTGATTGTGGTATTGCTAACGTCAATATTGGTACTAGTGGTGCTGAAATTGGTGGAGCATTCGGTGGTGAAAAGGAAACAGGTGGTGGTCGCGAGTCAGGCTCAGATGCTTGGAAGAACTATATGCGTCGTCAGACCAATACCGTTAATTATTCAACAGAGTTGCCACTTGCTCAAGGTATTAATTTTGGCTAAGCGATATAGAAGCTAAACATTGATGATGCTGACTATTGATAACAGTACTTATAGCTATCAATAGTCAGTACTAACAGTAGTTATTACTAAGGAAGGTAGAACTATCATGATTGATGACACACAGCACGATCCTGCTAAAGATGGCTATGATGCCTCTTCTAGCTTCTTACTCGATATCGCCCCACTTGTCTTGACCGCTATGATTTTAATGGTACAGTTTTTTGTGTTTAAAGACTTTACCCCCCACATTCCATTGGCTTGCGGTATTCTAATCACGGGCTTGTTTATGAAGCTGCGTGGCCGAGACTGGGCTGGCATGGAAGAGCGATTTTTAAAAGTGGTAAAAATAGGCTTACCCGCAATGATTATTCTAATGGGTGTGGGCATGCTGATTGGGTCTTGGATTATAGCAGGGACAGTGCCGACCATTCTTTATTATGGATTTAGCATTTTTTCGCCGTCTTCATTTTTGGTCTCTGTCTGTCTTATTTGTGCCATTATCTCGGTTGCTACCGGTACATCTTGGGGTACTGTGGGCACAGTAGGGCTTGCCATGATGGGTATTGGTATGGGCCTTGGTATTCCGGCACATTTTACAGGCGGAGCTATTGTCTCTGGTGCTTTCTTTGGTGACAAAATGTCGCCATTGTCTGATACAACCAATTTAACCCCTGCCGCCGCTGGTGTGGATCTTTGGGACCATATCAAAGGTATGTTACCGACGACAATTCCTGCGATGCTCACAGCACTAGCTCTTTATGCTTGGATTGGCATTAGTTACGGTGATGATAGTGTCGATCTGTCTTCTATTCAAGCATTGCAAAGCACACTAGCGGATAATTATAGCTTAAGTATTATTACTCTATTACCTGCTGTAGTAGTAGTTGGTGCTGCCATTATGAAAATACCCGCTATACCTACGGTGTTAAGTGGTGTAGTGGTCGCCTCATTAGTAGCTTTTTTCATGCAAGGTATTGGTGTTAGCGAGATTTTCAATGTTTTGCAAAACGGCTTTAAGAGTGAGACGGGTTTTGAGGTTGTTGATAAATTATTATCAAAAGGTGGCCTAATGTCGATGACATGGGTTGTCACTCTAACTATTTTTGCACTAGCGTTTGTGGGTTCGCTTGAGCATTACGGTACGCTCAAAGCCATTATGGTAAAAGTAGATAAAATAGTGAAATCGCGTTTAGGCTTGATTCTCACAACCTATGCCAGTGTTCTTGGAGTAGGAACGATTATTGGTGATGTCTATACCACGTTGGTACTCCCAGGACGTCTGCTCAAAGATAAGTATAAGGAAATGGGTTATAAACGAACCACACTGACACGATCTATTGAAGATGCGGGTACGCTATTATCACCGCTAATTCCTTGGAACATGGGTGGTAGTTTTGTCGCCGCCACGCTAGGTATAGCCACATTAACCTATGCACCTTTTGCCTTTGCCTGTTGGTTGTCTCCTTTATTTGGTTTGCTATGGGCTGTGTTGGATAAATTCATACCGCGTGACGAACCTGTTGCGGCTACAGATACCACAGTACCTTCTCTCAATAAATTATAACTTCACCGGAGTACGAAATGTTGCAAGAGCAATGTTTATGGAGCGTAACTGCGCCCAAAATTCATCCCTATGATGAGCTTCGTAGCGATACCCAGACCAGTGTTTGCATCATTGGTGGCGGTTATACAGGGTTATCAGCTGCTATCCATTTAGCAGAAAAAGGGGTCAAAGTCACCCTGTTAGAGAGCCAGAGTATTGGTAGTGGTGGCTCTGGGAAAAGTGTTGGTCTGGTCAATGCAGGCACTTGGGCACGTCCTGATGATTTAAATATAGCTTTGGGCGAAGTTGAAGGTGAGCGTTTGACAGAAGCATTAGGACATGCACCCAGTCTCGTATTTGACTTGATTTCACGCTACGAAATTGATGCTCAAGCCACCCAAAATGGTAATATTCATATGGCTCATAATGCTAAAGGTGAAGCTGATGTTGATATTAGATATGAGCAATTGCAGCGCCGCGGTGTGAATGTAGAAGTGCTAACGGGTAGCCGTTGCCATGAATATTGCGGTACTACCAGCATTAATAAGGCGCTATTAGATCACCGCACAGGCACGTTGAACCCATTAGCTTATGTAAATGGTCTTGCAAAAGTAGCAACTGAATTAGGAGTGACGATTTATGAGCACTCTACGGTTAATACTTTAGAAAAATCTGATGGAGAGTGGTATGTAAGAACGCCTAAAGCTAGCGTAAAAGCAGAGCGCGTCATTATCGCAACCAATGCTTACACTGAAGGTGAATGGACCGAAGTATCCAAGACTTTTTACTTTGTCTCTTATTACCAAATAGCTTCTGAACCTCTGACGGGTGAGTCGGCCGATCGTATCTTGCCTCATAAAAATGGGGCTTGGGATACCCGCTTGGCTTTGTCTAGTTTTCGCCGCGATCATGACGACCGTCTGCTACTCGGTACAGTAGGTGGTAGAGCTTGTAAGCCCAAATCTTTTTATCAGTCATGGGCAGATTGTGTGCAAAAAAGCTATTACCCGGATTTACCCAAGTTTAATTGGCAATATGAATGGTATGGAAATTTTGGCTTTACGCAAGACCATATTTTTCGGGTATTAGAGCCTGATGAAGGCATTCTAACAGCCACAGCTTACAATGGCCGTGGTATCACCACTGGTACACTAATGGGCAAATGCTTTGCTGATTATATTCTAACGGGAGATAGAAGCAGTATCCCACTGCCTTTTAAAACGCTAAAGGAATCCAAAGTAGCTTTATCGAGTATGAAGTCTGTATTTACCGAGGTAGGCCTTACTTTATATCATGCAGGGCAATGCTTAAAAATTATTCGCTAACGTAAATATCAGGTAGCAATAATAGATATTTCATTAAAGGTCTCACTGATAATTATCAATATAAACACCATTGATATGGTACGTGGTAATTAGGTGGTCTTTTCTATCTTTCATCATAGTAGGGAATACATCTGGTGCATGAACTTTTAGAATCATCTCAAGTCGTTATCAATACCCTAATACAGTCGCTATTACATGACTATAAATACGACGCTAGCCAAATCAAAACTGACGCTGAGAGTTTAGAGCATTGGGGCAAAGACTGGACCAAGCATTTTGCCCCTGCTGCTGCTGCCATCGTCTTTCCAAAGACCACCGAGCAAGTACAAACTATCGTACTGCTGGCCAATGAGCACAACGTCGTCCTAACCCCAAGTGGTGGTCGTACAGGTCTGTCTGCTGGTGCTGTCGCAGCTAATGGTGAAATCGTCGTCAGCATGGATAAAATGAACCAGATTGGACAGTTCTATCCTGCAGATCGTATGGTCGAGATTGAGGCAGGTGTGGTCACTCAGCAGTTACAAGAATTCGCTGAATCAAAAGACCTATACTACCCTGTCGACTTTGCCTCAGCAGGCTCTAGTCAGATAGGTGGCAACATCGGTACTAATGCAGGCGGTATCAAAGTCATCCGCTACGGCATGACCCGTCAATGGATTATGGGGCTGACTGTCGTCACGGGTAAAGGTGACATATTGCATCTCAATCGCGGTATGGTCAAAAATGCGACCGGTTATGACTTACGCCAATTATTCATCGGTAGTGAAGGCACACTTGGCCTTGTTACTCATGCGCAAATCAAACTTGAGCGTCAGCCACAAGACTTAAACGTCATGGTACTGGGTATGGACAGCTTCAATGACGTCATGAACGTACTCTCTGCTTTTCAGGCACAGATTGATTTAACAGCGTTTGAGTTCTTTGACGATGTAGCGATTGATAAGCTAATGGCACATGGTCAAGTACAAGAGCCCTTTGAATCACGTACCAAGTTTTATACCTTGCTAGAGTTTGAAGGGCCATACGAGCCGATCATGGACAAAGCCATGGCAATATTTGAGCACTGTATGGAGCAAGGCTGGGTCGTCGATGGGGTTATGAGCCAAAACCTCACACAGGCTGAAGAGCTATGGAAGCTGCGCGAGTATATCTCAGAGACTATCTCAGTATTTACCCCTTATAAAAACGATGTATCGGTGCTGATAAGCCACGTACCGACCTTTATCGAAGAGATTGATCACATTGTCAGCAGCAACTATCCAGACTTTGAAGTCTGTTGGTTCGGTCATATTGGCGATGGTAATTTGCATCTGAATATCTTAAAACCTGAGAATATGAGCAAAGATGATTTCTTTGCTGAGTGTCAGGTCGTCAATAAATACGTGTTTGAGACGGTAAAAAAATATGGTGGTTCAGTGTCTGCTGAGCATGGTGTGGGCATGACTAAGAAGCCGTATCTGCACTATAGCCGTAGTGAGACTGAGATTGAGTACTTAAAAGAAGTTAAAAAAGTCTTTGATCCTAACAATATCATGAACCGCGGTAAGATTTTTGATATTGAATAAAAGAACTTAGGTATTAACAATGTTTAATTTCGATGCTTTACAACATCTTTATAATCCGTAATAACAAATTCACAGGGCAGTTTGGGGATAATTATGCAAATTTTAGATATTAATACGGTAAAAAAAAAACTAACGATGTCAATGGCAATCAACGCTATTGAGGATTTACTAAAAGTACAAGGCGATCATCCAACATGGATTAAGACACCTGAGCGCCTAGTGATTCCTACTTTCGAGGAAAGTAACAAAAACACATCTGGCTCACATCTATCTATGCCCTCAGTAGTTTTTGATGGTGATAACGAGTATGCAGTGGTAAAGCTGGTAAATATCTGTCCAGATAACCCTAAACGTGATAAGCCAACAACCATGGCAGTCATTACCGTATCAGACAATGAAACAGGAGAGGTGCTGACATTTTTGGATGGCATATATATCACCCAAGTACGAACAGCAGCACTGTCCGGAATTGCGACTAAATATTTAGCGAATCCAGCTAGTAGTGAGGCAGCGGTGATAGGCACTGGAGGAATGGCATATGAGCAACTCAATGCGATACTCACTGTGCGTCCAAATATTAAAAAAGTAACTGTTTGGAACAGGACACCTCAAACGGCACATAAATTTCAGAACAAATTTGAGCAAGAATATCCACAATGGCAAGTCGATTTTAAAGTTTGTGAAAGTGTCGAAGAGGCTATTAAAAACGCTGATATTATTAATCTTGCGACACGAGCGACGACAGGACTTTTTGAAGATTCACAAATAAAGCCGGATGCTCATATTAATGCGGTTGGTGCTTATCAAGCAACGATGAAAGAAGTCAGTAACTCGGTTATAGAAGCCAGTACTGCTATTATTATAGATGATGCAGAAGGTGGTTTACATGAGGCAGGTGATTTAATACAAGCTCATAATGACATTCAGAGCACTTGGACATGGGATCAACTGACAGGTACGTTAAGTGATCTGGTCAATAAAAAAATCAGTATTGATGCGAATGAGGGTAAAGGTATTACGCTATTTAAGTCAGTGGGCGCAGCAAGCTTCGATGCAGCAGTTGCCATAAAGATTGCCCAAAAAGCTAAAAAAGAAGGTTTAGGTCAGTCTGTTGAGCTATAAAAATATTCAGCCAATAAATTTATTTTTTATGAAAATCCATGTAAAGAAAATTACTTTAAATTAATGAAATGGGCTTACTATTTAAGGATATTAATATGCGCTATGACGTGATCGTTATTGGTGCAGGCATAGTAGGAACCTCTATAGCCTGGCATCTTCAAAAAAGCAACTCTCAAGTTCTCTTGCTCGATAAAAAGCAACCAGGAGAAGAAACGTCATATGGCAATGCAGGCATTATCACAAGAGAAGCCGTAAATATTAAACCATTTCCTAGAAATTTTAGAGAAGTTTTCAGAGTATTGCCGAATAATAGTACCGATATTCGATACCGTTGGTCTGCTATCTATAATCTTCAGCGCCCCTTATTACAATACTGGATAAATTCCAGTCCGAAAAAGGTTAAAGAGATAGATAAAGAATGGTCTACGCTCATTCAGCATTGCACAAACGAGCATGACCCTATGATTAAGGCATCAGGCGCTGATGAGCTAGTTAGAAAAATAGGCTGGATTGAGCTTCATCGTCTATCCAGTATTTTTGAAAAAGCCATTGGCAAAGCAAAAAAAAGCGGCTGATCAAGGCGTGGAGTATGAAGTTTTATCGCTAGCAGCGCTAAAAGAGTTAGAGCCAAACATAAATTTTACAGACTATGTCGGTGGTATCCATTGGAAAAATTCTTGGCAGATAAAAAGCCCTGGCAATCTTGTCAAAGCATATGCTGAAAATTTTGAAAAAATGGCTGGAGAGATAAAGCAGTCAACGGTAAACAGCGTTATACAGACGGAAGAGGGTTGGCAGGTTACGACAGATGGCGAAACCTATTCATGTCATAAATTAGTAATTGCTGCAGGTCCTTGGTCAGCTAATCTCATCGAGCCATTGGGTTATAAGATCCCATTATTTCCTATGCGTGGTTATCATCAACACTTTGAAATGACTGATGAAAATATATTTTCTCACAGCTTATTTGATGTAGAAAAAGGCTTTGTAATGGGAGCGATGGATCAAGGAATTAGAGTTACGACGGGGGCTGAAATGGCAATGTCAGATGACCCAAAAAACTTTGATCAGTTAGAATCAGTACTGACGTATGCACGCAAGGTTCTACCGCTTGACGTAGCTGTGGAATCTGAAGCATGGTGTGGTACAAGGCCTTGCATGCCTGATATGAAGCCAGTTATTGGGCCTGCATATAAACACGCCAATTTGTGGTTTGCTTTTGGTCATGCGCATCAAGGTTTAACGCTTGGGCCAGTGACAGGGCGTCTTATTGAAGAGATGATCCATGGTAAGCCATTATTTATTGATGCAGAGCCTTTTAGTAGTGATCGCTTTACACTTGGCTTGTAATTCTATTAAATTAAGTAAATACCATCGTCGTAAGTAAAATTTTTTGAAAAACTGAAGAGACAAGCTGAGTTATCTAATCAGTCAATAAGTAATAAGTTTCAACGGCTATTTCAGTAAAGCTATCAAGCAATAATAAGAAGTGGTATATAGCACTCACTTCTTATTATTGTTCTGTACTTGTAGAAACACTGAATCAAAACCTAGAAGCCTTACCGATTAAGCATGATTGATAGCGTTATGAGTGTGCTGAAATGAAATCTGCAATATATCTATTAACGATTTCCGGTTGCTCAAGTGCTACCGAATGGCCAGCCTTTGGAATCACAAACATTTGGCCATCTACTACTGTTTTAGTAATATTTTCTGACAGAGGTACTTCATACGCATGATCCTGTTCGCCTGCCAATACTAGCGTAGGTACTTTGCACCCTTTAAGCTCATCTAATATGCCAGTGCGATGAATAACGCCATTAGCACTGCGCGCGATGTCTGGTCCTAGTTTTAGCATATGATCACGCCAGTACTCACGCTCGCTTGCTCGAGAGGCATCTGATAAATAGTCATCGCCAAACATGATATACATGAGCGTATCGATAAATGGCTCAGTACCTTGCGCACCTAAGCCCTCAACCAAAGGCGAAAAATCGGCCAGTTTGTATTCAAGCTCTCCGCTAGACCCAAGTACAATGCAACCCTTTAGTAAATCGGGACGGCGAGCGGCTAAACGTAGCGCAATAAACCCGCCCATAGAGTTACCAGCAAAAAAGCAAGGCCCTAGGTCAAGCACCTCAATCAATGATATAGCATCGTTGGTGTGCGTATCCATGTCAACGCTTTTCAACTCTGAACGGGCACTTTGTCCTTGATCTCGATCATCATAGCTCACCACTCGAATGATTTTAGATAGATGCTTTATTTGATGCGCAAACATTTTATGATCAAAAAATAGCGAATGACTTAGTACTAACACCGGAGCGTCTTTAGGACCTTCATCGTTATAGAATAGGGTAGTTCCATTCACGTTAATATCTGGCATGATCTTTTTCCTTGTGTAAACACTATTGATCTTTATGAATCTTAGAATAAACAGAGCGTGATATTCACCTTCATCCCTTAATACTTTTATTAGAATTCCTGAGGTATTGAAAGCGATGAATTGTGAGCGTATCGGTTGCTAGATAGTTTATTAATACGATGATTTTTAGCTCTCAGATATGCGTGCAGATACTTAACATTATAGTGCTGTTTGATTTCAATATAAGCTGATTTACCACTCATTCACTTTGATTACAGTGTGTTTTCTACTCACTAATGTTACGATTCAACGAGTCATAATAGCTAGATGGCATGATGCCTAATACGTGATACATGTTATAGCTTAAGGTTAATGTATTTCTTTCTATTGTGGTGCATAGATCATTAGATCTACTAGCTATTTGGCAACCAATTATTAAAAAAATGAGGCAAGGATGCTGATTTTAAAAACAAAGATCGAACGACCACAATTGCAACAAGTCAGGCTGCTTGAGCGCCCCAAACTACTACATCATTTATTTGGAGATAATACTCATCGGTTGGTTTTGATACAAGCCGCTGCAGGGTATGGCAAAACTACTGTTATGTTACAGCAGAGCGAACAGCTAGAGATACGTCATCTCACGGTTGGTTGGCTAACTCTAGATAACGATGACAACGACCCTATACGTCTGTACCAATATCTGTGGACAATATTGACTCAGACATCTGATGCACAATTATTAGTAGAAGACAGAGTAACAAAGAGTCATATTCATCATTTACTGTCTCAGCTTAATACGACAACTTCCCATACATTATTTATTGATGAGCTAGAGGTATTAACCAATCCTGATAGCTTGAATATTATCTGGTGGCTATACCTATTTTTACCCAGTAATTACCATTTAGTTATCGCCTCACGTGCGTTTCCAAACTGGCCACTTGCAAAAGGTGAACTACAAGGATTGGTCCACATTATTAGAGCACATGAGTTGCGTTTGTCAGCACTTGATGCGCATATACTACAGCAGTACCTACACAGTAATTTGATACAAAATACCACGCTTACACCTTACATGGCAGCCAATCAGTCATTATCAGAGATGACAGTAGATGCTGCTAGCCCCTTAACTTTGATTGATAACGAGTTGGTATCAATGCTTATTGATAAAACGGAGGGTTGGCTAACAGGTATACAGCTCATTAATTTATGTTGTACGAATGAAAAAGATTTATACCAACTCGTACATCAAATGAGTGGCGCACAGCGGCAAATAGCTGATTTCTTAGCGGAGCAGGTATTTTTACAATGTGATGCACATGTCCAAAATCTTTTGTTAAATATTAGCGTATTGAGAAAAATAAATGCCAGCTTGTGTCACGCATTAACTGGTGCAACTGATGCGCAGGTCTTGCTGAAAAATTTAAGTCAACAAGGACTTTTTATTCAAGCGATAGATGATCAGTATCAGTGGTTTCGCATACACCAATTGATGAGACAGTTTCTGCAAACAAGGCTACAAAATCAAGCATCAGAAAAGTATCTTGCCACTCATTCTAAAGCAGCAGAATGGTATCAAACGAATAGTATGTTTTTGGAGGTGATCTACCATGCACAGTTAATCGGTGATAACACACTGATTTTGTCAGCTTTAACAGCAGTCAGTCATGATTTGATACTAGAGGGGCGGCTTTATAGTTTGTTAGAGCTGACTGAGTCTTTAACTGATAGTCAGCTGTGTCAACATCCAGCTTTACTATATGATTTAATTTGGGGTTTGATTCTATCTCGTCAACATTATAAAGCAGCCCGCTATATAAAAGTGCTTGAACAAGAAGAGCTTTATTTATTAGATGATGACAACCAAACTTTTATTAGCCATAAAGATAAGCAGTTAGGACTGTCAGCAATGACTGCTTTTATTGCTGATGACTTACCCAAATCTTATCATTTGGCGCAAATAGGTCTTCGACAACTGTCGCTAGAGGCGTATTTTTTTAGAGCACCGTTACTGGCCATCTGCGCTTTATATCAACTTAATAATGGCAATATCAAACATGCTCATTCATTAATTTTTCAATCACGAACCCTTTATATCAAGGATGATAATCCGTACGGTTTAACTTATATAGATAGTATTGATGCAACTTGTGACAGGCTATTAGGCGATATACCATCAGCCACCAAGAAGTTTCAGCGCATTGGTATCAGTCCAGAGTATGCTCAATTAGGGACCAATGATAGTAATCGCGATATGATGCTGAGTGTGGCAAGCAGTTTAAAAGCGAGCTTTTATTATGAGTGCAATCGTATTGAAGATGCCAGACAAGCACTTAGAGATTTCGACCAAGGTGAAAACATGGTTATCACAGATATGATTACACTAGGTTTTTTGACAGAACTGAATCTAACATGTTTATCAGGGAAAGAGATTGGCTATCAAGATCTCTCAAAAGCCAATAGCAAAGCGGATGAATGGTCGCTCCCTCGGCTAACCAGTGATATACGACGATGGGTTGACGAGCAAGATTTAAAAAAAATAATGCCAGTAATGGTGACAGGAAAATACGACGATAAGAAAGATCGGACTGGTTATCAAATAAAAAAGCGAGCAAAAAGAGAGGAGGGTGATCTTAGTGGTTTGACGTTGACTGAATTATTAACTGGACTGGATCTGTTACCATATCGTAAGACGATATTTTCGGGTAATAGTCAGCAAGTAGCGCAAGTAGTGGTGGAGCTGAATGAACTTCTAAAAGCTGATCTACCCTTTGTGATACGTAATGCTCGCATAAGGTTATTGTTGGCAATGGCCTATCACGTGTTGGATCAGCCTATACTATCTTATAAGAGCTTATTAGATGCGCTAGAACAATTTAAATCAACACAAACACATCGAATCATACTCGATGAGCATCCGCTCATTTTAGTGCTGTTGAATAAGTTTTATCAGTATCAGGGAAATGAGGTTGCCGTATCGTCTGATATCCAAAAATATATAGTATCTATACTAGAAATAGGGGGTCGTGATTTTTATGAAGAAGGTAGTTTTTTATTGAAAGATAAGCAATCTCGAATAGAAAGCGCTATGCAGCTATCTAGTGATAATCACAGTGATCCTAATATTAGGATAGTTTTATCAGAGCGCGAAATTGAAATATTATTATTGGTCGAAAGGGGTTTGAGTGATGGACAGATAGCCGATAAGATTTTTTTGTCTATTCACACCGTAAAATGGCATTTACGTAATATTTATCATAAATTACAAGTACGCTCCCGAACACAAGCCGTTGCGCAAGCACATCAACAGTATATTTTAAAATAGGCCAAGTCGTAACAGGCCATGACCTATTTTTAGAGCATTCATATATTAAACAATAGAATAGCCGCCATCGACGTTGACGATGGTACCAGTAATCCAACTGGCTGCATCAGAAGCTAAAAATAAAACCACGTTAGCCACTTCTAGTGGGTTACCAAACCTTGCCAGAGGCGTTCTTGCCATAATACCATCGGTAAAACCATCTAATACCTTTAACTGTTGAATCATAGGAGTGTCAATCCAGCCAGGTGCTACAGCATTCACGCGAATGTTATCTTTTGCAAGGTAGATAGCATGAGATTTAGTCAATTGATCGATTGCGCCCTTGGATGATGCGTAAGCAGGCGTGAGTTGTGACCCAAATATAGAATACATAGATGAGACGTTAATAATAGAACCACCAGATGATTTTGCCAATAGTGGCGCTGCGCATTCACTGATATGAAAAACTGCCGTTAAATTAATATCAACAACCTTTTTAAACATAGGTAATTCGTGTTCCGTTGTTGAGCCAATACCCGCGCCATTAAAAAGCACATCAAGCTGATTTAGATTTTTGAAAAAATAGGCGACTTTATCCTCATCAGTGACATTTAACTCTACTGACTCAATATCCAATTGCTGTGGATACTGTGCCTCCTTACTATTTAATCCTAATGCCCAAACTTTAGCACCTTTTTGTGCAAAGGCAATGGCAACGGCTTGTCCAATTCCTGAGGTTGCTCCGGTCACAACGACAACTTTATGAGCAAACAAATCTTTTGAAAATGTATCTGATGCTTTCGTATCCATACGAAATATTCCTTTTATTAAACACCTATAACTTAAGTAGCTAGATAAGCTAATAAACTTACTCTGCTGATATATGACCATGAAGCAGGTTAAACAGTTATGAAATATCTGTCAGGGTCTACTATCAGACATGCCCTAGTCATATTGATTAAAATTAGCATAAATATTGATAATAAAAGGATGGTTGTACTCAGTATTGTGTTTATAAAAAACCATTCTTTTGAGTGGTTGGCAGCAAGTTTTAGGCGAATATACTAATAGAGTATCTGAAAGAGTTAGGTGTAGTCACAGCTTAACTTGCTCACAACTAGCAGCATTTGAAGGAAACTGATGCTGACTCCGGCTATTAATCGTATATCGCAAAAGGAATTGCATTATGTCTATCGGCACCCATCAAGACTATCTATTGACGCTAAATATGAAAAAGGAAGGCGAGATAAAAAATGCCTTGCCAGGCGTTCATATCACGCCCTTTTATTTGAACTCTGAAACAGGAGTATGGGTTATTTACGCCCGTTTTGAACCCAATACTCAACTGCCAGAGCATTTTCATACGGGGATAGTACATTTTTATACCACAGCAGGATCTTGGATGTATTTGGAGTATCCAGATGATGTGCAAACAGCTGGGAGCTATTTATTTGAACCAGCAGGGTCAACACATACACTTAGAAGTGATGAAGGTGCAGAGGGGTTCATCATGGTTGAAGGCGCTAATGTGAACTTCAATGAGGATGGCTCGCTTATGTTTATTATGGATGCTGGTTGGATTGAACAGATGCTACATACTGTTGCTAAAGAAACTGGACAAAAAATGCCGCGTTATATTAAGCCAAATGCTAATAATGATTTTAGTGATAAAGCTACGAATAATCCTACAGTCTAAATACCTATTTAACCCCAGTTCGGGATAAGGGCTCAAAAAAAAGATAAAAAAAGAAGTCCGAAGTTGCTAAAGTGAGTTTACCAAGACAAACTTCACAACAAGGACTTCTTACATGGACAACCTAACCGAACTATACTGCCATATTGACGACTTTTATCAGCAATTCAAACCTGAGTTTGACGCTCATTTAATCGCAACGGGACACCAAAGGTTAAGAGCATGCCAGATAAGTGTAGCAGAGATTATGACTGTCTTGGTACTGTTTCATCAACTGCGGTATCGACAGTTTAAGGCGTTTTACTACCATCACATGCTTGGCATGATGAAACGGGCGTTTCCAAATCTGCCGAGCTACTCGCGATTTATAGAGCTTGTGCCGCGCAGTATCATGCCACTGTGCAGCTACTTGCAAAGCATGATGGGCGACTGTACGGGTATCAGCTATATTGATTCAACCAAGATAGCAGTTTGTCATAACAAGCGTATCTACCGTCACAAAGTCTTTGAGAGTATGGCGCAAAGAGGTAAAGGTAGTATGGGCTGGTTTTACGGCTTTAAGCTGCATGCCATTATCAATCATAAGGGCGAGCTTGTATCTGTTAAAGTCACTGCGGGTAATACGGATGACAGAGTGCCTGTTAAGGATATGGCAACGCCTGTGTTTGGCAAGGTGTTTGGGGATAGAGGCTATATCAGTAAAGCCCTAAACGAGTGGCTCACAAAACACAATGATACCACGTTGATAACCAAACTTCGGCGTAATATGAAACCCCAATTACTTGAGCCTATGGATGAGGCACTACTCAATCATCGCTCTTTGGTTG
>NZ_JBNNFX010000030.1:0-23691 GCF_050267985.1 Psychrobacter sp. NPDC078929 | reverse complement strand
TTTTTACGCCAAGGTTGGATGGAAAATGACTTATCTAAATTGTTTTATGATATTCATCCAAAACATAACTCTTTTGTAGTGCAGTGACTATATCTGGATGCTTCGGTTAAAGGTAAGTCGTTCATTGTGGGTGATAAGCTAAGTGGTGCTGACTTTATGTTGTCATTTGACTTAATCATTCTCGCTAAGCGTCAAAAACTCGACGCTTACCCGAATATCAGGCAGTATGCTGAAGCGCTTGCCAGTCTCGATAGCTATCAGCGCGCTATGCAGCTAGAGGCTAAGTACGACCAATCCGTTTAGCATTGCATCATAATTGACATACCAATTTTCTGATACACACAAACAGCTCTGTATAGAGCTGTTTTTTATGCGTGCTTTATTTTATGATTGCGTGAATAACCATCGAATTATAGTCATCAATGTTACATAAGAAAATTAAGCTGTAGAGCAACCAAACAAATTGCTCAGCACCATCCATGAATTACGTGTCGATGACAAAAGCACGATAAAAGTTATGATAAAATCCTTTCTGAATTTTTTGGGTTATCTTTCAGATACCATCAGTGAGTTGACTGGCTTTTCACGCTATAAATACCAATTACACTGACCTGACTCCCCGTCTGGCATCTGTCCTATATCACTCTATTTCCTTATACAGATTGTGGTACGCCCATGAGTAACGAATACCAGTTTAAGCCCCACGAACAGCCAATAATGGTGGGCTCTCCAGCCAATCCTGACCATCCGGCACGCCGTAAAGTGTTTTATTTGCTTATTGGGATTTTTGTGGGTCTCACAGCCAGCTTCCAAAATGGTCTACTTGTCGCCAACCTGACGCAAATTCAGGGTCAGCTAGGCTTAACGCCAGCTGAAGGTGGTTGGATATCGGTCAGTTATAATATGACCAATGCCTGTATCACCGTTCTGCTGTACAAAATTCGTCAGCAATTTGGCATGTCGCTTTTTAGCAAAATCACCCTGTCATTTTTGTTAGCCGCCACCAGTCTACAGTGGCTGATCAGCAGCCACTTGTTAGACACACCTAATATTAGCATTGAGCCCTATTATTTAGAGATTGTCGCTAGGGGACTTAGTGGTATGGTGGCAAGTGGTATGACCGTATTGGGCTTGTTTTATTGTCTTCAGGGTATGCCAACCGTCAAACGTACTAGTGGTCTCATATTGGGTTTTGGCTTGGTACAGTTTGGTATTCCATTATCACGTGTCATCTCGCCCTACCTCGCCATCGACGGTCAGCTTGAAAACTTATTTTTATTTCAATTTGGTCTGGCGCTGATTTGTTTTGGGCTGATTAATATATTAGAGCTACCACCAGGGAATACAGAAAAAGTATTTGAGAAATTGGATTTTGTAAGCTTTGGTTTTTTCGCCAGTGGTCTGGCTGCATTGGCTGTCGTTTTGGTACAGGGTCGAATTTTATGGTGGACAACACCTTGGCTCGTCTATCCACTGATGATTGCTATCGTCGGGATTAGCATCGCGTTATGGATTGAGACACATCGCAAAAATCCGATGCTACAAGTGCGCTGGATGCGTAGCCGCAATATTATTGCCTTTATGGTGACGGGCGCTGTCATGCGGATTTTGCTATCTGAGCAAAATGTCGGAGCGGCAGGATTGCTCGCTAACCTCGGCTACGGTAACGATCAGCTGGTTACTTTTTATGCTGTTATTATAGCCGCCAGTGCACTGGCTTTGATTATTAGTATTTTTAGTACCAATGCGATGGATTTGCGCCGACCTGTTATTTTTGCAGTGGCATTGATTGCCTTAGGTTCTTGGATGGATGTTGGTGTGTCTATTAATTCAGCGCCCTATACGTTTTATCTCAGCCAGTTTTTGATTGCCTTTGCCGCGGTGTATTTCATGGGGCCTTTGGTTTTTGAAGGGTTTTTGCGGGCTATTGGCAGTGGCCCTGCGTATATTATTAGTTTTTCAGTGATTTTTGGCATCTCCCAAACAGTTGGCGGACTGGCAGGTGCGGCAGCCATTCAGGCATTTACGACCATTCGTACACAAATGCATTATGCAGATATGGTCAGCTCATTGAACTTAGGTGATCCTACGTTCAGCGCTCAAATTGCTGGTACTCGTAGTGTATTGTCAAACCAAACGACGGACACAGCGCAAGCGAATGTGGCCGCGATGAGCCAAGTTTTGCAAGGGATTCAACGCCAAGCAACTGTCTCCGCTTACAGCGATTTGTTCTTTTTGATGGCCAGTTTTGCTACTTTCGTTACAGCCATTTTATTGATCAACTATTTTTATAACCGTTACCACAAGCGCAATCCACTTGCTAAAGAGCTTGCCGTTATTGCAAAAATGCGTGAGTCAAAATAACTCAGCTTATTATATTGATAATGCCTCACCCCATTCATTTATAGCCAGTCTATTTTAATATTTATTGAAAATTTAGGAGCACGTCATGAGCCAAGAAAAACTAAATGAGCTTAATCAAACACCTCAGACGTCCACTGGCGCTCCAGCAACAAACACACCTATAGCGTCTGATATAAGTAAAGAAGAGGCTGCTGTAACTTCTTCGCAATCAGCAACTAAGACAGCAGAAGGTGATATAGAAAACAGTACAGACAGCAATGAAACACCAATGCCACCAAAAGAGCCAATACCCGATACTACTGGTTGGTCGCCCAAGAAAAAATCCTATCTAAACTTAGGCTTATTAATTTTATTGATTGTCATTGGCGTGGCATTGATTTTGTATGCATGGAAGCTTCCACCGTTCACCCCAACGGTACAGCAAACCAATAATGCTTTTGTCAAAGGTCAGACGACTATTATTAGCCCGCAAGTTTCTGGCTATGTAACCAAGGTAGCAGTGCAAGACTTCGCCAACGTAAAAGCGGGTGACTTACTCATAAAGATAGACGATCGAACCTTTCAGCAGCAGCTCGATCAGGCACAAGCAAATACCGAAGTAGCTCTTACTAACCGCTCTACTAACGACCAAGACACGCAAACCAGCCAAGCGCAAATCGAAGCACGTAGAGCTGATTTGTATAGTGCCAAAATCAATGTAGAAAGCGCGCGTGAAGATGTAAACCGTTATCAAGGTTTAGATGCTATTGGTGCAGTATCGAAAGCAGAAGTTGCTCATATCAAGGCACAATTGGCTCAAGCACAAGCAGGTGTACAGCAGGCAGAAGCAAATTTACAGGCCGCCCAAGAAAACCGTGAAAAGACTAGCGGCAGTCGCTCATCGCTGGACGCAAATATCAAAAATGCTGAAGCAGGCGTCAAACAAGCGCAAATCAATCTAGACAATACTATTATCACTGCGCCTGAATCTGGCCAGCTAAGCCAAGTCAGTGTCAAAGAAGGCCAATACGTCAGCGCTGGTACGCAGCTCATGTATATCGTACCAAAAGGCATTTGGATCATTGCAAACTTTAAGGAAACTCAAATAGCCAATATGGCAATCGGCGAGCCTGCGACCATTCACGTTGATGCGCTTGGCGGTGCCAAATTTACGGGTCACGTGAGTAATATCTCGCCAGCGACTGGTAGCGAGTTTAGTGCCGCTGCTGCCAACCCTGCGACAGGCAACTACATAAAAATTGCTCAACGTATTCCTGTACGCATCGACCTAGATCAGAATCAGCCTGAGCTGGCACGCTTACGTCCTGGCATGTCCGTCTCTGTGGATGTCGATACCAATATTAAATGAAAGGTTGAATAAAAAGATAAATACGAGATAATGCCAAATAAGGTAAATAGCTAACGTAAAAAAGCCACTCTAGACACCACAAAACTTGGATTTAGAGTGGCTTTTTTAGTTTTATATAATCTATAGCTTCAAACTACAGCAACTATGGCAATAAACGCTTGGTTGTCCAGCTTGTATTGCCTTCACTGTCGTCGCCGCTACTCTGCGTATACACAATTCGGTCATGCATCCGATTGGCGCGACCTTGCCAAAACTCGATTTGTTCAATCGTAATCTCATACCCACCCCAAAACTCTGGCGTTGGTACGGCAGTATTGTCAGGGTGCGCTGCTTGAAGCTGTTCAAACGTTTGCTCCATGATTTCACGATTGGCCACTTCACCACTTTGCGGTTGACTGACCCAAGCGCCTACTTGACTATCATGAGGACGTTTTTGGAAGTAAGCAGCCGATTTATCAGCATCAATTTTAGCGATACTACCGCTGATACGGACTTGACGCTCCAGCTCATGCCAAAAGAATAATGCTTCGGCATTAGGGTTTTCTGCTATATCCTGCCCTTTCGCGCTTTCATAATTGGTATAGAAAACAATACCTTTCTCAGTAATTTCGCGTAGTAACACAATACGGACACTAGGCTTATTGTCTGCGCCACATGTTGCCAAACTCATTGCATAAGGCTCTTGTACCTTTTGTGCTAACGCTTCATTCATCCAAGCTTTAAAGAGCTCAAATGGTGACGTTGGTACTGACTGTTGATCAAGCTCATCTTTCTCATATGAGAGGCGTTGGTCGGTAAAGTCCATGCTCATGGCAACTCCTTATTTGAAAACTATAATGTTGTTGTCTTAAATACCAGTCATTATCTTGAATACCAGTTATTGCCCTAAATACTATTAGCCTAGTACTGACTTTATAAGATCAGCTAAGTCATTAGCCATTACATCACACTCTATCTCATCATCTGATTCCACCATCACGCGAATCATAGGCTCTGTACCTGACTGACGTATCAATAGACGACCTCGACCCTCTAGCGTTGCCTGTGCTTTGTCAAAAGCAGCAACCAACTCCTCATGTTTGAATGGGTCTTGCATTTGAGACAAGCGTACATTGACTAACTTTTGCGGCAACACTTCAAAACCTTCAACAAGTTCACTTAACGCACGCTCTCTGGCTTGCATCACTGCCAGTACTTGCAAACCAGCAATGATAGCGTCCCCTGTGCGACTTTTATCTAAGCAGAGAATATGACCAGATGGCTCACCACCCAATATCCAGCCATTAGCTTCTAAATCCTGCATCACATAGCGATCACCCACTTTTGCACGGGTAAACTGAATATTTGCATCTTTCAGTGCCAACTCTAACCCCATGTTACTCATGAGTGTGCCCACTACGCCTTCAGCTTTGGTTCGACCTTGAGTAGCAAGCACATATAAGATACCGTCACCATCGACTAGCTTACCCGTCTCATCAACCATTACGATACGATCGCCATCACCATCTAGTGCAATACCGACATCTGCTTCATGCTCAAGCACAGCCTTTTGTAAGCTTTCAGGATGGGTAGAGCCACATTCAGCATTGATATTGATGCCATCTGGCGTATTATTGATGGCAATCACGTTTGCCCCCAACTCGCGCATTACTCTAGGTGCTACGCTATAGCCTGCACCATTGGCACAATCCACTACTACCTTCAGATGACTGAGGTCATATTGATAAGGAAAACTGCCTTTGCAAAATTCAATATAGCGACCTTTAGCATCATCAATTCGGTTGTTCTTACCTAAATTTGCAGGATCAAGAATAGGCATTATGGCAATGTCATTACCAACGTCGTTCATAATTGCTGTCAATTTATCATTAATTGCAGTCTGCATCTCATCACTTATCTTTTTGCCGTCACCTGAGAAAAATTTGATGCCATTATCATAATAAGGGTTGTGCGAGGCTGAGATAACCACGCCAGCATCTGCATTAAAACTACGGGTTAAATGCGCAATCGCTGGGGTTGGCAATGGACCAAGCATATAAACATCAACACCAGCCGCATTAAAACCTGCTTGTAATGCTCCCTCTATCACATAGCCTGATAGACGCGTATCTTTACCAATCACCACACTTGGCTTACGCGTAAGATTTTCATTTTTTTCTATGAGAACAAGCCCAGTGACGTAGCCTAGTTTTAAGATAAAGTCAGGTGTAATGGGTAATTCACCAAACTTTCCGCGAATTCCATCAGTGCCAAAATAGCTCATTATGTGTTCCTCAAGTCAAAAAAATAAAAGGCCAAGCGTATACGCAGGCAATACTATTGTTGTAATAATCTGTTTCTGTATTTTACAAAAAAAACAGCCAACAATAACAGAGCATTGTTGGCTGTTTGTATCTTAAGCTCGCTGCAGCCTTACGTCTCAGCTAACATTAATACGATTTAAAACTATAAAAGAGAAGCATTTTACGGAACGATCTAGTTTACTCGGTAGTTCGGTGCTTCTTTAGTGATTTGCACATCATGCACATGCGACTCTTTCATACCCGCTGAAGTTACTTTGATGAACTGCGGATTGGTACGCATATCTTCAATCGTAGCAGAACCAGTATAACCCATTGATGAACGTAAGCCACCAACCAACTGATTAACGATACCCGCAACTGGTCCTTTATAAGGAACACGTCCTTCGATACCTTCTGGTACTAGCTTCTCTACGCCATCTTTTGCATCTTGGAAGTAGCGATCTGAAGAACCGTTTGATCCTGACATCGCACCCAAACTACCCATACCACGATAAGCTTTATAATAGCGACCTTGGAACAGCTCAACTTCACCTGGCGCTTCTTCGGTACCAGCCATGAGTGAACCAACCATAATGCATGATGCACCTGCAGCGATTGCTTTTGCCATATCGCCTGAGTAGCGGATACCACCGTCAGCAATCAATGGAATGCTATCTTTTAAAGCACTAGCAACGTTATCAATCGCTGAGATTTGTGGCACACCGATACCTGCGATAATACGCGTGGTACAGATAGAACCAGGACCGATACCTACTTTTACTGCATCAGCACCTGCGTCACGTAAAGCGATTGCAGCTTCACCTGTTGCGATGTTGCCACCGATTACTTGCACATGCGGGTAGTTTTTCTTAATCCAAGATACTTTATCGATCACGCCTTTTGAGTGACCGTGCGCAGTATCAACGACGATAACGTCGACATCAGCGGCGATTAATGCTTCAACGCGTGCTTGCGTATCTGCACCTGTACCAACAGCTGCGCCAACACGCAGGCGACCTTGCTCGTCTTTACACGCATTTGGATTGTTTTCAGCTTTGGCAAAATCATTAACAGTAATCAAACCACGCAGGCGGAAATTATCGTCAATAACGATGACTTTTTCGATGCGGTGCTCATGTAGCAATCTTTTGATATTCTCGTTGCTTTCACCTTCATGTACAGTTACTAGCTGCTCTTTAGGCGTCATGATCTGGCTAACTGGCAATGACAAATTGGTCTCAAAACGCCAATCTCTATGAGTAACAATACCCACAACGTTATCTGTGCCTTTTTCGACCACAGGCACACCTGAGATATTGTTATCTTGGGTCAAACGCAGCAATTCACCAATCGTCATCTCTGGGTGGACAGTGATAGGATCAACAACGGTACCCGCTTCAAATTTTTTGACACGGCGTACTTGTGTGGCTTGCTTTTCGATGTCCATGCTCTTATGCAAAATACCCATGCCACCAAGCTGTGCCATTGTGATAGCCATTTCAGACTCAGTCACAGTATCCATTGCCGCAGAGATTAGCGGAAGATTAAGAGTGATGTTTTTGGTCAAACGAGTAGACAGATCAGCAGTTTTTGGCAGAACTTCAGAATAGGCTGGTAATAATAAAACGTCATCAAAGGTTAAGGCTTCATCGACAATTCGCAACATACAGACCCCTAGTGGTGGTTATTTTGATGGGTAGGAGCTCAGGGTTAAGCGTATCAATCATTGCAGCTGCAAGCACAGTGCCGATTCATCGCCAACCACTCAGTTATCCTATAAAAATAACGCCACATTATAACAAATAAGCGCCTCGCTGACACACTATATTTGTCAGATTATTTTACACAAGTGCGTCTTTATCGATGACAATCATGCTTCAAACCATTAATAACTCGCTTTTAAAGCTAATCAGGATCGCAAAGCTCATCGCTATTCCCAATCTCTAGTCGCTTCTTGTTAACGTAAAGCGCTCTGTGGGTAGATATTTGTTTTGCTGTGCATGCAGGTAACCAAGCATTTGCTCCCGTATCTCACAGGCCAGCGTCCATGCTTCTATAGGCCCTACCGATGAAACAGCGCCGCGCAGCTGAATAGTATTTTCGGTTACATCAACCACATACATTTCGGGTTCCGTTTTATCATCCCAAAGCTTATTGTCCTTGACCATCGATATAAACGCCTCTCGGATAGCGTCGATATCTGCGCCATAATCGATATACAAAAACACAGGACAAGTTTGATGAACCTCTGTATGCGACCAGTTTTCCACTCGATCAGTGATTAGCTCACGCATTGGCACGATCAAGCGACGCTCATCCCATGTTTTTAACACGGCATACGTGTAACGCAGGTCTTCAACCGTACTAAAATTACCGTCCATTATCACACTATCGCCGATTCGCACTGGCTGCGTCACTGCTACCTGTACACCAGCGATGATATTCCCTAATATTGGCTGTGCCGCAATACCGATAACCACACCTGCAATACCCGCTGAAGTCAATAAAGTTTTGCCAAGGCCTTCCATATTTGCAAATTCACTAAGACCTATCCAGAAGCTTCCCAAAATCATCGCGAAAATAAACACACGGCGAAATATTGATACATAAGTACGGCGGCGACGTTCTTTATCGAAATGCTCTGCAGCCAAATTTTCAATCTGCATGTCTTGATAGCGATTGGCAAAAAAGTTAATGATACGAATGCCTAACCACATGGTACTAAATACCAGTCCAATCCAAATCAATGGACGAGTAGATGAGGCGACTGCATCTAAATAAGGAAAACCACCAGAAACCAAGGTAAAAACCAGTGAAAAACTGATGGTAAAGGTTAATGGTACTGTTAGCTTGCTAACCAAATCTGCGACGCCATTGGTACTGCCAACATACACGCTGTATTTTTCTTCATCGATATAATGATTGATGATTTTTGCAGTACCTTTACTCAGTAGCCAACCCATCCCCATGGTTAATAAAAAGAACAATATCAGCGCTGAGAATTCCCATAGCGCAATTCCAAAAAACTTTAGCTTTAACCAAGTGGGCAAATAACGCTCAAACTCGGCTGGATGATACTGCTCATAGAGATTATCAATATTACCTACTGTCTGCGCCGAAAACACCCAGACAGGGGCTTCATCCCCTACTCGTACTCGCTGCAAATAGATAGGAACACGGCGCTCGCGATAATCAATATAGCCAAGCTGAATAGAACGTCTGGCAATACCCATGACACTGCTATTATTACCAAGCGGTGGTTCAATTAAGCCATCGGGGCGATCTGGCATATCGTCGAATACATAGAGCTCTTTTTCGGACAATAAGAAATCCAGTCGCTTTGTGAGATCAAGCGCACGGCTACGTTGGCTTTTCTCATCAATCAAATTCATGTTTAGCGCGTAAGCGGCCAAATCATACTGCTGCTTCATTAACGCTGATTGAAAAAACTCTAAGGCTGCAAGCGGCGTCTCCAAGTTAGGTGGCTCAGATAACGGCGGCAACCCTGCATTTAGTTTATCGAGTATATAGTAGCTCTCACTATATTCTCCGGTCAGTGCCGTATCACCTTGTAGTCTGCCTGCCTGCTCCACTGCGTTACGCTCAGTAGGGTCGAATATCTCTTCAGTAATACCAGAAATACTAACACTTTCATCTTTAAGCGCATTGACTTGCTGAGCGGCATATTCAGTAAAACTATCAGGCTTACTAGGCGTTTGTTTTTCCGGCTCGCTCGCACTCTGTTCATTTTCACTATTTGCTGCATAAACGGGTGAATAGATGACATTTATAGCGACAATCAAAAAGCCCAACAATACTTGCAGCACATGGCTTTGAAAACGACTTTTCTCTACATCTACTTGATGATTATCATCTGAGCGCAAAACGGCACAATGATGGTTCATAGGATTGTCTTTAAGTGTATTCATGTTTTCAAAGCCATCAGTCTACAAAAGGAAAGTATAAAAAATATATCGCTGCTGCTTTAACCTAATTCAGTAAGCAAAAAAAAGCCAGCCTAAAGCTGACTTAATTTATTACGAGATTTGTAGCTATTTACCATATAGACGGCAAACATTATTTTAAGCGCGGCGCCATGTGGTGCCAGCACGGCTATCTTCTAGCTCAATACCCGCCTCTTTTAGTTGCTCACGTATCTCATCAGCACGAGCAAAGTTTTTGTTGGCTTTAGACTCTGCACGTTCGATAATTAAACCATCAATAACCGCATCCGTTAGACCATCTTCTGCCTGTTCACCAGTCACTGCTTGCAAAAACTGCTGCACTGGCTGCTGTAAAATATTTAATACTTGTGCCAATGCTTTTAGTTGCTGGGCTAATTGCCATGCGGTATCGACGTCTTCCGTTTTAATGGTTTTATTGATATCGCGAGCCAATCCAAATAAGACGCTAATGGCCGTCGAGCTATTGAAGTCGTCATTCATCGCCTTGATGAAGTCTTGTCCAACCGCGCTATTGTAAGCTTCAGCCACTAAGTCTTCGTTGATTACGATTGACTGTCCTTTTTGCTGCTCAGCCAATTTTAGTGCATTATATAGTCTGCTTAGGCTATTATGCGCTTCATCTAAGGCACTATCAGAGAAGTTAACTTGGCTGCGATAATGGCTCGATAATAAGAAAAAACGCACCGTTTCGGGCAAGTACTTTGCCATGACATCGCGAATGGTAAAAAAGTTACCCAATGATTTAGACATTTTTTCGCCATCGACATTGATAAAACCAACATGCATCCAGTTGCGTGCATACTCACAACCAGTTGCTGCCTCAGACTGCGCGATTTCATTTTCGTGATGCGGGAACTGTAAGTCATGACCACCGCCATGAATATCAAAGGTGCTACCCAAGCACTTAGTCGACATCGCTGAACATTCAATATGCCAGCCTGGACGCCCTTGACCCCATGGTGATGCCCACTGCGGCTCGTCAGGTTTTGCAGCTTTCCATAGTACAAAGTCAAATGGATTGCGTTTATCATTTTCAACTTCGACTCGCGAACCTGCCTGCATATCGTCTAGATTGCGCTTAGATAATTTGCCATAACCGTCAAAGCTATCGACGGCATAATAGACATCACCGTTGTCGCCTGCGTACGCGTAGTTGCCAGTGACTAATGTCTCAATCATATCCTGCATATCATCGATATGATCAGTCGCACGTGGCTCAGCATTTGGCATCTCACAACCAAGGGCAGTCGCGTCTTCATGCATCGCTTCAATAAAACGCTGCGTCAATGTACCAATCTCTTCACGGTTTTCAGCGGCACGGGCAATGATTTTATCATCGATATCAGTGATATTACGTACGTAATTCACGTCGTAACCTAAACGTGTCAACCAACGAACGGCCATATCAAAACCGACCATCACTCGCGCATGACCAATATGACAATAGTCATAAACGGTCATGCCGCACACATACATACCAACCTGCCCTGCTTTGAGTGGTACAAACTGACGCTTGCTGCCAGTCAATGAATCGTAAATGGCAAGTTGGGACATCGCATCTGCAAGTGGTGTGGTCATAGTAAAAAAGCCTTGTAACGTAAATAAAATAAAGAAATGTGAAATCTCAGCCGCCGTGTATGAATAAGCCATACCAACGACCATGACTATAAATCAAAAAAATAAAAAATTCAGACCAAAAACGTCGTGATATAAAACGTAACCCATTATCTTAGCGAAAACAGGCGTAAAATACTACAATGAGCGTGCAACTAACGCTATTCAATCATAAAAACCGTTAAGGATGTAAAGATGGGCAATCGCTTAAGCAAAATATACACACGTACTGGAGATGACGGCAGCACTGGTATGGCTGATGGCAGCCGCCTTAGTAAAGCGGACGATCTATTTAGCGTCATGGGTGACATCGACGAGCTCAACTCGCATATTGGCTTGGTACGTGCGCAACTAAAACACAATAAAGGGCAATCTATAGAGAAAGAGTTCTCTGAAGCCTTGGTCATCATTCAGCACCTGTTATTCAATATAGGCGGCGAGCTTGCCATGCCAGAGTATGAAGGGGTTAATGCCACTCATATTGAATGGTTAGAGCAGCAAATAGATATGATGAATGCCACATTGCCACCGCTAAAAGACTTTATTTTGCCGACAGGTTCTATATTGGTCAGTCAACTACACGTGGCGCGTAGTGTGTGCCGCCGCGCTGAACGTCAAGCTGTGATATTGCAGCAGCAGCGTCCACAAGCGATTCGCAGTACTGCCGTCAGCTTTATCAACCGCTTATCTGATTGGCTGTTTGTCGCTGCACGCTTCTGTACAGACCCAGAAAAAGTCTCTGAGGTGTTGTGGGACAGTCAAGCATTGAAAACGTTCACTGACAGTAAATAGTACAAACTAAGTATTTAGCAATAAAGAGCTTAAACACAAAAAACCCCGCGACACGATTGTTGCGGGGTTTTTATTATTGAGCGATAGCAATTCGGTTTACTAGAAATCGCTAACTCATTACAATGACCAATTAATAAGTCGCACTGTTGTCTTCAATGATGACCATATCAATGGTTTCATCTTTAGGTACGGCCTTTGGTGTAGCTGGCTTGCTAGGCTCAGCTGCTGCTTGGGTGTTTGCAGTCGAACTGCTCTGACTTTCAGCAGGTTTATTGATGGTTGGCGGTGGCGTAGGTTCAGTTGGGCGAATTGGCTCAACTGGCGTTACGGTTCTTGGCTGACGGATTGGCGCTGTTTGAGTCGTATCATTGTTCTGTGTTGCGCGGCGCTCAGCAGCACGTTGGGCGCGTTGCTCATCCATTGCAGTTTTAAATACAGAACCTGCCATCACATCTGCAACGACAGTAATCAAAGCAGGCTGACCTGCAATACGCGTACGCACTTGACCGCCTTGAGTACCGACGATGTAAGTAAACGCGTCATCAACGAGCATATTGTTATTGATGCGGATATTGTCTTGCGCTAAACGTGATTGTAGACTTGGCTGATTATTGGCCGCTTGTACCTGACTGGCTTGATACAAGTCTTCACTTGGTAGCGTCATGCTGACACTTGCTTGACAAGTGGTCATGCCGTTCTCGTTAGCTTGTTGCAAGATAGCAGCGTTTTGGACATCAATGACCACGCCATTGGTTTTTTCGCTAACCACACCGTTTGCTAAACTGATTTCAGCATCATTTGCATAATTGGCAGCCAATGACTGTGCTTGTTGATTGAGCGTATTCTTTAGAGCTGACTTAAGGCGATCTTGCACCATAGGATCATCACAACTGATCGCAGGCGCAACACTATTTTCAGCATCGACCGTCTCTTGTTCTGTTAGCTCTGCCTGCTCAGTAGTGTCTTCTTTATCTGAGCGATCACAGCCTGCAAGCGCCAAACCACATACCAATCCAATCCCAGCAACTTTATGCCACTTGCTCAAACTTATATTTGCTACGCTCATACTAACTCTACTCCCAATTTACAGGTTCGTACCGCCACTGACTGACAGTGTTCAACATTCAAATCGCAACGCTAGCTGCTACAGATATGAAAACCACATCATTATACGGTGTTTAAATCAAATGGTCATTAGTGTAGCCCATGGATATACAAATAGTGCCCCTCATTGTGGAAAAAACCTGCGTTTGGTTGCAAAAACATAACAAACATTCGCAGATTTGGACTTTAAAAAGTCATATTCAAAAAAGTACGGATTGCATCGCAGTTTTTGTTAGACGTCGTTGATATGACGCTATATGATTGGGCATAAAAATCATCGATAATTGGTGCATATGATAAATTTTAGAGATACGTTGTTATTAGGTCATCGAGGCGCACGCGGTGAAGCGTTAGAAAATACCTTTTCAGGCTTTCAATACTCTCAAAATCTTAAGTCAAGAGGCTTAGCAGGCGTAGAGTTTGATATACAACTAAACGCTGACGGTCACTTAATCGTATTCCACGATGACGATCTAGAGCGTATGTGCGGTCGACAATCACGTATTGACCAGTTAAAACTGACTGAGATTCAATGCCAATTGCAGTTTGGTCAACCCATTATGACATTGGCAAGCATAGCACCTGCACTTAGTGGATTTAACGTTATTGAGCTGGAAATTAAGACGCATAGCCGTACCAACTACGCGGTGTTGATTGCAGCGCTTCGGCAGGCATTTATTGATACACCTCTTGCCAGCTTACCAGTTGTATTGACGAGCTTCGATGTCGAGTTACACAACCGTTTGCAACGTCACAAACTATTATCTCATATGCCTCGCGGCTTGCTTATTCGTACGCCAGAAGCGTTGGCAAGCGCGACCAATACCGCATTGCAACTCGGCTGTATTCAACTGGGCATTCATTATCCGCTTTTGACCCAAGCCGTCATCAAGCATAGCCACCGTTATGGATTGCCCGTAAGTGCTTGGACGGTTAATGATATTCCCACCATTGAGCAGCTCATCAAATGGGAGACTGATGTCATCATTACGGATTTTCCAAGTCATTTGCTGTTGCCTTGACCGAGTTATCCGTACTTTTTTGATATTTAATCATTTTTTCGATAAACGCATTCTTTCCTACATATCTACCCTTCTTGTTACACTTCTCCTTCATGTCTGATAAGTCACTCGTATTTTTGATCAATACATTCTATAATCCATACAAGTTATTGTTATTTAGCAATATTTTTATAGTGTATAAGTGTTCACTTTACACGCTTTTTAAGGTACTATGGTGGCTTAAATTAATACCGTTAGGGATATTATATGATTGCAAAAAAAGCACTTGGCTTACCGCTTAAAGGCTTACGTTTCGCTATCAAATCTGGTGATACGCTTGTAAAGACCGCCAGCACTCAAGTAACGCGTTTTAAAACTCGTTTCGATGAGAAAAAAGCGCAAATGGCGCTTGATGAGCAGCCTGTTGCAAAACGCAATTATGCGAAAGCTTCTGAGCAAGCGGATCTTTCTGCGCAAGAGCAAAGCATTGATATGCGTGAGTTTGAATTTACCAAAGCACCAATTAACTGGATTCCAGCGGCTATTTTAGTAGCGACGCCAATTGCTGCTGCTGTGATTACGCCATGGTATCTATGGACTCATGAAGTTAGCGCTCCTGTTTGGGGTGTGTTTGGTGCCTTTATGGTATGGACAGGTATCAGTATCACGGCGGGTTACCATCGTCTGCTATCGCACCGTGCTTACAAAGCGCACCCTATTGTCAAAAACTTTTTATTGTTAGGTTCAACCTTAGCCGTACAAGGCTCAGCGTTTGATTGGGTTTCTGGACATCGTACTCACCATCGTCATGTAGATGATCGTTTGGACGATCCATATTCAGCACAGCGTGGTTTTTGGTTCAGCCATATTGGTTGGATGCTACGCAACTACCCTAGCGGTAAATTTGATTATAAAAACATTCCTGATTTGACCAAAGACAGAGTCTTACAGATTCAGCATAAATATTATGGTTTGTGGGTAGTTGCCATGAATGTTGGTATGGTTGCTGCTATTGGTTGGCTCATTGGTGATGTTTGGGGTACTTTACTGATCGCTGGTTTGCTGCGCTTGGTATTAACGCATCACTTCACCTTCTTCATCAATTCGCTATGTCATATGTTTGGTACACGTCCTTATACGGATACTAATAGTGCTCGTGATAACTTTTTCTTAGCTATCTTTACGTGGGGCGAGGGTTATCATAACTATCATCATTTCTTCCAGTATGATTATCGTAATGGCGTGAAATGGTGGCAATATGATCCAACAAAATGGTTGATTGCTGGTTTATCAAAAATCGGTTTAACGACGGATTTGCGTACTGTTGATGATACGACTATTAAGCATGCCGAAGTGCAAATGCAGTTCAAAGCAGCACAACAGCAGATCGATACAGCCACAAGCACTGGGCTTGATCTTCCTCATGCGATGAAGAGCTTCCAAGACCGCATTAAGTTTGAATACGATGCATTTAAACAAACTGTCGAAGAATGGCAATCACTGAAAGCTCAAACTATTGAAATGAAAAAAATAGAATGTGCTGATCGCTTACGTGAAGTTGATGATAAGCTAAAGCATGATTATGCGAAAATTGAACAGAAAATCCTTGAGCATAACAGCAATCTAAAAACTGCTTTCCGCTCTATTGGCGCGAACGAAAAAGCTGCTTAATTAACCTTTGATTTGTTTTATAATTTTGAAGCTTCTCCATCCCCCTATCCGTCCTAGATAGGGGGATTTTTTTGCTTATAATTTATCGCTTATGTCATTCTAGCTACTTCTAACGACCTTATTATCATAATAAATGGTCAAATACCTTGGCTGAACCATTGCTTTCTCTAATCTAAAAGCAATAACAATCTCGTTCATCACATTCAGTTGATTAAAGACCGAAAAATTTATTTTTTAGCCAGATATTACAAGAGACGGACAGAGTGCAACGATGCCATATGAGAGCTATGCTATAGTGACATTCTCACTTTTATAATTTAATGGAAACGGCCTGTATGCGTTATCAAAACACTTACGTCAACCTAGACACGCGCCTTTATCATGAGCAGCCACCGACACCACTAGACAATCCTCGTGCCGGTCACTTCAATAGTCAAGTTGCACAGCAGTTGGGCTGGGCCGACGATGAGGATCTGATGACCAATTGGGTTGAGATATTGGGCGGTCAATACGTGCCAGCTGATTTCAAACCATTATCGATGGCCTATGCTGGTCACCAGTTTGGACAGTGGGCTGGGCAATTGGGCGACGGACGCGGTTTGCTCATGGCACAGGTACTCGATAATGATGGACAGCCACAAGACTTGCACCTCAAAGGCGCTGGCTTGACGCCCTACTCACGCATGGGTGATGGACGAGCAGTCTTACGTAGTACTATTCGCGAATACCTGTGCGGTCATGCATTGACCCAGCTTGGCATCCCCTCATCTAACGCATTGGGGTTTGTGGTATCTGATACGAGAGTGCGCCGTGAGCGTATCGAAGCAGGTGCAGCGTTGATGCGTGTGGCTGATAGTCATATTCGTCTCGGTCATGTCGAGTGGATTGCCAGCTTCGCCCCTGATGTACTGGGTGAGTTCACCGACTATATGATTGACACTTATTATCCAGAGTGCCGTGATAGCGAAGCGCCTGTCTTAGCTTTTTTGACCGCAGTGGTCGAGCGTACGGCCCGTATGATTGCTGATTGGCAATTGATTGGCTTTGCTCATGGTGTGATGAACACAGATAACTTATCTATCACAGGCAGTACTTTGGACTTCGGGCCGTTTGGCTTTATGGAGCGCTTCAATCCTGCATGGATTAATAATCACTCAGACCATACGGGTCGCTATGCTTATCAGAATCAGCCTGCTATCGGGCACTGGAATCTAAATGTTTGGCTGCCACACTTTATGCGCCTAGAAGGCGTCACTCGTGAGACTCTCTCTGAGTGCTTAGCACCTTACGAAGCAACCTTTATGCAGCACTATCAGCAAGGTCTGTGCCGTAAGCTTGGCCTACCGCATCAAAGAGAGAGTCTCAGCTTGGCCTTTGAATGGTTGACGCTATTAGAAGACAACTTGCTCGACTACACCAATAGCTTCCGCGCACTACTCGGTTTGGTCGCACCAGCAGATCATCCTTATGAGCAAAAGCTACTGGATACCATGACCACTGAATTAAGCGGTGATGCGCAGCAAGTATGGCAAGACTGGTCAGCACGTTATCTGGCACAGATCGAGCAGCTGTCACTTGAGCAGGTAGTTAACGGTATGCAGACAACTAATCCTGTCTATGTCCTTCGTAATAGCATGGCGCAGCGTGCAATTACTGCCGCAGAGCAAGGTCAGTTTGAAGAGGTTGATCGAGTGTTTCGTTTATTAGCCAATCCTTACAGCGTGCAAGATATCGCTAATGATTTAGATAGCAGTGCGCCTGCGCCTGATACACCGCAGATGCCAATTAGCTGCTCATCTTAGTAGTTGCTCGTCCTAGCACCTTTCAATTCTGTAATATTTTGAAATATTATGAAATTAAGGTTGATATCTAACCGCGTTTTTTGGCATTATCAACGAGATAAATAACGAATATCATTTTATTATATTATTCGCACAATTCACCGTTGTTGACTAGGCAGTGAATTGGCTATAATGCTAGAATGAATATTTTAGCTAGTTTGCTTTTTTGACCTAATTTTTGATCGTCGACCATGATTCTGATGGTCGTGAGTCGTTTAACGTCTTTGTACCTTTCAGTTATTATCATTCAATGATCTTTGGAGGGTTAGACGTTGTTTTTTATCACCATTTAATTTATTCCAATTTATTCCAACCATGGCAATTATTATGAATGACGATACCACTTCGAATACGGATAACCTCAGTACAGAAAAAGAGCAGTTTGAACAAGCTGCCTTACATTACCATGAGTTTCCACGCCCAGGTAAAATTTCGGTAACCCCTACTAAGCAGCTAGCCAACCAACGTGATTTAGCACTCGCCTACTCTCCAGGTGTTGCTGTACCTTGTCTTGAGATCCAAAGAGATCCAAAACTTGCGTCTAAATACACGGCACGTAATAACCTCGTTGGTGTTATCACTAACGGTACTGCTGTATTGGGTCTGGGTAATATCGGTCCATTGGCATCGAAGCCAGTTATGGAAGGTAAAGGTGTTCTATTTAAGAAGTTCGCAGGTATCGACGTTTTTGATATTGAAATTGCTCAAAACGATCCAGACAAATTCATCGAAGCGGTTGCCTCCCTTGAGCCTACTTTTGGTGGTATCAACCTAGAAGACATCAAAGCACCAGAATGTTTCAAAATTGAGCGCGTACTACGTGAGCGCATGAACATTCCTGTGTTCCATGATGATCAACATGGGACGTCAATCATTGTTGCTGCAGCCATGCTAAATGCTTTGTTGATTACTGGCAAAAAGATCGAAGAGATTAAAATTGTTTGTTCAGGTGCAGGCGCAGCAGCCATTTCTTGCCTAGATATTATTTGCGCACTTGGCGTTAATAAGAACAATATTATTGTTTCAGACTCACGCGGTATCATCAGTACTAGCCGTGAAAACCTTGATGAAACCAAACAGCGTTATGCTCGTGATATCACGGCTACTTCTATCGAAGAAGTCATGGACGATGTCGATATGTTCCTAGGCCTATCAATGCCAGGTACACTATCAGAAGATATGGTTCGCCGTATGGCAAAAGACCCTATCGTCTTTGCACTTGCCAACCCAACACCTGAAATCATGCCAGAATTGGCACATGCGGTACGTCCAGACGTCATCATGGCAACTGGTCGTTCAGACTATCCAAACCAAGTAAACAACGCGCTATGCTTCCCGTATATCTTCCGCGGCGCATTGGATGTTGGTGCAACCACTGTTAATGAAGAGATGAAAGTCGCTTGCGTAAAAGCAATCGCTGCGATGGCACACGTTGAAGCCACGCCAACTACCAGCGCTAGAAACATCGAAAAGATGCAGAGCTTTGGTCGTGATTACTTAATCCCAGGCCCTCTAGAGCCAAATCTAATCATTGAAATCGCATCTGCTGTTGCCAAAGCAGCGATGGATTCGGGCGTTGCCACGTTACCTATCGATGACATGCAAGCCTATCGTCAGCGTCTGTCTGAGTTTGTTTATAACTCAGCGTTTGTCATGAAGCCAATCTTTGCTCGTGCTAAAGCCGATCCAAAACGTATCGTGTACTGTGAAGGTGAAGACAACAATATCTTACTTGCTGTGCAAGTCGTCGTTGATGAGAAGTTAGCACAACCTATCTTGGTTGGTCGCCCTTCAGTTATCGAAGCCAATATCAAAAAGCTAGGCCTACGTCTAAAAGCTGGCGAGAACATTACCATCGTCAACGTTGATGACGATCCTCGCTACAAAGACTACTGGCAGGGCTACTATGAGAAGAACAAACGCCGCGGTGTAAGCATTGAGCTTGCTCGTCGTGATGTTCGCCGTAAGACAACTTTGATTGGTTCTTTGCTGGTTGAAAATGGTGCAGCAGATGGCATGGTATGTGGTACATTTGGCCATTACCAATTGCATCTAAAATACGTTGAAAGCGTCATTGGCAAAAAACAAGGTATGAACGACTTCTATGCGATGAATGCGGTACTCATGCAAGATCGTAATATCTTTATCGCTGATACTTATGTCCATGAAGACCCAACAGCTGAGCAATTGGCTGAAATGACTGTCTTGGCAACAGATCAGCTACGTCGCTTTGGTATTACGCCACGCGTCGCGCTAGTGTCTCATTCTAACTTTGGTGCTTCAGATCGTGCCAGCGCTGTCAAAATGCGTAAGGTTCATGAGCTATTGACCAATATGAACGTCGACTTTGAGTTTGAAGGCGAAATGCAAGGTGATGCCGCGCTTAACGAAAATATTCGTCTAAACGATATGCCGTCAAGCCCGTTAAAAGGTGCAGCGAACCTGCTTATCTTGCCAACCCTTGATGCATCAAACATCGCTTTCAACCTGCTTAAAACAGCGACTGGCAGTGCTTCTATTGGCCCTATCCTATTAGGTACCAATAAGCCAGTCCACATTTTGACACCATCAGCGACAGCACGTGGTATCGTCAATATGACTGCATTGACCGTCACTGAAGCGCAAGATCTAGAAAACGAAAAATAGTCATACATCATACACAGTATGAATGCACTATATCGGTTCAATATAATTTGGATACCAGGAAGCCGAGTGAAAGTACTACAAATAGTAGACTGAGCGAGGCTGACACCGGACCCAATTTATAGAGGATTGACTATATTAAGAAGGGCTCTGTCATCCATTGATAGAGCCCTTCTGCTATACTAAAACCAGTCAATGCAACTTATAGAGCATTGGCTGTTTTTTTGATTTATAAAAATTGAACTGATGATATAAAGCTCGATAATAACAAGAGGCTTCTATGCAAATTTACCTCGTAGGCGGTGCTGTACGCGATCGACTGCTCAAGCGTCCTATCAAGGATAAGGACTTTGTCGTCGTTGGCGCTACTGTGGCAGAGATGATTGATGCAGGGTTTCAACAAGTGGGCGCTGACTTTCCTGTGTTTTTGCACCCGATCAGTCATGAAGAGTATGCATTGGCACGTACAGAGCGCAAGCAAGGCTCAGGCTACAAAGGTTTTAGCGTACACGCCAGTCCTGATGTTAGTCTAGAGGATGATTTGCGCCGTCGTGATTTAACCATCAACGCGATGGCAATTGAAGTTACTAGCTTAACCGATGATACTCCGATTAATGGACAAGTCATCGACTACTATGGCGGCCTACAAGACTTAAAAAGCAAGACATTGCGTCATGTGTCCAGTGCTTTTAGCGAAGACCCATTACGTGTGCTTCGCACCGTGCGCTTCTATAGCCGTTACTACGATTTGGGGTTCACCATCGCGGATGACACTTTAACGCTGATGCGTCAATTGGTCGATACAGGAGAGCTGGCTCATTTAAGTGCCGAGCGTATCTGGCAAGAGTCAAGCCGTGCAACTATGCAGTTATCACCGCAAGTCTATTGGCAAAAACTGTTTGAAATTGGTGCACTCACAGAGTATTTCGCGCCTTTGCATCATGCTTGGGATAATGTCCAAATAAGGGAAACAGCGCAGACAGCATTATATTTTGCAGGACAGATGCAGTTGAATTTATCGCAGCGCTGGGCGCTACTAATGACTAGCCTGTCTTCATCATTATTTAATAGCGAAAACTCTGAGTCTCCGTCTAACGTATCAACCGCTATAAAAAATATTAACGCTATCGGTAATAAAGCCAAAGTCCCAAAAGCACATACTCAGTTCGCAACTTTATTCGTTCAGCAAGCTGAAAAACTAAGCACAATAAATAACTTAACTGCGGCTGAAAAAATCGATCTAATCCAAGCCTGCGGTGCGCATAAGGAGCCTGATAAGCTCTCTCAACTGCTAGTGTGCAGTCATGTGTTACAGCTAGCAATACAGCATCGCCAAATGATGTTAGCACTAAACAGCTTTCATGCTGTCGGCATGACTGACATTGCGCCAGACCTTAAAGGCCCCGCTATTGGTGCAGCCTTACGCCAAAGCAGGATAGAACACTTGCAAGCGCAACAATGATATAGACAAGCACCTTAGAGAAACAAGTAATATTGCTATGAACCAAGAACTTAATGCCTACCAAGCAGAAAATATAAATAACCAAACGCCAGTGATGCTTGTCACAGGTAGTGCTAGGCGCATTGGGGCAGCTATTATTAAAGCGGCTCATAGGCAAGGTTACCGCGTCATTATTCATTGTCACCGTAGTGAACAAGACGCTAATGACTTGGCTGACCATCTGAACGACATCCGTGCTAATAGTGCAAAAGTTATCGTTGCTGATTTAACGATAGTCAACGATGGTATGGCTTTAGACAGCTTTGTTAAAAATATCGTAGAGGCATTTGGACAGCTTGATGTACTGGTGCATAATGCCTCACGGTTTTATCCTAGCCCACTCGGTAGTATCAATCATGCACAATGGGATGAGTTGCTTTTGACCAACGCGAAAGCCCCTTTATTACTGAGCCAAGCCCTATTACCTTATCTAAAGCAACAACAAGGCTGCATTATCAGTTTATTGGACATACACGCGCATGATAGACCGTTTAACAACTATACTGTTTATAATATGGCAAAGGCTGCGCATCGAATGATGGTACAGTCGCTAGCGTTAGAGATGGCGCCAGAAGTGCGGGTCAATGGGGTGGCACCTGGGGTCAATATTTTACCTGACCCTACTAGCGACCAAGCTATTGATAACGAGCAGCAACAAAGTATTATCAATGCTATCCCCATGCGGCGCATAGGCCAACCTGATGAGATTGCTCATAGCGTACTATATCTTGTTCAGGCAAATTATGTCACAGGAGAGATCATCATCGTGGATGGAGGTCGTAGTCTAACCATAGCTGGTGGTCACCTGTAATACAAAAATATGGCTCAATAAAAAATATCTTGATTACTGCCTATCTTTTACTTGAAAAATTAGAAAAATCAGGTATCATTGTGCGTCTAACGTTAGGGCCCATAGCTCAGTTGGTTAGAGCAGAGGACTCATAATCCTTTGGTCGTAGGTTCAAGTCCTACTGGGCCCACCAAATTCAAACCCTTACAGTCATTGACTTGTAAGGGTTTTTTATTGTCTAAAATTTATGTAAATGTACGGATGTAATTAATTTTTTGATACTATCTTGATACTTTGACCCTTGTAGTAATTAGAGTATGATGACTACTAACACTATGGTTATGTACTGCTGCATGGGTGATATATGAAAGTTAAACTTACCAAAAAACTTATTGATTCAATAGACTATACCGCTAAAGGTACTGAAATCTATATGGACGATGTACTAACTGGATTTGCGCTACGTGTAGGTAAGCAGTCTAAACGCTATACATTGCATAAGCGCATTAACGGAAATCTGTATAGAGACGAAGTAGAAGAAACGCATCTAATTACGCTAACCGAAGCACGTGAAAAAGCCAGCATAATGATGGCTAACATCAAAAAAGGCATGCATGTTTATGACGGGCTTCATGAGAACCTAGAAGATCCGAAGGATAAGACCAATAATGTGCCAACACTGAACCGCCCCGACTTTATCGGAGGCTTATTTACTTGAGTCAGGCAGCAACACCTGACAGGATTAAATTATCATAATACTGCTTTTCAAACTCAA
>NZ_JBNNFX010000029.1:0-25975 GCF_050267985.1 Psychrobacter sp. NPDC078929 | reverse complement strand
GGTGATAACGTTGAGATGGGCGTAGAGCTTATCCACCCAATCGCTATGGACAAAGGTCTTCGCTTCGCTATTCGTGAAGGCGGCCGTACTGTAGGTGCTGGTGTTGTTGCTAACGTATTGAACTAATATAAGTCTCAGCAGTGAGAACTTGAATTAGTCATAAAAAAGGCCATCCTATCTAGGGTGGCCTTTTTTTGTGGGAGAAATTTGAAGCAAGATCGAAAATAGAATTATGCCTAGCATGTGTTAATGAATTGGCTATATATGTGACAGAGACAATTATTTGTTAGATAGCATATTGTAATCTACGCCATAGCTTGTTATATTGTCGCTGCACTTAACGCTAGCAGTTATTTTAGATTGCGGCAGTGCAAAATCAGGTAAAATTAATAATTTTACCGCCAAGGGCTTGCATTCTATGCTAAATATTGTATAATGCTGTCCTTTACACCCATAGGCGATTGGCTCAATTGGTAGAGCATCGGTCTCCAAAACCGAGGGTTGTAGGTTCGAGTCCTACATCGCCTGCCATCTTCTTATCACATCTTTGTTGTACCCCACCATCTCCGAAGCGAGTTCTTTATGAGCAATGATCAAGATAACCTCGAGACTAAGTTATCTGATGCCAAGGCGGTTGCTGGTGGAATGCTGTCTAAAAATAAGCATGTTTCAGCTAGCGGTACTACTGCTGTTGAAGTGGCTAAGACTGGCTCAATAAAAGATTTGATTTTGTGGCTACTTGCCGCAGCTGTATTAATCGGTGCGACTCTAGTAAATCAATACTTACCAGGCTATTGGCAACCTGCCAACGATGTTTGGGTACGTATTGGTATTATTGTCGTACTTGTTGTATTTGCATTAGTCTGTTTGGCGTTAACGCATCAAGGCCGTGCTTTTAAAATATTATTAAAAGACGCTGCCGTTGAACTTCGCCGAGTGACATGGCCAGGTAAAGACGAAACCTTTCAATACACATGGCAAGTGATTGTCGTGATTGCGATTGCTGGTTTCTTTATTTGGTTATTGGATAACTTTTTTAATTGGTTCGTTGGTATCTTTATCGGTTAATAGCACGTATTAGTGACTATTAGCGAGACATTTACTTATAACGACTTATTTATAATGATCAGGAGCGTGATATGCGTTGGTATATTGTCCAAGCGTTTTCAGGATATGAAAAACAAGTACAACGTTCATTAACTGATCGTATTAATCGTAGTGACTTTGCTGAGTCATTCGGTGATGTATTGGTTCCTACTGAAGAAGTCGTCGAAATGAAAGACGGCAAAAAACGTAAGAGTGAGCGCAAGTTCTTTCCTGGATATGTATTGATCCAAATGGAGATGAACGATAATACTTGGCACATCGTAAAAGACTGTCCTCGTATTATGGGCTTCATCGGTGGTACGCCTGAGATGCCTGCACCGATTACGCAAGTAGAAGCTGATCGCATTTTAAACCGTTTGAACCAGACTGAAACTGACCCACGTCCTAAGACTCTATTTGAGCCAGGCGAAGAGTTGTTGGTTATCGATGGTCCATTTACTGACTTTAAAGGGTTGGTAGAAAAAGTGGATTATGAGAAGTCTAAACTACATCTAACGGTAAACGTATTTAATCGACCTACGCAGGTTGAGCTTGAATTTAGTAAAGTTGAAAAACTAGACTAAATTAGCAAAAAATTCATCAACCGGGGAGCTGTTAGTCAATTAGGTATATACCACGTTGATTTGGCGCTATCACCCATTTAGGAGAGTATCATGGCTAAGAAGATTGATGGTTACATCAAACTGCAAGTGCCTGCAGGCAAAGCAAATCCTTCACCACCTATTGGTCCAGCTTTGGGTCAAAAAGGCGTGAACATCATGGCGTTCTGTAAAGAATTTAACGCTGCGACCTCAGGCCAAGAGCCAGGTCTACCGATCCCAACTGAGATCACAGTATACAGCGACAAATCTTTTACCTTCATCATGAAGTCACCACCAGCTGCATACTTACTACGTAAGGCTGCTGGTATTGCTAAAGGTTCAGGTACACCGAACACTGCTAAAGTTGGTAAAGTTGACCGTGCACAACTAGAAGACATCGTTAAGACTAAGAATGCAGATTTAACTGCAGCTGATCTTGACGCTGCTGTCCGTACCATCGCTGGTACTGCACGTTCAATGGGTATTACCGTGGAGGGTGTATAATGTCTAAGCTAACCAAACGTCAAAAAGAAATTCAAAGCCGTATTGATAACGAAAAACAGTACACTATTGAAGAAGCGGTTCAAATCCTAAACGATTTGCCAGCGCTAAAATTCAAAGAGTCTATCGATATCGCAGTAAACTTGGGCGTTGACCCACGTAAATCTGATCAAGTAGTTCGTGGTGCAACCAACCTACCTGCTGGTACTGGTAAAACCAAACGCGTTGCTGTATTTGCTCAAGGCGCTGCTGCTGAAGCCGCTAAAGAAGCTGGTGCAGACATCGTTGGTTTTGAAGACCTAGCAGAGCAAATCAAAGCCGGTAACATGGACTTTGATGTTGTTATCGCAGCTCCAGATGCTATGCGTGTTGTTGGTCAGTTAGGTACTATCCTAGGCCCACGTGGTCTAATGCCTAACCCTAAAGTTGGTACGGTAACGCCAAACGTTGCTGAAGCTGTGACTAATGCGAAAGCTGGTCAGGCTCAGTACCGTGTTGATAAAGCTGGTATCATCCATGCAACTATCGGCCAAGTTGGTTTCACTGCTGATCAAATCGAGCAAAACGCGCAAGCGATTCTTTCTGATCTAAAGCGTGCTAAGCCTGCTACTTCTAAAGGTACTTTCATTAAGAAAATTACCTTGTCTAGCACGATGGGTCCAGGTCTAACGATCGACGCTGTTCCTTATCGTACTGCTAAATAATTAAAGTTTTTATCTTCAAATATTTTGAATGATAAACAAAAACAGTTTTTAAAGAATTAGGTCAGCGTAGTATTTGCTACGCTGTCTAAGACCGTAGGTAGAGAGTAGTTTAGAGTCATAGTTAGCGATCTTCGGATAGCTGTTTATGATAATAAGTCACTTTTGTTAATCGACGACAGATGAAAATCTTAGTTGTCCTACGCAGACGGTGGCCCACACAGTTTAAGACACGAGCGAATAGGGCGATAAGATTATTTATAATCTTCAAACTATTACTCAACGTCATTCTGATAACGGTGCCGTAATCAGTCGTTATCAGTAGATGCTTTTTTTATTAATTGAATCCACTGGTAATGTGTCGTATCAAGTCAGTCTTAGCTTACAGTTTGAGCGCATAAAAACCTTGTTTTTGGCACTTTTATTATAAGTCGATTGATAAGATTAAAGGAGTCAACTTATGGCATTAACGCTAGAACAAAAACAACAAGTTGTGGCTGAAGTGTCTGAAGTTGCTGCTAATGCTTACTCAGCAGTAGCTGCCGAATATCACGGTATTGGTGTTGCACAGCTTACTAAGCTGCGCGAACAAGCTCGTGATAAAGGTGTCGTTTTGAAAGTGGTAAAAAATACACTAGCAAAACGCGCTTTTGAAGGCACTAAGTTTGAGAGCATGTCAGACCGTATGACTGGTCCACTACTTTTGGCTTTCTCTATGGAAGATTTGGGATCTGCTGCTCGAGTCGTTTTCGACTTCAGCAAAGATAACAAAGCTTTAGAGACCAAATTAGTATCAGTCGGTGGTGAAGTTTATGGTCCAGAAGAGCTAGAGCGCGTATCGAAGCTACCAACTCGCGACGAAGCAATCTCTATCTTGATGGCTACTATGAATGCACCAGTGACCAAGCTTGTCCAGACTATGAACGCTGTTCCTGGCAAGTTCGTTCGCACTGTAGCGGCAATCAAAGACGCAAAAGAAGCTGCTTAATTGCTTGTTTTAACGTAACTTTAACATCGCTAATTTTGGTTGCATTTTATTGTCACATTAGGCAAGCAATCAAGGCGATATTAGAATCAATTAATTTTTATCAGATAACGGAGAGTTCTCATGGCACTATCTAAAGATGACGTGTTAAATGCAATCGCTGAAATGTCAGTAATGGATATCGTTGAGTTAATCAGCGACATGGAAGAAAAATTCGGCGTAACAGCTGCTGTTGCTGCTGCACCTGCTGCTGCTGGTCCTGCTGCTGCTGCTGCTGAAGAAAAAGACGAGTTTGACGTAGTTCTTGCCAGCTTTGGCGAGAAGAAAGTTGGCGTAATTAAAGCCGTACGTGAAGCTACTGGTCTTGGCCTAAAAGAAGCGAAAGATTTGGTTGAAAGCGCTCCAGCTCCAATCAAAGAAGGCGCATCTAAAGCCGAAGCTGAAGAGTTGAAAAAGAAACTTGAAGAAGCTGGTGCAACTGTTGAACTAAAATAAGTTTAACACTGTACGAAAAAAAGCTGGTAATGCCTTGCATTGCCAGCTTTTTTTTACTATAATTCGTAGCTTGACCTTTTGTGTCTGCCAACATACGTATGCAACATCACGGTGGATACCCATCAAAAGGACAGACGATATACATGCAAGCACACATGCCAGTTTTTGAAATCAGTTAATATGAGCTAAACGTCTGTAGATGTTTGGCATTTTTTTGTGTCTGCATGCTTTCCTATCAACACTATAGTTTATACTGATTCTAAAAGTTATAGTTACCCCGATTATTAATCCTGAAAAAAGCGGTATTCTTAAAAAAGCTGTTGATCATAAGTTGCCTACTTGGTGTGGCATGACTGTCGATATTTAGTCTTATAGACAGTTTGTATGTGTAGGGAATATGGTTCGGTAATAAGTAGTCTAGATGGCAAGTGATATGGATGCAATCTTAATAGACATTATTTCCCAGCAATGTATTAGTAAATTAAGCCTGATAGGCAATGTGTTATAGATTATATAATGTTGAATTTTTCGGTTGCAACAGTCATATAGACTGATTCACTTACCATGAATCTAGCAAGCAACGACGAGATTAAGTGAAGTGTGCTAGGTAAGCACTGAAGAGTAAAGTAGTAATTGACAGAAAAGACATGAACTGAACACGAAGACCCGTTTTATATTATCGTTTACGTCGTCACGTTTGCATCGTATTTATGCATACTGGCCACGCTTTTAATTTGTTTCCACGTTTACTGTAAGGACTCTCGATGGCATATTCTTATACTGAAAAAAAGCGTATTCGCAAAAGTTTTGCTGAATTGCCCACTGTAATGGACATTCCCTATTTACTGTCTATTCAAGTAGATTCTTATGAGCAATTTTTGCAAGAGCACAAAAAGCCGAAAGCTCGTGAGAATACTGGTTTGCAAGCTGCGTATTCCTCTATTTTCCCAATTGAGAGTCACTCTGGTAACGCAGAGCTACAATTTGTTGAGTACTATTTAGGCACGCCTGAATTTGATGAGCGTGAGTGTATCTTACGTGGTTCAACGTTTGCGGCGCCTATGCGTGTCAAAATCCGTTTGATCATCAAAGACAAAGACAGCAAAGACAAAGATAGCAAAGCTGCTATCAAAGATATCCGTGAGCAAAGCGTTTACATGGGCGAGATGCCTTTGATGACGGCTAACGGTACTTTCATTATCAATGGTACTGAGCGTGTTATCGTATCTCAGCTACATCGTTCACCTGGTGTGTTCTTTGACCATGATAAAGGTAAGTCGCATTCAAGTGGTAAAGTGCTTTATAACGCACGTATTATCCCTTACCGTGGTTCATGGTTAGACTTTGAATTTGATGCAAAAGATTTAGTATTTGCTCGTATTGACCGTCGCCGTAAACTACTTGCGTCAATCATTCTACGCGCACTTGGTCTAACAACTTCTGAAATTCTAGATTTATTCTTTGATAAAGTTGCTGTTTATAAAGGCGAAGAGACGTTTGAAATTGATTTAGTTGCCGATCGTCTACGTGGCGAAATGGCTCAGTTCGATATCGTATCACCTGAAGGTGACGTTATTGTAGAGCAGGGCAAACGTATTAACGCACGCCGTATCCGTCAGCTTGAAGAAGCAGGTATGACGAAAATTGCTGTGCCTGATGAATACCTATATGAGCGTATTTTAGCTGAAGACATCGTTGTTAATGATGAAATCATCGCTAAAGCGAACACGCCAATCGACCACGAGTTATTGGTGAAATTGAACTCATTTGAAGCCAGTGGTGCCATCAAAGAGTTCAGCATTCTGTTCACTAACGATATCGACCAAGGTAGTTATATTGCCGATACGCTACGTGCTGATAGCACCTCAAGCCGTGAAGAAGCGTTGATCGAAATCTACAAAGTAATGCGTCCAGGTGAGCCACCAACGGTTGAAACTGCTGAGAAACTGTTTGAGAGCATGTTCTTCAACGCAGATCGTTATGACTTATCAAACGTCGGTCGTATGAAATTCAACCGTCGTCTTGGTTTAGAATTTGATAATACTGATGATCCTGATATCCAGCGCGAACGCAGTGTATTGACTAACGATGATATCGTTAACGTTCTAAAAGAACTTATCGAGATTCGTAATGGTCGCGGCGATGTCGATGATATTGACCATCTTGGTAACCGCCGTATTCGTTCAGTAGGCGAGATGGCAGAAAACCAATTCCGTGTTGGTCTAGTACGTGTTGAGCGTGCTGTAAAAGAGCGTTTAAGCTCAGCAGAATCAGACAACTTGTCACCACAAGATTTGATTAACTCTAAGCCAGTAGCGGCTGCGGTTAAAGAATTCTTTGGTTCAAGTCAGTTGTCACAGTTTATGGATCAGAACAACCCGTTGTCTGAAGTTACCCATAAGCGCCGTGTATCAGCGTTAGGACCTGGTGGTCTAACTCGTGAACGTGCAGGCTTTGAAGTACGTGACGTACATGATACCCATTATGGCCGTGTATGTCCTATTGAGACTCCTGAAGGTCCAAACATTGGTCTGATCAACTCACTAGCGACCTTTGCTAAAACCAACAGCTTTGGCTTCTTAGAAACGCCATATCGCCGTGTGGTTGATGGTAAAGTGACTGACGTTATTGAATATCTATCAGCAATCGAAGAAGTAGGTACTGTTATTGCACAGGCTGATTCTCCGATGACTGAAGATGGCGCGTTATCTGACGAGATGGTCAGTGTCCGTAGCTATGGTGAATTTGTTCGTATGCCGCCAGAAAAAGTGACGCATATGGATGTATCACCAAGTCAGGTAGTATCGGTTGCAGCAGGTCTGATTCCGTTCCTAGAGCATGATGATGCTAACCGTGCCTTGATGGGCTCGAACATGCAGCGTCAGGCTGTTCCTACACTACGTGCTGATAAGCCGTTAGTAGGTACTGGCATGGAGCGTCACGTTGCTCGTGACTCTGGTGTTTGTGTTATCGCTAAGCGTGGCGGTGTGATTGAAGATGTTGATGCATCACGTATCGTTGTTCGTGTAAACGAAGACGAGATGACTGCTGGTGAAGCGGGTATCGATATCTATAACTTGATCAAATACACGCGCTCTAACCAGAACACTTGTATCAACCAACGTATCATCGTTAACCAAGGTGACGAGATTGCTTTGGGTGATATCTTGGCTGATGGTCCATCAACGGATCTTGGTGAGCTAGCACTAGGCCAGAACATCCGCATCGCATTTATGCCGTGGAATGGTTACAACTTCGAAGATTCAATCTTGCTATCTGAAAAAGTAGTTAAAGAAGATCGTTTCACTACGATTCATATCCAAGAATTGACTTGTGTGGCTCGTGATACCAAGCTAGGTACAGAAGAGATCACTGCTGATATTCCAAACGTTGGTGAAGCAGCATTATCAAGTCTTGATGAAGCAGGTATCGTTTATATCGGTGCTGAAGTTGACGCTGGCGATATCTTAGTTGGTAAAGTAACACCAAAAGGTGAAACACAACTAACGCCAGAAGAGAAACTACTACGGGCTATCTTTGGCGAAAAAGCGGCTGATGTGAAAGACACTTCACTACGCGTACCGACTTCAAGTAAAGGTACGGTTATTGATGTACAGGTCTTCACCCGTGATGGCGTTGAAAAAGACGCACGCGCAAGAGCGATTGAAAAATCGCAGCTTGATAGCTATCGTAAAGATTTGAAAGAAGAGCTACGTATCTTTGAAGAAGCAGCACGTGGCCGTATTGGTAATCTACTAGATGGCCAAAAAGTCAGCGGCGGTGCTGGTCTAAAAGCTGGTACAGTTATGGCATTGGCTGATATGAAAGATATGAGCCTTGAGACGTTGCTTGATATCCAACCAGTAGAAGAAGAAATCTCTGAGCGTCTAACGCAAATCGCTGATTACTTGGTTGACAAGCAAAAAGACATCGATGTGAAGTTTGCTGAGAAAAAACGCAAATTGACTGCTGGCGATGACTTGCAACATGGCGTACAAAAAATCGTTAAAGTATATCTAGCGGTTAAGCGTCGTATTCAGCCTGGTGATAAGATGGCTGGTCGTCATGGTAACAAAGGTGTTGTATCGCGCATCATGCCAGTTGAAGACATGCCTTATGATGAAAATGGTAATACCGTTGACATCGTATTGAATCCACTTGGTGTACCATCTCGTATGAACATCGGTCAGGTTCTAGAGACGCATTTGGGTATGGCAGCGAAAGGATTGGGCGAGAAGATTGACGGTATGCTCAAATCGCAAGCAGCGATCAAAGAGCTACGTGACTTCTTGGACAAAATCTATAACCAAGTAGGTGGTGAGCAAGTTGATCTTGATAGCTTGAGTGATGATGACATCATGGCGCTAGCAGACAACTTACGTGGCGGTGTACCGATGGGCACAGCAGTATTTGACGGCGCGAGAGAAAGCCAAGTTAAAGACTTGCTCGAGCTTGCTGGTATGGATCGCGATGGTCAGCAGACGTTATATGATGGTCGTACAGGTCAGAAGTTTGACCGCAAGGTAACGGTTGGTTATATGTACATGCTCAAGCTTAACCATTTGGTTGATGACAAAATGCATGCGCGTTCAACGGGTTCTTACTCGCTAGTCACTCAGCAGCCACTCGGCGGTAAAGCACAGTTCGGTGGTCAGCGCTTCGGTGAGATGGAAGTATGGGCACTAGAAGCATACGGCGCGACTTACACGTTGCAAGAAATGCTAACGGTGAAGTCGGATGACGTTGAAGGCCGTACTCGTATGTACAAAAACATCGTTGATGGTGAGCAGTATATGGATCCAGGCATGCCTGAGTCGTTCAACGTACTGACCAAAGAAATCAAATCACTGGGTATTAATATTGAGTTAAAACAAAGCAACTAGCCCGTTGTTTAACTTAGTTGTCCACTAAAGGCAGTCTGCTTTATTGCTGCTGCTTTTAGTGATTTGTCTCAACCCTATTCATTGCCTTCATTCATCTTATCTGCGTCAATGGTACGCTGTCAGATGATTATAAAGATAACGGAGAAGCAACTTGAAAGATTTACTCGATATCATGCAAAGCCCTACCGGCAACGGTAACCAAGAGTTTGATAGCATTCAAATTACTTTAGCCTCACCTGACGTTATTAAGTCATGGTCGCACGGCGAAGTAAAAAAGCCTGAAACCATCAACTATCGCACGTTTAAGCCTGAGCGTGATGGTCTCTTTTGTGCCAAAATCTTTGGCCCAGTAAAAGATTTTGAATGTCTATGTGGTAAATATAAGCGCCGTAAGTTCCAAGGCGTTATCTGCGAAAAATGTGGTGTTGAAGTCACCACTGCGAAAGTCCGTCGTGACCGCATGGGTCATATCGACCTAGCCAGTCCTGTGGCGCACATTTGGTTCCTAAAATCACTACCAAGCCGCATCGGTCTATTGCTAGACATGACATTGCGCGATATTGAGCGCGTCCTATATTTTGAAAGCTACATCGTGACTGAGCCTGGTCTGACTTCTTTAGAGAAGTATCAGTTGCTTGATGATGAAGATTATTACAAAGCACTTGAAGAGTTTGGCGACGAGTTCACTGCCAAGATGGGCGCGGAAGCTGTCCAAGACCTATTGAAAGATATCGATATGGATCTTGAGATTGATGAGCTGCGTGAAGCGATTCCACAAACAGGTTCTGAGACCAAGCTTAAGAAGATGTCTAAGCGTCTTAAATTATTAGAAGCATTCCGTGACTCTAATAACAAGCCTGAGTGGATGGTAATGAATATTTTACCAGTTCTACCACCAGATTTACGTCCGCTAGTACCGCTAGAAGGTGGCCGTTTTGCGACATCTGATCTTAACGATTTGTATCGCCGTGTCATCAACCGTAATAATCGTTTGAAGCGTCTATTGGAGCTTAGCGCCCCTGATATCATTGTGCGTAACGAAAAGCGTATGCTACAAGAGTCAGTCGATGCGTTGCTTGATAACGGTCGCCGTGGTCGCGCCATCACTGGCAGTAACAAGCGTCCATTGAAATCTTTGGCAGATATGATCAAAGGTAAGCAAGGTCGTTTCCGTCAGAACTTACTTGGTAAGCGTGTCGACTACTCTGGTCGTTCGGTTATCGTTGTAGGCCCAACACTACGTCTACATCAGTGTGGTCTACCTAAGAAAATGGCACTAGAATTATTCAAGCCATTTACTTATAACAAACTATTGTCTCATGGTTTAGCGACTACGATTAAAGCTGCCAAAAAGATGGTAGAGCGTGAAGAGCCACAAGTGTGGGATATGCTGGCCATGGTTATCCGTGAGCATCCGGTACTTCTTAACCGTGCGCCAACACTTCACCGTTTGGGTCTACAGGCATTTGAGCCAGTATTGATCGAAGGTAAAGCCATCCAGTTGCATCCGCTTGTTTGTACTGCATTCAACGCCGATTTCGATGGTGACCAAATGGCCGTTCACGTGCCATTGACGCTTGAAGCACAGCTTGAATCACGTGCCTTGATGATGTCTACCAACAACATCTTGTCACCTGCGAACGGTGATCCGATCATCGTACCATCTCAGGATGTTGTACTAGGTCTATATTACATCAGTCGCTCGTCGATCAATGCCAAAGGCGAGAGCATGATTTTTGCTACCGTTAATGAAGCACTGCGTGCGATTGGTTCAAACGATCTACATGTAAACGCTAAAATCAAAGTGCGTGTTACTGAGACGCAAATTGACGAAGACGGTAACGAGACCAAAGAAATTAGTATCAAAGATACGGTTGCTGGTCGTCTACTTATCTGGAACATCATGCCTAAAGGTATGACGTTTGATGAGTGTAACCAAGAGATGACGAAGAAAAACATCTCTCGTTTGATCAACTCTTGCTATCGTAAAGTCGGCGTCAAAGAAAGTGTTATGTTTGCTGACCAATTGATGTATCTTGGTTTTGCTCAAGCAACACTATCTGGCGTGTCTATCGGTATTGATGACATGGTCATTCCACCACTTAAGAAGCAAATCATCGAAGTGGCAGAAGGTGAAGTTCGCGAAATCGAAGATCAATTCGAGCAAGGTTTCGTAACTGCTGGTGAGCGCTATAACAAAGTAGTTGATATCTGGTCACGTACCAATGACAAAGTCGCTAAAGCGATGATGGACAACTTGGCAACAGATAAAGTTATCAACGCACAAGGTGAAGAAGACGAGCAGAAGTCATTCAACTCTATCTTTATCATGTCAGATTCTGGTGCTCGTGGTAGTGCGGCACAGATTCGTCAGTTGGCTGGTATGCGTGGTTTGATGGCGAAACCAGATGGCTCAATCATTGAGACACCGATTAAAGCTAACTTCCGCGAAGGTTTGACCGTACTACAGTACTTCATCTCAACTCACGGTGCACGTAAAGGTCTAGCAGATACAGCACTGAAAACAGCTAACTCGGGTTATCTGACTCGTCGTCTGGTTGATGTGGCACAAGATTTGGTTATCACTAGCGATGATTGTGGTACTGAAGAAGGCCTACTCATGAAACCACATATCCAAGGTGGTGAAATCATCGAGAAGCTAGGTGAGCTAGTACTGGGTCGTGTGACTGCTCGTGACGTTACTTATAATGACGATGCTGATAAAGTATTGATTCCAGCTGGTACATTGATCGATGAGTACTGGGTTAACGTCCTTGATAACAACGCAATCGATGATATCTGGGTACGTTCAGTAATTACTTGTGATATCGAACATGGCGTATGTTCACAGTGTTATGGTCGTGACCTTGCACGTGGTCATAAAGTGAATATCGGCGAATCAGTCGGTGTTATGGCAGCTCAGTCTATTGGTGAGCCGGGTACTCAGTTGACCATGCGTACGTTCCACGTGGGCGGAGCAGCGAGCTCAGCCTCTGTAGACAACAGCATCTCTGTACGTAATGCTGGTCAAGCGCACTTTGAAAACATGAAAACAGTACAGCATACCGATGGTCACTTAGTCATCGTATCGCGTTCAGCTGAAATCGCATTGACCGATGAGCTTGGCCGTGAGCGTGAGCGCTATAAAGTACCATATGGTTCAAGCGTACTTGTGAAAGACGAAGAGCAGGTTGAAGGCGGTCAAACTATCGCTAAATGGGATCCGCACACGCATCCAATCATCACAGAATTTGCTGGTACAGCACGCTTCAGTGACATCACTGATGGCATGACTGCAACAGTAAAAGTTGATGATGCGACTGGTATGAGCTCATTTGAGATTCTAGCTACTCGTGACCGTTCAAGTTCAGCAAAAGACTTACGTCCTGCGATTATCTTGAACACTGACGAAGGCAAAGAAGTGGTTTACTTCTTACCAGCTGAAACTATCATCCGCGTGAGCGATGGTGAAAAAGTAGCAGCAGGTTCGATTCTAGGCCGTGTACCACAAGCGTCTTCTGGTACAAAAGATATCACCGGTGGTCTACCACGTGTTGCTGACTTGTTCGAAGCACGTCGTCCAAAAGATCACGCTATCATGGCAGAAATGACTGGTGTGGTAAGCTTTGGTAAAGAGACTAAAGGTAAGAACCGCTTCATTATTACTAATGAAGATGGTGAAGTGCATGAAGAGCTAATCCCTAAATGGCGTCAAATCAACGTCTTCGAAAACGAGACGGTAGCACGTGGTGAAGTGATCGCTGATGGCCCACAGAACCCACATGATATCTTACGTTTGAAAGGTCAGACTGCACTTGCTGATTATATCGTCAACGAAGTACAGGACGTTTATCGCTTGCAGGGTGTAAAAATCAACGACAAGCACATCGAAGTTATCATTCGTCAGATGTTGCGTAAAGTTGAAATCACTGACGGCGGCGATTCAAGTCACTTCAAAGGTGATCAGGTCGAGTATGCAGATATCAAAGCATTGAATGCGAAGCTAGAAGCGGAAGATAAATTCCCAGTACAGTTTGAGCGTCAATTACTAGGTATCACCAAAGCAAGTCTAGCAACTGAAAGCTTTATTTCAGCGGCTTCTTTCCAGGAAACAACCCGTGTACTAACTGCGGCTGCTGTGACTGGTAAAGTGGATGAGCTACGTGGTCTGAAAGAAAACGTGGTTGTGGGTCGCTTGATTCCTGCAGGTACGGGTCTTGCTTATCATAAAGCACGTAAAGAGAAAGCAGATCAGAAGCTACAAGATAAAGATTTGAATGCAGCGTTTGATATGACTGCAAGCACTGATAGCAAAGACTTTGCAAGCTTTGATGAAGCATTTGCTCAAGAGTTAAATCAAGATAATTAATCGCATTAAGTATTTTGATTCATTCTTAATTTGATAAAAAAGCCAGCCTAAGTTGCTGGCTTTTTTGTGCGTATAAAAAACTGAGAAAGGCATGGTGCTATTATCTAAAAAAATAGTACACTGGAAATAGGCTCTAATTCACTACTTATAGAAGGATAATTAGCAAATGGCAGGTAAAACTCGCGTCGCCAAATATCAAGCAGATCGAACCAATCAAAAGTTATATTTCTGTCGTTTATCTTGCCAATCTGCAGGAAGTACCAATGATAAGCAGTTATACCAAGCACACTGTGAGACTGCTATTTTTCACTTGCATGGTGCTTTATTGGCATTTATTCAGGAGCTCGGTCATTTCTATAGCCTAAATATGACGGCGCCAACTTTGCTCGATATTGAGCAAGCACTGAGCGAGCGTACCCAAGTATCTCCTGAGATTCAGCGTTTGCAGCAATTACAGCAGCAAGGTTTTATCGCCAATATAGAACGTGCTTATCAGCGTTGTCTGTATGCAGTACCGCCAGATACTATCGTCGATGAAGCGCCAAGCAGTCATTCAGCGTCGCCAGACTTGATTGTCAATGTTGTCACCTTATCCAATCAATGGCTGCCTGATGAGACCACAATACGAGAATGGCGCAATCAGCTTTTAGAGCTGATTGAACAACTGCGTGCAGGCATGGTCGAGTTCTAATAGGAAGTAAACCAGAAGATTTATTCTTTGATAGCTATTTATTGAACCACTTGAAAGTATAATAAAGGCTTATTCAATCATTATTGAATAAGCCTTTTTCTTATTAACTAAAAATAGTCTTGTTTGTTACTCTGGCATCGGTGGCATACTTTCAACGGGTGTCACCGTTAATGGATTTTCCGGTACGCTGTCATCACTACGATTGCTACTTGGTTTCGTTGATGGTGGAGTGCTCGTCTCCTCAGTAGGCTCTGGAACCGAAGGCTTACGCTGCTGGGTTTGAGTCTTGACTGGTTTTGCTGATTTATTAGCGCCATCATTAACTAGGACACCATCATCAGTCATCTCTATAATGCTTTGCTGTTGCTTTCTGGATTTTGAGCGATTATTGATAGATACCCATTGGCTTGGCGTGTCTTTCAGCTGAGCTTTCATAAAGTCCATCCAGACTGGCAGTGCTGCCACACCACCATATTCACGGCGACCCATAGTAGATGGTTGATCGAATCCCATCCATACTACTGTCGCATTGGTAGGATGGAACCCTGCAAACCAGGCATCTTTGGCCTGATTGGTGGTACCAGTTTTGCCACCGATATCATCACGTCCTAATGCTTTTGCTCTTACCGCTGTACCGCGTTGGACTACGTCGCGTAGTATATCTGCCATCTCAAAAGCCACTCTAGGTTGCAGTATGCGCGGTGCTTGTTTGGCTCTTACATATTGTACGGCAGGTGCTTTCAGGCGGTCTGATTGTGGACCTGCGTTATATACCTTTAAATCAAGCTCTTTATCTGTTGTTTCGCTATCATCATTACTTTTCGATGATGAATTATCAGCGGTTATTTCATTAGTACTATCATCAGGCGCTTCAATTGACTTCTCATACTCTTCAACTAAGCTGCTATTAACTTTTTCAAGTTTTTCGTTAAAGCATAGTGCACACGCTTGACGTGGATTTGCCTGAAACAACAGCTCGTTTTTATAATTGTAAATTTGTTCAATAAAGTAAGGTTGGACACGATGCCCACCATTCGCGAAGGTTGAGTAAGCCGTGGCCATTTGTAATGGTGTGGCTTGTCCTGCTCCAAGTGCTAATGACAAGGTTGTTGGCAGCTTTTCTTTATCAAGACCGAATTCATCTAATAGGTTGCGCGTACTTGAGATACCGATCGCTTGTAACAAGCGAATAGATACGAGGTTACGGGATAAATATAAACCACGACGTAAAGTGATATCACCTAAGAAACGTTCATCAGAGTTTTTCGGTTTCCAGTCACCTACTTGAATAGCTCGGTCAGACACTATGGTATCTGGACGATAACCTTTTTCTAAAGCAGCGGTATAAACAAGCGGTTTAATGGTTGAGCCAGGTTGACGCCAGCCTTGTAGAGCGCGGTTGAACTTACTGTGGTTAAAATCAAAGCCACCAACCAATGCATTGACAGCACCAGTCTCTGGATTCAACGAGACCAAACTGCCCTGGATTTTAGGTATTTGACCTAGTTGCCAGTTGCCATTCGAAGTAGGTATCACACGAACGATATCGTTTTTCTTAACAACTTGACTGGCATTACTAGGATAATAACCAATACGGTCAGCAGAAATATATTTGCGTGCCCATTTCATACCAGACCAATTAACGGTCACTTCTTCACCAGATTTTAGGACTGCGTCAAAACTACGAGAATTGACTTTAGTCACTTTGGCAGGAGACATATTGCTGTAGCGTTGGAAGTTCTCGAGAGGCTCATCATTTGCTTCAGCCCCGCGCCAACCATGGCGATGCTCGTAGGCAATCAATCCTGTTACTACTGCTGCTTCTGCATCTGTTTGCGCTTTACTGTCTACTGTGAGACGTACGCGCCAACCACCGTGCATGACTTGATCGCCATAACGTTCGACCAAAGAAGCTCGCGTCATTTCTGCCAAATAAGGCATATTTACATCGAGCTTTTCTTTATATAGGTTGATACCTATAGGGGAGTTGACAGCTTCATCATACTGAGCTTTGGTAATATAGCCAAGCTCATGCATGCGTCCAACGATCCAGTTACGGCGAGTCAATGCGCGGCTAGGATTGGCAACAGGGTTATACTTAGAAGGGGCTTTCGGTAGACCTGCTAACATCGCCATTTCAGCAATAGTTAGATTGTCTAATGACTTACTATAATATTTTTTGGCCGCAGCGCGGATGCCATAGGCGCCTTCGCCTAGATAGATTTTATTGACATATAACGTCAAAATATCATTTTTGCTCAGTTCGTCTTCTATCTTCCGCGCCAAAAATAACTCTGTTAGTTTGCGGTTTAAAGTACGTTCTGGACTTAAGAAATAGTTTTTAGCGACCTGCATCGTAATGGTAGAGCCACCGGTCTGACCATCGTCATCAGTGACTGCTTCGGTGACAGCGCGACCAAGACCTTTAATGCTAATTCCACTATGCTGAAAGAAAGAAGCATCTTCGGCTGCCAAAAAGGCATGGGTTAAATCTTCAGGAATCTCATCAAAACTAACTGGTAATGATAAACGATTGCCGTATTGGCCGATTAATTTATCATCACTACTATAAATCTGTAATGGCATTTCTAATTTGGCTGTTTTAATTTCTTGCGTACTAGGTAGGGTTGGCGATAGATACATGGCCATCCCATAAAAACCAATAGGTACAGCAAGTGCTAGAACAACTGCCAATGCTAGGCAAGCGATAAAGAGTCCCACCAAAAAGCGAATGAGACGAGCGGTAGCATTTGTTTTGGCCATAATAAGACTTATTAGTTAGAATTTGTAGCAGACAATATTATTATACATTGAACAAAATAGGCAGGTCATAATAAATGTGTAAGTTGGCCTTAATATATTTTTAAATGCTTGAATCTATCAATTAAGTAAAGTATTGTATTGAATTATTACAAATAATTACCAGATTGTACACTTAATATAAGGTATAGAGCTAGTGAGGCTATTTACTTCCAAAAGTCGACATTTGATTGGCGTGGATATTTGTGCCACTTCAGTAAAGTTGGTTGACATACAGCGTCAGCAAGGCATGTTCCACCTAAAATCTTATGGTATTGAAAGACTACCGGAAGGTATCGTGGTCGATAAGATTCTAGTAGATACAGAAGCTGCCGGTAATATTATAACGAGCTTGGCAAGACGTTGCCAAGTCGCGGGTAGCAATGCTGCGACCGCTGTTTCTGGCTCTGCAGTGATTACTAAAATCATTGATATGGATATGACACTCAGCGATGTAGAGCGTGAGGCGCAAATACGTTTAGATGCCGACCAGTATGTGCCTTATCCATTAGAAGACGTCAATCTAGACTTTGAAGTATTAGGACCGTCTTTGGTTAGTGAAGATATGGTTCAGGTGTTGCTTGCTGCTTCTCGTTCAGAGAACGTCGACCAGCGTGTCGATGCTTTAGCCTTTGGTGGCCTACAAACGAAAGTCATGGATATCGAGTCTCATGCAATCGAGCGTGCGTTTGGATTGATGGTGGATAGCCTTCCAAACGTACCAGAACTAGTAGCATTGGTAGATATTGGCCACAATCAAACCACATTATACATCGCTAAGAATGGTGAGTTTATTTATAGTCGTGAGCAGTTATTTGGCGGTGCTCAGCTGACCGAGGCAATACAAAATCGCTATGGCCTATCAGCAGAAGAAGCGACACTAAGTAAACGCGAACGTACCTTGCCTGATGACTACTATCCTGAAGTACTAACCCCTTTTATAGAAAATACCATTCAACAAATCACTCGCTCTTTACAGTTTTATTTTTCATCAAGTCAATATAGCAGTATCGATCATGTGGTGCTTGCAGGAGGCAGCAGTTCTATTGCAGGTCTCGCTGGTATGGCACAACAAAAGCTGGGTGTAACTGTCAGTGTTGCCAACCCTTTTACCAATATGACTATTGCACCAAATATTGACAATGAGCAACTGGCGGTTGATGCGCCAAGCTTAATGGCTGCATGTGGTCTTGCGTTAAGGAGCTTTGACTAATGGCTCGTATTAACCTTTTACCTTGGCGACAAGAAGAGCGTGAACGTCGTAACAAAGAGTTTATGACATTGATAGTGGCAGTGACGTTACTGACGCTATTAGCAGCTTTTGCTTCATGGAGCTATTTCAATAATGAACTTGATGAGCAGCTTGATGCCAATGCATTGATCGAACAAGAAAACACTCGCTTAGACACCGCATTGACCGAGATCGACAGTTTAGAGCAGCGCCGTGAAGACATTATTTCACGCATGCAAGTCATTCAAGACTTGCAAGGACGACGTCCTGTGCCTGTACGTTTATGGGACGATCTCGCTAAAGCTATTCCACCAGCACTTTATCTAAATAACCTTAAACGTGAAGGCGATGTCCTAACTTTGACAGGCTTAGCGGACAATCCAAACATTGTGTCTAGTCTGATTCGTAACCTTGATAACAGTAAATGGATGGGCAACTCAGCAGTAAGTAACATTCAGCAGAATATTAGCGCTTATGAGGCTGCCCCAGTCCTCAATAATACGGTTAATACTGGTGAGCAGGCGCGCCCCGTTTATCCTGAAGACAGTTACGTACAGTTTGTAGTAACGACTAGAGTACAATCGGAAACTCCGACTGCTGCTGATACCGATACTGGTCTAGGAGGTGCATTATGAAGCTTATCCGCAAAAAGAGCCTCTCTAAAACCAAAAAATCTGCTTTAAAGCCAAAAAAGCAATTCGATTTAAATGAGTTTCGCCGTAGTTTTGAGTCGCTAGATTCAGAAAACTATGGCAGCTGGCCATTACCTGTAAAAGTGACAGTGATTGGTCTTATCATTACCTTCATCGCAGCATTGTCATGGGCATTACCCATCAGTAGCAAAATTGACGAGATTAATGCGGCTGAAAGCCAACAACAAACTTTGCTCGATAGCTACCGCGAAAAAGAATCACGCGCACGTCATTTAAAAGCTTATCAAGCGCAAGTTGTCCAAATGGAAACTGAATTTAATACTTTATTAGATCAGTTGCCGAAAGATACACGTGTGTCAGAATTGGTAGAAGGCATAAACATGACAGGCGTTGGTAGCAATATCCGTTTCCAAGATATTTCAGTAGAGCCCGAAATTGAAAATGAATTCTTTATTGAGCAGCCAATACGTATTGCAGCTTTGGGTGAATACCATCAGTTTGGTAGCTTTATCAGCGGTCTTGCTGCTCTGCCTCGAATTATTACGATGCATGATTTTGAAGTCAGCAATCCACAGCCTACATTGGATGTTTTGCCAGAGCTTAACTTAGTCTTGCAAACTAAGACCTATCGCTCTAAAGAAGCGGCTCCTGAAGGTGATGCATCCGCTGCTACTGATGCAAATGCAGGAGGCAACTAATGAATATCCAAAGAATGCCCATGCTATTGGTTTTAAGTGTCGCTGTTTTATCTATGACAGGGTGTAGTGACCGTATAGGTATGGCAGAGCAGGCAATGACCGATATCCGCAACCAGCCTGCACAGCCTATTGAGCCGCCGCCTAAAGCCGAGCTGGTAGAAGATTTTGTATATAGCGCAAGCTCGCAACGTAGTCCGTTTTTGCCACCGAGTTTAGTCAATGTACAAGGCCCGACCACTCCTATAGATGGTGTACGACCAGATATCAACAGAATCAAAGAACCGCTTGAGCAGTATGAACTGTCGCAATTGGTCTTTCGAGGTGTGGTGATTTCGCCCGAAGGTCAGCGATATGCATTGATACAACGTCCTGATGGTTCGGTTGCGAGTGTTAAAGTAGGCGATTATCTTGGATTGAATGACGGCCGTATTGTTGAAATCACGCCGACCCAGGTTAACTTGATTGAAATTGTGCCAGACAGCCGCGCAGGGTTTGTAGAAAAACCCCAGTCGCTGGTATCCCCTATAAGCTAAGTCGGCAGATTTTTTGAGGAATAAATAATGACAGTACGCAATAACAAGGTAATGATGATGAGCAACCGCATGTCTTCTGCTTTTGCCATTTCAGCACTGGCAGTCAGTATAGTGGCTGTGACTAATAGTGCTCATGCTGCACAGCGCATCGATAATGTCTCTGTAGTACAGACCGCACCTGCAGTGACGCAAATGCGTTTGGGGTTTACAGGATTGCCAGTATTGCCCGCAGCCTATCAGCTTGATGATCCTAGTCGCTTAGTTCTAGATTTCGAACAAGTACAGAATGGGCTTGCTAGCCGCTTTAACGAATACAACATCGGTGCGATTAATGACGTTACTACGCTCAGCAGTGACAGTACCACGCGCCTCATTGTTGGTTTAAAAGAATCAGGAAATTATACAACAGCGATTGAAGGCAATGATTTATTGCTGACCATCACTGACCCTAATCGTCCAGTTATTACCAGCGACCCGATTCAAGATGTACTTAATAACAATAATAGTATGACAACAACCGCTGTCGTTACGCCTATTGTTGAGAGTTCTACCGTACCAGTGGCACCTGTACGTACCACAAGCAAGGTTGTCGTGAAGAACGAAATGCCAGCTGATACGATGGTGGTCAGAGTAAATCCGCTTTTAAATCCTCAATTGGCAGCTTCACAAGTAAGCAAGCAGTATAGCTATGATGGGTTAAGCGCAGTCAATTTTTCAGCAGGTAACGACGGTGGCGGTAATGTCAGTATGGTACTGGCCAACGAAGCCATTCCAGTAGATGTGCAGCGCCAAGGTAATAAACTTGTCGTACGTTTAACTGGTAGTACGGTTCCGAGAAACTTACTACGCCGATTGAATATTAACAGTGGTCTTGTTGGTAGTATTGATACCAAAAACCAAGGACAGAATGGCGTCATTACCATTAACATGAATGACGATTATGAGTATCAGGCCTACCAATCAGGTAACCAGTTAAATATTGGTATTAAAAAGCCGGAGCTGTTACGTGAACCGACGCTGGAAGAAAGAGTCTATAGTGGCGAACCGCTATCTATGGAATTCCAAGATGTTGAGGTTCGTAGTGTCTTAGATATTTTGGCGCAGTTTACTGAGATGAATATCGTGGCAAGTGATTCTGTTGCTGGTAACATTACTTTGCGTTTGATTAATGTTCCTTGGGATCAAGCTCTCGATATCATTCTTAAGAGCAAAAACTTGGGCAAGCGTGAAAATGGTAATGTGATTTTGGTTGCGCCTTCTACTGAGCTCGCTGAGCAAGAAGCACGTGAACTAGAAGCGCAGCAAGCTGTCCAATCTTACGCACCTTTGCGTACTGAGTACATTCGTTTAAGCTATGCAAAAGCACAAGATGTTTTAACCCTTATTTCGCAAGGTAGCGGCGCGACTGGTAATAGTAGTGGCCTCGCAAATCGTGAGGATAATAATACGTTATTATCCAATCGTGGGACGGTAACGGTTGATGAACGTACCAACACTTTAATTATTAAAGACGTTGCTGACAGTATCGAAAACATTCATAAATTAATTAGCAAGATTGATATTCCTGTTCGTCAGGTCATGATTGAAGCACGTATCGTCAGTGCAACTGATAGCTTCAGTAAAGAGATTGGTGTTCGTTGGGGTATCTTGTCAAACGGCGCAGCTAATAACCGCAGCTTATTGGTCGGTGGTAGCAACCAAACACTAGCTGATCTTAAGGACTTTGATATAGAGACGACGACTGTAAATGGTCAGACCGTTTCTTATCCTTCTTATGACATTACTAGTCCTGATAACCTAAACGTTGATTTAGGCGTTTCTAACCCAGCGGGTAGTATCGCCTTTGGTTTGCTCAGTATGTCTGATGTAATGCTAGATCTTGAATTATCAGCGCTACAAGCAGATAACCGTGGTGAAGTTATTTCTACACCAAAGATTTTGACCGCGGATAAGCAAACTGCAAAAGTCTCTTCTGGTACTCAGATTCCGTATCAAGAAGCATCAGCCAGTGGTGCGACGACAACCAGCTTTAAAGAGGCTGCATTAAGTCTAGAAGCGACACCAAATATCACGCCTGATGGTAAAATTGGTCTGCAATTGGTCATTACTAACGGCACGCCGACTATCATCAATAATCAGGTTGCTATCTCTGAAGACTCTATATCAACCAACGTCATTATTGAAGATGGTCAAACAGTCGTGTTAGGTGGTGTTTTCAAAAACCGTACCGGTAACGAAGTAACGAAGGTTCCTTTCTTAGGTGATTTGCCTTATATCGGTCGTGCCTTCCGTAAAGATGTACGTAGCAACACTAAAGAAGAGCTACTTATTTTCGTAACTCCGAAGCTTATTAATGATGGTACGAGTCGTCTGAACTAATCATAAAGCAGTTAGCTAGTTGTTAAAAAAAGTAAGCCATAGTGCTTGCTTTTTTTATGCGCGAGATTGGTGGTTTTCGAGCTGCAATATTTATGTATGTACTGATGAATAGTGTGCTCTAAATTTTACTCACAATAATCACGGCTCATTACTAGCCAGAATAACAATGACGTTGTATCATACCTAATTTAGCTGAGTAAGTATTATGGGGCAGGAATTACCGTCGGTGTTTTTAGTGGGTCCGATGGGAGCAGGGAAGACGACAATCGGAAAACTGCTTGCCAAGCAGTTAGGTCGCACCTTTGTAGACAGTGATTGGTATATTGAATCGCAGACAGGTGCCGACATTGCTTGGATATTTGCCAAAGAAGGTGAAGCAGGTTTCCGTGAGCGTGAAACGCGTGCCATTGATGAATTGACCCAAAACTCTCAAATCGTATTGGCTACCGGTGGCGGTGCAGTCATGTGTTCTGAAAACCGAGAGTTCCTAAAACAACGTGGCATCGTCGTTTATCTTAATGCACCTGTCGAGGTGCAGCTAGCCCGTACCTCTAAAGACAAGTCCCGACCATTATTGCAGCAGCCTAATCCTAGAAAAATACTGCAAGAGTTATATAGTGCACGCGATCCACTCTATCGCCAAGTCGCCCATATTATTATGCCTACTGGTCACACGTACCCACGCCACATGGTCAATCAATTGATGCAGCAGCTAGAATCATTCGTCGATTGCACGACCGACGCATCGGCGCACCAAGAAGACTAGCAATAGACTGGCAACTACGATTGATAAACAGACTCAATTACTTTTACCTCATCGAAAATGCTTTAGGAGTAACACATGGTAATGCCGTTTCATGAAGGCCTAATAGTTCATACGCAAAGTCATGATTATCCTATTGTCATTACTGAACAATCTACGACTGAAAATGGCAGTATGGCGAAGCAGATCGCACCTTATATCAGTGGCCGTCAGGTTTTGATTGTTACTAATGACACTGTGGCACCTTTATACTTAAAAGCATTAGAAGATGAGCTAGCAGAGCAGTTTGTGGTAAAGGTGTGCGTACTGCTAGATGGCGAACAATACAAAAATCAGGCAAGTATTGATCGAATTTATGATGCGCTAATGACAGAACACTTCAATCGCGATGTGACACTTGTTGCCCTTGGCGGCGGTGTAATCGGTGATATGACTGGTTTTGCTGCTGCTAGTTTTATGCGCGGTGTCAATTTTATTCAAATTCCAACGACGCTATTGTCACAAGTGGATTCTAGTGTTGGTGGTAAAACGGGTATCAATCATCCGCAAGGTAAAAATATGATTGGTGCTTTTTGGCAGCCGCAAATGGTACTTGCCGATATGAGTACGCTTAAGACACTGCCTGCACGTGAACTATCGGCTGGAGTGGCTGAGATTATTAAATATGCCCTTATTATGGATGAAGCATTTTTAACGTGGCTTGAGGCAAACTTGCCTGCAATGATGGCGCTTGATTTAGCAGTACTTGGTGAAGCTGTAAAGCGCTGCTGTCAATACAAAGCCGATGTAGTGGCACAAGACGAAAGAGAGTCCGGTGTGCGCGCGCTATTGAACTTTGGCCATACTTTTGGTCATGTGATTGAAACACATGAAGGCTATGGCAATTGGTTACATGGCGAAGCAGTAGCGGCTGGCATGGTACAAGCAGCCGAGCTATCGCAAAAAATTGGCTGGTTAACTGATGATGAAGTCGTACGTATTAAGCGTGTTTTAGAATTGGCAAAATTACCTATTACGCCACCAGCTATCGATGTAGACACTGCTTTAGATTTAATGGGCCACGATAAAAAAGTGAAACACGGACAAATCCGCCTAATTTTGTTAAAATCAATTGGCGATGCGGTAATGACTAATGAGTTTGACGGACAGTTATTACATGAAGTTTTGTCAAAACATAGCGCGTAACGTCTCAAGAATTTATCGTTTATATATTTATACTAAAATCTCGTACTTATAGCCAACTGGTTAGCTGTACCTCTGTTTAAATAAGCATTTATATCACGCTGTAAAACATGTGTTTACCAAGGACCGCCTCATGGCAACATCAAAAACAAAAACGCGTACTGCTAGCCAATCATACAGTCGTCAAGCACTGATTTGGCTAATAGTGACCCTACTTTTAGGGGTGGTCACAGCGTTAGTATGGATGTTTAGTCAAACGCCAGCCATGGGTGCCAAAATTGAAAATGCACCAATATCAGCGCCAGAGATTTTGAATGAAGAGTTTGAGCAACCACTAAAAGTCGAATCGTTACATGAGTTAGATACGGATGTACAACCGATTAATTTTGATGCAACGATTCGAGATTTGCGCGATTATCCTGATGAGTTTAAAGACAAGCGTTATCTGCTGGCTAACAAAGGCAAATGGACTGTTCAAGTAATGAATGTCTCTGAAAATGATGTGATTGTTAGTTACTTAGAAGGCCGTAAAGATCGTGATAAATTTGCTTATTTCCGTTATCTTGATGATGAAAAACAAGTCCGTTATATGCTGACTTATGGGATTATGAGTAGCCCGCAAGAAGCAGTAGGAGCCGCAAAGCTAATAGACTTTAAGCTACCTACAAACGTACGTGTATTGCCAGAAGAGATTAATCGGTATGTCAGTATTGTTGATAATTATGAGCGTCCTGATCCAGTAAAAGATCTAAGTACGAAACGTACACGTGCCGTTGATTTGAAACCTACCAAGCGCGAAGTGCCAGCTCGTTTGCAAGAAGAAGCTGATGATGCCGCTGCTCAAGCTACTAGTGCTAATAATAATCGAGGTAACCAAGAAAGCGCTAATAGTAGCACCACTCAAGAGAGTATTCGTCAGTCGGTAGATACTTCTGCTACGTTATCTGTTAGCGAAGAGCGTACAGTTGGTGGGGAGACGAAAACAATATCTGAAGCATCGCCAAAAGAAGAAAACAACACAAGTAAGCCTGCGCCAGAAAACAAAAAGCCTGCGGCACCGGCGGAGAACTCTACTAGTAAGAAGCCACCAGTCGTGCCAACGCCTAAACCCCCTAGTAGCACAAACAATAATTCAAATGCTAATGGCAAAAGTGCTAACGCTAATCCTCCCAAGAGTAATAGCGATAGTATAAAAGCGCTAATAGAAGACAAGAGTAATTAGTTTTTGTCTGATTAATTTAACCCACTAGCTATTTGGTTAGTGGGTTTTTTTAGCGTTATACGAAATCATTCCATCGTCATAATAAGCGGTAAGCTACTACTGTTAAGTATAGTCTAATCCAAATAAAACCGATACAACCCTATTAACAATTGCATTTAATGAAATAAACGATGACTTATTCAATAGACTATCGCAAACAGGT
>NZ_JBNNFX010000028.1:11847-26383 GCF_050267985.1 Psychrobacter sp. NPDC078929 | reverse complement strand
ATGTTCATCGTTGAGCTTGGTGCGAGTCATAAGTGATGCCTTATTTCTTTGTTGTGGTAAACATTAGAGTAAGGCGTTGCTTATTTTTTTCAATGGTTCCTCAATTCTATACAGCCCCTAATAGTCGTATACTAAAAACATATACGTTTAACATTGTTCATTGTATAAACACAGATAAAGAAAACAACTATGACTGAATCTACCGACAGATTAGATAGTACTAAATTGAATAGCGTTGAATCGGCTAGTACTAATATTGCTGACAATAAAGTACCTATAGCTGTGAGTAGTACTCATCAATCAATTGACTCTAAAACCATGAATCATACGCCTAAAGCTATGTACGTAACCTCAGGCAACTCGATAACACCTAAAGGTAAGTTGAATAAAATGCCAAAAATGGTTGCCAATGGCAGTCGCGCTTTTATCTGGTATTTGTTGGCGATAATGGTATTAATACTTGATCAATGGACTAAGTGGTTGGCCCAAACCAAATTAGCGTTCAATGACCCCGTACCGGTCATTGAACCATTTCTCAACTGGACACTCGCTTATAACTATGGGGCAGCATTTAGCTTTTTAGCCGACGCTGGCGGTTGGCAGAAATGGTTTTTCTCAGGCTTAGCTTTTGTAATGGCTATCTTTTTAACGGTTTATTTAATCAAAGCGCCACGTGCAGCCAAGCTATTGTCCATGGGGTTAGCCTTAATGCTCGGTGGTGCGATTGGCAACTTAATCGATCGTTTAAGAATTGGTAAAGTGGTTGACTTTATCCATGTGCATTATGCTGATGTCTGGAATTATCCTATTTTCAATGTTGCAGATATAGGTGTCTGTGTCGGTGTCGCATTGATTATAATTGACATGATATTTTTAGAAAGTAAGCGTAATAAATAAGCACATTGATGCCGATTATCACAAACAAAATGAACTAGCGTCGTAGTCACTCTATACGGAAAAATACTTTTTATACTTGAGTATGTTTATAAAATGTGAACTGGAAGGTAATGTATGACTGGTATAGGTACTCACTCATTTTAGGTCTTAAAACCCAATACTTAAAAGCTCTGCGTAGAGCCATTATTATAGAGACATTGAATAATCCATAAATTCTTTATTGATAATAACAAAAGGAAAATATAGTGTCACAGGCTCAGCCAACTATTGAAAAAATTCACAGCCTTAGAAAAAAACAAGAGACCGCGTTAAAAAGTCTTACCCTTATAGGCTACCTAGAAGGCACCTCTTTCTTATTATTGCTCTTCATCGCCATGCCACTAAAATATATGCTGGATATTCCAGAAGGTGTGAAATACATCGGTATGGCACACGGTATTTTGTTTATTACCTATATCATAATACTTATAGGCTCAGCTATCAAAATGAAAATGCCTCTTTGGGCAATACCTGCGGGCGTACTCGGCTCACTCTTACCTTTTGGCCCATTTATATTCGATCATTTACTAAAAAATAACTTACAGAAAAGTGTAAGTAAAGAAGCCTAGAACAAGCTCTGCTACAAATGATACAAATGATACAAATGATACAAATGATACAAATGATACAAACGTATATTATTACTCAAGATTATTTTTCCTAACTAAATTACAAGCCGCCATCACTCATCATGGCGACAAATGAATAATATTGAGCAGAAATTAATCACAATAAAACTTTGATTCAGACCCAGTATGAATAGTCTTACACTCTAGTTACTTTTCCAACTTATCTTACATACTATCGACAAACCCGTCTTGTTTAAAAGCTAAACAGGTTTTGTCATCCGCGATGGATTTCCTGTTATCGTAGGGTATGCCTCAAAGGTACTACCTAATTAGGTTCACTTATCAACTAATAGACCACTTAAAATAGACTGATATGATGGAACTACTTTTGACAGACTACTTTAGGTGATTGTGTTTACTAAACCATATCTGAAGGCTTTCACCGAAAAGTAAGACGATAAGCGTGCTGAAAAAGAGTCTATACAGCCCGCTTTAGATTATGGCCATTCTCACTAAATATGATCATAAATACTCAAATACTCAAATACTCAAATACTCAAATACTCAAATACTCAAATACTCAAAATACTCAAAATACTCAAAATACTCAAAATACTCAAAATACTCAAAATACTCAAAATACTCAAAATACTCAAAATACTCAAAATATTGTCAAAAATAGCTTGAACTCTTGTCAACTGAATCGTTTTTACATGTCTTTACTTAAAACATTTTAAATACTTAATTTCAATACTTAGTGTTGAATAAAAAAGCTATACCTAAGCTGCTACTGATGACTAACTACTTTTTTAATACGCGATAAACGGTAGCTACCCCAACACCAACTGCCTTAGCTACTTCCTCTTTTGTCATATTGTTTTGACTGTTTAATTCTATAATACGATTATGTTTCGTTGTATTAGGCTTTTTACCAGTGGGCTTATAGCCACTGTTAGCCAATCCCTGCTTGATACGCTCTCTACGCTTGTCGTTATCAAGCTTTGCCATTGTGGCTAATAAGTCGATTAACATATCGTTGATCACCCTGAGAATATCCCCGGTCATACCTTCACTGACCGTATGCGTGGTTGGTAGATCAGCTACCACCAATCGTAAGCCCTTGTCTTTAATGCGCTGCTTTAAGATTGCAAAATCATCTTGAGATAGCCTGCTTAATCTATCCACACTTTCAACCAGTAGAATATCTCCTTCTTCAGCGTCATTGAGTAACAGAGTGAGTGCGGGTCTATCGAGCTTCGTACCACTGAAATGCTCAATATATTCAGCATAGCTATCATCGTAGCTTTTGCTAAAGCTAATCAAGTCAGATAAGGCTCTCTTAGCGTCTTGATCCTTAGTGCTTGCTCTCACATAAATACGAACGCTCATAACACTACCTCTATTATTTAGACTCAATAAATAATGTTCATTGATAATATCAAGATATTACTATCATTTAATAATAGAAACAAGTCTAATGATAGCTAGGTTATCGTTTGGGGGTTTTACTGTTAAGGTATAGGCTAATGATAGGAAAAAAGCACAGCAACCAGTCCTATAACTCTAAAGTCTGTTATAGATGGTTCCATATTAACAGTCTATTTTGAGTAGTCTGTTAATATGTTTGAAGGGTAAAATAACTGGTTTCCTTGGGGTATACCCTAAAAAACTTCCGCCAGTTGTCTGATTAAAATCTCCCAAGTTTAAGTGTACGGGATTGACAGCAGGGATCACAATATTCGGTATGGTGACTTCCGTGCTGCTCACAGGGGAAGGAGTGACGTGGTTGAAGATGCTGGCGATGATGTTGATATTGTCGGGGTTGTTGCTGGCAAATGTGGAGCTAAAGCTGGAAAGAAAGCGCCAGCCAATATAATGATGCCGGTGAGCCCCAGGTTTTTGCTAACAGTTTATATATGTCATTTGCTAACTTAAAAATCCTGATCGGATCAGCACTTAGCGGATGGTTTATCTCTGCGATGGGTAGTATTGATATCGTGATGCTGAGTTTTGCACTCGCTGTCATCGCTTTGATAAATATTGTTATAAAAGATAAAGTGTATTCTACTCAAATATCGTAGTAGTTAATGTTTTTTGGCCGTAGGGGTCAATACTTATGTAGTATCTGAGCTTGTTTAGTAACTACTATCGTGGTGCACCAATTAAGAGCTTATCGTATGAGGAGCACCGCTGAGGAGCACCGCTGAGGAGCGCCACTATAGCAATGCACCAACTAGGAGCTTCTTAAATAGAGAATACTGTTTGAGAGAATATAATAAGACAAGGTATAACAAAGTTATCCTTTAGAAGGTCCTAGGTCATAAAATGCCAAGACACCATAGTTAGAGAATTGTAAGACAAAATAGTTAGTTACGAAACCAGGTAATGACAATAACATTAGGATTGTCTCGTAACAATTGGCACACCTATTGCTTTAACTATATTGTTATTTATGAATCAACAATTGAGGTGTTAGATGGCTTACATTGATCCAAGCGAATTCACGACGAAAATGGTAGATTCTGGTGAGTCTAAGATGAGTATGTCAACCAGTGATACCTTAATCCGCGCCTTTATGGCAGGTGCAATATTAGCACTGGCGGCTTTCTTTGCGATTACAGTAACAGTGAATACAGGTAATCCGCTGGTAGGGGCATTATTGTTTCCGGTCGGGTTTATTATGCTATATCTGATGAAGTTTGATTTGCTGACAGGTGTATTTACACTTGTGCCTTTAGCATTACTAGATAAGCGTCCAGGCTGCGACATGAAGCAGTTATTACGCAATTGGGGGCTTGTGTTTTTAGGCAATTTAGGCGGAGCCATAACCGTGGCTTTTCTAGCCTCTTTTATCTTAACCTTTGGCTATGAGACAGACGGTGGCACTATAGCGGCCAAAGTAGGCACTATTGGAGAGGCTCGTACACTAGGTTATCAGTCTCACGGAACTTCGGGCTGGTTTACTATTTTTGTTCGCGGTATGTTATGTAATTGGATGGTTTCGATGGGCGTAGTAGGCGCTATGATTTCAACTTCAGCATCTGGTAAGATGTTTGCCATGTACATGCCAATCATGCTCTTCTTTTATATGGGTTTTGAGCACTCTATCGTCAATATGTTTCTATTCCCATTCTCAATGATTATGGGTGGTGATTTTACAATCGCAGATTATTTGATTTGGAATGAATTACCTACAGTACTAGGTAACCTAGTAGGTGGTCTGTTTTTTGTAGGTTTGCCACTGTACTTTACTCATGTACGAACTCGTCCAAGCCGCAAATTGGTTCAATGATAATAAATGAGTTGTGCTATTAATAGACCTCGCTTAGGCGAGGTCTATTATTGAGGGATCAATCTTAGCTTCTGGACATCACAATGACACAGAAAAAAATTTCGGTGAGTATTAGTCAGCATTCACAAGCAGGAATAGGAAAGCTGGTAAATCAAGACGCTCTTATCGCCTATGTGCCTGATGATAGTCTGTTGCAATCTAAGGGCGCTGTATTTGCCGTTGCTGATGGTATAAGTACTAGTCAATTTGGTGCAGAAGCCAGTCAAATAGCAGTGAGTAGTTTTTTAAATGATTATTTAGATACACCAGAGACTTGGTCTGTAAAGACATCGGGGTTTAAAGTATTACTGTCAATAAATTCATGGCTGGTTGCACAAAGTCGACAAGGCGGGCACAGCTTTAATCAAAATAAAGGCTATGTGTGTGCATTTGCTACCCTTATTATCAAATCGCGCACCATTCACATATTTCACTCAGGTGATGTCCGTGTCGTTATGCTACACAAGGGTATTATCAATATTCTCACTCAAGATCATCGTCAAGTTTATGATGATGAACGTACTTATCTAAGTGCAGCACTAGGCTTAGATGATCATATCCGTCTGGATTATCTAAACGTTGAAGCCCAGTTGGACGCAACCTACCTTTTACTAAGTGACGGTGTTCATGAATATCTAAACAACGATGATATCATTCAGACATTAGAAAAATTACCAAGTGCTACCTGTGCTCAAATCCTTTGTGAATTGGCTACTACAAAAGGCTCTGTAGATGATGCCAGTGCTTTAGTGATAAAAATTAATGATCTACCAGCAGAAGATAGAAGTGAGTTTTATAGGTATACCAAAGATCTTACGCCCATAATCTCGTTAGAAAAGGGAGCTGTAATTGATGGACTGCATGTTGTTAGACCACTCAGTAAAACGCCGCGTAGCCACACATACTTAGTCATAGATCAAAATGAAAGTTTATACGTCCTAAAAACGCCTTCTGCTGAAAAAAGTCAAGATGACACTCACATTGAAAGTATGCTTATGGAGGAGTGGGTGGCAAGGCGTCTAAATAATGCTCATTTGATGACAGCGCCTAAGCTAAAAACGCCACGTTCAAAACTATATACTCTAAGCCACTATGTTGAAGCTCAAAGCTTAGCTCAATGGATGGAGGAGCATCCAAAACCGAGCCTTAATCAAGTACGATCTATCATTCAGCAAATTGCAACTGGATTACAAGTCATGCACCGCGCCGAGGTGATTCATCGTGATCTAAGACCAGAAAATATCTTGATAGATGACAAAGGGACGGTCACAATTATTGATTTTGGCGAGGTTAGCATCGCAGGTTTAGATAAGGTTAATGCTAACAATACAATACCAGGTAGTTTACAGTATACGGCACCAGAGTATTTATTAGGTGATGTAGGTACGGCAGGAAGTGATGTCTTTTCGCTGGGTATTTTAACTTATCAGATTCTAAGTGGTCAATTGCCGTATGGCCTGAAGGTATCTAATGCCTATAGCAAAAAGGCGCAAAATCAACTCAAAATTAGACCATTGTTAGAACTGGGCATACGTATACCAGAGTGGTCCGTTTATGCTATAAATAAAGCATTAGATATTGATCCAAAACGTCGCTATAAAGAAGTTTCTGAATTTATTTATGAGCTTAATAGACCAAGCTCAGATTTTAAACCTGATCATAATACCGCATGGATCGATCGCGACCCAGTGAGATTCTGGCAAAGCGTAAGCACTGCCTTATTAGTAGTAGTGCTTAGCCTGATTTTAAATGACTATTGGTAGCTCAATCGTATATTAGATCGAATTACCACGTTTTATAAGGTAAAAATTTACCATTGAGTACAATAACAACTCTATCCCCATTAGGATTTTCTTCTTTATCAATATCAATAGAGAAGTCAATTGCACTCATAATACCGTCCCCAAACTTTTCTTGAACCACCTCTTTGATGCTAGTGCCATAGATACCAACTGCCTCATACAGTCTATAGACAAGTGGGTCTTGAGGAACATCACGTCCCCAACTTTTTGTTGGATATTCCATCAAAGTAGTCTTTGCTTGGTCTGTAAGCTCTAGCAACGAGCATAATTTACTAGCAGGTGCCTCAGGCATACTATTATTACCAAAACAAGCTGACGTCACCCAAACAACTCCCATTTCTAAATAAGCAGCAATATCTTCCCAGCTTAGAGCTTTCTCTTTTTTAGCCAAAATGATCGCTTCTGTTAATTCTTCGCGTGTCATACTCAATTACTCCGATAGTTTAAATTAAATGATGAAAATTAGGCTTTTGCGATGCAACTAATAAGTTGCAAGGATCGTGCCAGTTCAGGACAAATACCCAACGAGAAGCGACTAAATTCAGTCACTGCAAATGACTCTCACAACATCAAAGATTGCCATCAAATCATCGCTGATTGACAAGAAAAAAATCATACTACTAAGAAATAACGTCATTATTTTGCAAGACTTAGAAGCTAAAAGGTGGAGTTCTTAATCTGAATGTGTACGAGTGTAATGAACTACTAGGGGTACTGTGGCCCCTGCCGTCAAACCCATACAGTTTAACTTGGGTGTTTTCGTTACGCAGCATCTAGAGCACTCAGCCTAATCGATCACACTTTCCCACCAACACCTTTAAACTTCTCAACAAAAGCCGCCATTTTCTGAAAAACACTTTGTTTTTTAGTTAAGTATTGCGGATTAAGAGGGCTTAGCTTAGGTAAGACCTCATTTAGCTCCGTACCATTCTCACTGGCATACTCACGCTTTAAAGACGCCGTTATATAACGCTTAGCGGCCTCTTCATTAAGATTTTCAGCAGCAATCATATCTTGCGCTTCACGCTGCTGCTCTATTTGAGCAAAGTTGAAGAAGGCATCAATAATGCTGGATTTATCAGGGATGTTATCTAGGTTGGTTTTATTGATGAAATCTACCACCAGGCTTTCTTTAGCGCGATTACCAAGGCTTGCTCTAATTACACGACGTACTTCTTCAACTAAGGCGGACTTGTCCTTGGTATTCTTGTTATGCTCAAAAATCAGCTCAAGGATGTAATCAAGGTTAATCTCTTGAGACTTAAGAAGATCCACCTCAAAAACCACTTCATCCCAGTCAAGCGAAGACTCGCTTTGATCCTTGGCTGCTTTTTCACGGCGCAGCCAGTCACGTATGTCGTTGTACGTTGATCGATAGTCTTGTACTGTACGTTCAGCGGGTACATCGATGCTTTGCATGGCAGCAAGATCTTCATCAGTCAAATAGTGCTCAGCTTTGAATGTCTCAACTGCCTCATTATCAGTAATATCTATGCTTTGAAGCGCTTTTAGGCTCGCGAACTCATCATAGTTTTGTAAGATGTTCTCGACGCGTAAGTACTCGCCAAATAACTTAGCAAAGTCCTTTTTGTCCGCCTCTTTGACGATCTCATCAGGGTCAGGGAAGCGTTGCTGCAGCTCTTTAATCACCTCCAAATAGCCACGTCGTGCCTTGCCTGTCGCAATATCGGTAAAGCCTTCCAGATACTCCCTATAGCTTTTTTCTAACACCACGTTCTTAGTGTTTCTATCCCCAAATAAGGTGATGGCATCAATGGTCGCTTGCTCTAAGTCACGAAACGTCACGATGTTACCAAAGGTCTTAGTGGCATCATAAATGCGGTTAGTACGTGAGAACGCTTGCATCAGTCCGTGATAGCGAAGGTTTTTATCAACATAGAGCGTGTTTAAGGTCGGCGCATCAAAACCTGTCAGGAACATACCGACAACAATCAGTAAGTCCACATCCTGCTTAATGACGCGTCCTGCAAGATCACGGTAGTAGTTTTGAAAAGACTTACTATCTACGCCGTAATTGGTCTTAAACATCTCGTTGTAATCATGAATAGCACGGCTTAAAAACTCTTTGGCACTGCTATTCATGGCGGTAGGCTCAAAGCCTTCGTCAGCAATATCACCGATTGCATCTTGTTCTTCATTGGTAGCATAGGAAAAGATGGTGGCAATCTTTAAGGGCCTCTCACTGTCCTTTTGTAGCTGATTCAAGGTCTCATAGTAAGCCTTTGCTGCGTCCACACTACTGACGGCAAACATGGCATTAAAGCCTTTGCCGCTTCCTTTTAAGCGATGGGTTTTTTGCTTAAAGCTTTTTAAAACGTACTTTGAGATCTCTTCAATACGATCGGGGTGTAATAACAGCTGCTTGTTTTCAGCAGCTGTGAGTTTCTTCTCATCCTGTTCGCTCTCAATGGCTTGAAACTGCGGGCGTACATCATTGTAGTCCACCTTAAACTTCAAGACCTTCTCATCACGAATGGCATCAGTGATAACGTATGAATGCAGCTCATGGCCAAAGACACTGGCAGTCGTCTCTGCACCCAAGGCATTCTCTGGGAAGATAGGGGTGCCGGTAAAACCAAACTGGTAGTATTTTTTAAATTTCTTCTTTAAGTTCTTTTGTGCTTCACCAAACTGGCTACGGTGTGCCTCATCAAAGATAAACACCACTTGTTTATGATAAATGGGTAAGTCAGCCTCACCTTTGATCAGGTTATTTAGCTTTTGAATGGTGGTGACAACAATTTTATTATCGTCTTTTTCAAGGTTGCGCTTGAGTCCTGCGGTACTGTCGGAGCCATTAACGCTATCAGGGGAGAAGCGCTGGTACTCTTTCATGGTTTGATAATCAAGATCCTTACGATCCACCACAAAAAACACCTTATCAATAAAAGGTAGCGACGTTGCTAAGCGTGCAGCTTTAAAGCTGGTTAAGGTCTTACCTGAGCCTGTGGTATGCCAAATATAGCCGCCACTCTCAAGAGTGCTCCACTTCTTGGCTTGATAAGCACTGTTTATCTTCCATAGTATGCGCTCAGTAGCAGCAATCTGATACGGACGCATCACTAATGAGGTATTACTCACATCAAAGACGGTGTAATGCATCAGCACGTTTAATAGGGTGTTTTTTTGAAAGAATGTCGCGGTAAAGTCTTTTAAATCTTTGATTAAGGTGTTGTCTGATCTCGCCCAATTCATGGTGAAATCAAAGCTGTTTTTATTGCGCTTGGTGGTATTGGCAAAGTAACGGGTATCGGTGCCATTTGAGATCACAAACAGCTGTAGGTATTTATATAAGGAGTTATCGGAGTTAAAGCTCTCTTTGCTATAACGATGTACTTGGTTAAATGCTTCGCGAATGGCGATACCACGTTTTTTAAGCTCAATTTGCACAAGCGGCAAGCCATTGACCAAGATAGTCACATCGTAGCGATTGGCTTGTGTGCCTTTTTGAGCAAACTGTTTAATGACCTGTACTTTGTTACGTGGGATGTTTTTTTTGTCCAGCAGGGCAATGTTCTGCAGGTGTCCATCATCAAAGGTGAAGTCATAGATATGGTCATCATGAATCTTTCGAGCTTTGTCCGTGATGTTATCACTAGGATTATCAAGATACTCCATCACAAAGCGCTGCCACTCAGCATCTGTAAACTGTACCTCATTTAAGATCTGCAGCTGTACACGTACGTTAGCAAGCATCGTTTCAGGTGAATTTAAACCAGGGACAAACTCATATCCCTGGTTTTGTAAGTCTTTGAGTAGTTCACGCTCTAGATCATCTTCAGTCTGATACCCCCCATCAGGCTGATCGCACTTGGTATATTTATTTAAAACGATGAAATTATTCGATTCAGCAATCGTTTTTATTTGTTCAGTCATGAGCTACTACCTCAGGCTTAGGGAAGCTTAACAGCAGGTCACGGTAATACTCGTATTGCTGCTGACGTAGCTCTATTTCACGCGGAAGGCCTTCAGTGAGTGATGTCGTTAAGGCGTCAAATTTATCGAGAATAGAAACGATACGCTTTTTTTCTTCCAGGGAAGGGTTAGGTATCTTGATACTATTTAAATTCTTTTGATTCAATTTTGGCTGCGCTGCGCCTGAGATATATGGAGTTAAATCAATGCTATTTAAATAATATTCAACGTACTTCCTTTCTGCATATGTTTCAAACTTAAGTACGTGTGCATGATTATTGACCCAATTCTTGCCGCTAATACTGAAGGCTATCGGCGTATTTCTTGCTATTAAATTTGCCCCATCTTCAGATACTAGCAAGTAATCACCATCAAAAATATAATCTTTAACATAGTCTACAATGCCCGATGCCCCATAATACGGAATATCGCCTGGTTCTCTTAGGCTACTAGTTATAGGCTTGCGCTTCGAATCAAGGTTCTCTGCAATATCACCCAATGGCATCCACTCAACCTCTCCCTCTTCAAACGTCAGCAACTTATCACGATAGTACGCATACTGCTGCTGACGTGCTGTAAGTTCTGCTGTAAGTTCTGCTGTAAGTTCTGTAAATGTGTCTAAAATTCGGACGATTTCGGCTTGGACGTTGAGGGGAGGAATAGGAACTTTTATTTTACGTAAGTTATCGTTATAAAGACGCTTTATAGTTCCACCTTCAGCAACATTCCAGTTCACTATTTGATAAAAGTAGTACAGGTATTTATTTAAAATTTCACTCTCATTATTTTCTATCCAAACAATATTACTATCTTGGAAATATGAATCCTGTCCATCAAATATTACTGTTCGTCCAATTGTGCCGCTTGCAGAAATTAAAACCTCACCAGCTTGGGGGTAACTGTATTTAGTCTTGTACTCCTCAAATAGCTCTCTAGTAATATAAGCATCAGGCTCTTTTCCAAAAGTTCCTATCTTATAAAATGGAACATCTCCCTTACTGGAAGTTTGATGTTTTAAAACTCTTTTACACATACTTACCTTGCCAATATCACCCAAAGCTTCCCATTCAACCTCAACCCCATCAAGTAGCTTTTCCATATAACTTAAGTGACTCATGCCTCAATCTCCGCAACGATTTTATCGATATCAGCACGCAGCTTATCAATCTTAGCAACTGTCGTTTTAAGTTCGCTATTTAAAGTTTTAATATCAACAACCTCACGCGTATCTTCTGCTTCTACGTAAGCACTTACCGATAAGTTATAGTCATTTTTAGCAATAGCGCTGTTATCAACGCTTGCAGATAAATAATCCGTATCTTCTTTAGTATCAAACAACGTCATGATCTGCGCGATATGCGCATCAGTCAGTACGTTAGTATTCGTCTCTGACTTAAACAGCTTACTGGCATCAATAAACTGCGTCTTACCCTCTGTTTTGTGCTTGGATAGCACCAAGATATTAACGGAGATACTGGTTCCAAAGAATAAGTTGGGTGCTAAGGAGATTACCGTCTCTACATAGTTATTATCTACCAAATACTGACGGATCTTTTGTTCAGCACCGCCGCGATAGAATATCCCAGGGAAGCAAACAATAGCGGCGCGGCCCTTACTCGATAAGTAATTTAATGCATGAAGCACAAAGGCAAAGTCCGCCTTTGATTTAGGAGCCAATACCCCCGCTGGTGCAAAACGCTCATCATTAATTAAGGTCGGATCATCACTACCAATCCACTTCACTGAATACGGCGGGTTAGAGACAATCGCATCAAAGGGTCTATCCTCCCCAAAATGCGGATCTAGCAGTGTGTTACCCAGCTTGATATTAAACTTGTCGTAGTTCACGTTATGTAAAAACATATTCATACGCGCAAGGTTATAGGTGGTGTGGTTAATCTCTTGACCAAAAAATCCCTCTTCAATGATGTGATTATCAAAGTGCTTTTTAGCTTGCAGCAATAAAGAGCCAGAGCCTGCAGCTGGATCGTAGATTTTATTAACCGTTTCCTGCTTGTACATGGCAATTTGTGCAATCAGCTTAGAGACACTTTGAGGGGTGAAGAACTCACCGCCTGATTTACCCGCATTGGCCGCATAGTTTGAGATCAGATACTCATAAGCATCGCCAAATAGATCAATCTCACTGTCCTCAAACTGATGCAGCTTAAGGCCCGCTACCCCTTTTAGCACCGCAGCTAATCGAGTGTTCTTATCCGCGACCGTATTACCTAATCGGTTACTGGTGGTATCAAAATCAGCAAACAGACCCTTAATATCAGGCTCAGACGGGTAGCCATTGGCCGAGCTTTCAATCTCTTTAAAAATAGCGGCCAAATCCGTATTTAAGTTCTCATTTCTATGCGCATTGTCCGCCACGTTAGCAAACAACTGACTTGGGTATATGAAATAACCCTTGGTCTTAATCGCATCGTCTTTAATATCAGCAGTAATCACCTCATCCAAAAGAGCGGCATAATTAACGCTCTCATCCCCCGCTTCAATATAACTAGAGAAGTTCTCACTGATAAAGCGGTAGAACAAAGTCCCTAACACATACTGTTTAAAATCCCACCCATCGACTGAACCACGAACCTCGTTTGCAATTTGCCAAATTTGTCGATGCAGTTCCGCACGTTGTTGGGTACTTGTCATGATAAAAAATCCTATAGGAATAATGATGGGGCTAGAAGCCCCTTATGTTTTGTGTAACTTAAATCGTTATTGAGTACGCTTTGATTAAGGACAATATACCTTAGCACTGCTAACCGTTTTTGGTTCTATTATATGGTGCTGATATAGGAAACAGTGCTTGTTTTGCCATGGGCATTTTCTTTACAGCTTGCTTCTGCGTCTGGCTTAAGAAAACAAGCATCTGATGATACTAGTAAGGTGCACAGCGTTCGACGATATATGTAATTTTTTGAGTTTTTTATACATATCCTTTTTATAGGTATAGAAAAACGAATTTTTTATACCTATCGCTCAACCAATTTTTCCTCAATCATTTCAGTCAACAACTCAGTCACCGTTTTTCGGCTTTCAAGCGCGTACCGCTTGAGCGCAATGTGTTTATCTTCATCTAAATTAAAATTCACGCGTACCGTCTTTTTGGGACTGTCCGTCACATCCGATAAAGCCAATTGATCCTTAACGTTCTTACTAGGACGACCTGCTGATAAACTCATGGCTTACTCCTCACCAAAAAATATTTGAATCTCACTGACCAATGCGGTTATCTCTTGTATCGCATTGCTACTAGGCGATTCGGTATCAAATACTGTCTTACCAAGGGCAGCACTATTAGGATAAGCAACTCGCTGCATCACTCTGGTCTCTAATACCGGAATATTATAATCAAGCAGCGCGGTTGCAACCTCTTTACCAATATTGGTATTTTGAATGGCGCGTGAGACAACAAAGGCTGCCTTTAGTTGGCCATCCATCATCTCAATACGCTGCTGCACTAAATCAACCAAATCGCTGGTCGCCCAGATATCATAGGGGCTCGGCTGCACCGGAATCAATATAAAATCAGCCGCTTTTATAGCAGAAATAGCCAGACTAGTAGCTTGCGGCGATCCATCGATCACCACATAATCTTTTTCAGAGACGTTTTTTAAATCTTTATCAAGTGTTGGTCTGTCGAGCCCGATCACTGGTACCGGATTGTCTTCATCAACCGCTCTCCAGTCACGCGCACTGCCCTGCTGATCGCTATCTACTAGTAGAACACTATGGCCTTTTAACTGTAAGCCACGAGCCAGATGCGTTGCGATGGTAGTCTTGCCGCTGCCACCTTTTTGATTTAATACCGCGATTACCTTCATAAATACAGATCCCTGTAGCATGCATTGAGTATATAAGTATATAAGTATATAAGTATATAAGTATATAAGTATATAAGTATATAAGTATATAAGTATATAAGTATATAAGTATATAAGTATATAAGTATATAA
>NZ_JBNNFX010000028.1:0-11750 GCF_050267985.1 Psychrobacter sp. NPDC078929 | reverse complement strand
TAAGTATAACTAAAAATGTACGTCACATCACTACTAATAGCAATACTTCATAGTAAAAATAGCATCGCCTTTTCTAACTAGCGCATATCCATCATGATAGACGTCCTGTATCAAAGACAGCATAATAAACTGCCTACTACTAGGTAAATTGCCGCTATTGGATATCAATTTGAGCTACTAAAAGGAATACTTTAGCCGCTCATATTCGTTATAATCCGCTCACCAATCAAAAACCACTAATCGTTAATGAGGAAACCATTATGGTGAAGTGTCACTTATCGACCATCATGGGCGAAAGACGCCTTAAAATTGCCGATGTCGCAAGAGATACTGGTATCAATCGTGGCACCATTACTCGCATGTATCATGAAGAAGCCACCCGAGTTGATCTAGATGTCATCGAGTCTTTATGCACGTATCTTAGAATCAATGTTGGTGATTTATATGAAATCATAAATGAGGACAGCAGTGAATCACCTGAGTGAACACCTTCGCTCATAAGACATTATCACCTTTAAAAGTATAAAAAGACCTATAGAAGGTCATTTTCTCTTGCAATAGATTAAAATATAGGTATAATTTGACCTGTAGTAAGTCATTTTATCCATTATTTATACACAATAATCTACAGGAGAATACCAATGAATAACAATCTATCTCGGCTCAACAGCTGCGCTTGGTTTAGTGAACAGACTAAAAATTTAGCCTCTAAGCTGTTATTCAGCTTACAAGTACAGCAAGGCGTACAACTGGCATCATTACTTGGTGTTGACGCTATTCTTTATAATGATGAAGCGATTTATGTCTGGGTGCAACGACAGATAGATGACGGTCTTATGATTGATGATTATGCGTTAAGTACCCTTGAAACTGCTTTTATAGAGTTGGTCACAGCTCATACTGACCAAGCAGCCTAGTCACTTTAGCTTATATTTACAGACTTCTTGTTTAACAAGAAACAATAACCCTTAAAGCCAGATAAAGTGTCATTATCTGGCTTTTTAATATAGACAAAGATAACGACAATCAAACAAGCCTTTTTTCAGTCTTATATGTTTCAGAAGACGCACTTTTGGGCAATATAGCTCGCTATTACCATACGTCTTTACTCAGTCGGCTTTGCACGCGGCACCCCAGCTATTTTATAATAAACAAAGCCTCTCTCATCTCTCAAAACACTCTTACTGTCTGCTCTAACGCACCAGCTGATTGCATCAGGCTGCTCTTTATTAACATCACAAGCCAAAATAAACTGCGCACTTTGAGCATTATTAAAGGCCTGTTTCCAACCCGTTTCAAGCTCATCGATGCCGCGCTGTAGCTCTGCTTGCTGGTATTTCATCTCTGCAATCTCATCAAAGCTTGGCACATACCAAAATACCAGGGCCACCAAACTTATTATCACAGCCATCGTACCCGCTGCGACAGCGGCTGCAATCCTTTTAATACTCATAGTCTCAATGGACTTATGAATTTTGTCCAAGTCTTTACTAGCTCTACCCTCGACCTGCTCAATCCGCGTTTTGGTGGTGGTCTCAAAGGTCTCAATATCTTCAATAATCTGCTTATGACCAGCTTGGTACTGATTGGTGAATAGGGCTAGATTGTCAGCGCTTGCGCCAAGCTTGTCAGCCACCGCTTGCATGGTACTGATTTGTACCTCTATGCTATCGTTTTTAGCAGTGACGACCGACTCTACAGCCGTATCAATCTGCTGTTTCATATCGGTGATGATGCCCGCTATTTTGTCATCATAACGACGCGGCATCTCATTGTCAGTAAAAGCAGTCACTGCCGCTTGTAGCTGCTTTAACACGAGTTCTTGATACTGGCTCAATGCCTGCGAAGTCGTGCTTGCGCTACTACCTAATTCTTCAATGGCAGAAGACACCTCATTCACCTTGCTATCAATACCGCTAAGCGAACGCTCAAGCCGCCTCGCTACCGCATCATCGGCTCGCTTAATCAGCTCACGCAAGGCCCCAATGACCGGAGTCAATGAAGTCACTAGGTTAACAAGTTGATCGTGTATGTCTTGCTCATTGCTATTGTCTTTATTCATGGGGTACTCATTATTATAATGCCGCCTAAAATGGGCGTGGTGAGGAGTAGCGGCGTGTTTGTGCTTGTTCATGCGCTTGGATGGCGTTCTTCGTTTTTTGCAGGTGATCTGTCACAGTTTGTGTGAGCGTTGCCCCATCTATGGTGATAGCAGGAACGTGCTCAAAGCGCTCATTGATTTTCGTTAACACCTCGACCTTATCTTGATTGTCAGGCAAGCGCTCAAGCTGTTGCCATAGCGTCGTTGCTGCCTTCTGCACCTGCGTTGCAATTTTTTTAGCATCGGTGTCTCGTAAACTTTTTTGTAGTGTCGTAAAGCTGTCAGTGTGTTTTAGAGTAGTGAATATAAATGCTTGTGCGGCAACCGCCTCAGCCGCGTTGATCACTTCGATCGGTGCATCAACGGCCTTAAAATCAAGGGTATTAACGCGGTTACGCACCCGTACCACTAAATTGTCAAATCGATCTCGATATGCTTTGGTCTCATTGATTCGCTGACGCTTAAGAGATGCCTGCTGCCGCCTCTGTTTTAAGGTTTCTCGCCGCCTGATCAAAGCCTCCTCTCGTGCGCGCTCAGCCTCTTTCTTAAGCTTTGCTTGCTCATGCGCTTTGTTGAGCTGATATTGCAGCGCCATAGTACGGCTGCGCCAGTCCTCAAGCCGATCTGCATTCAATTGAGTAGTCTTGGTACTTATGATTTCATCGTATAAATCATCATCTTGCACGATCACCGCCTCACTTTGATCCAGTAAGGCGATACGCTGCTCATAAAACGGTGATAAGCGCTGATAAGTCTTTTTACTGGTATTAATTTGCTGCTTTAACTGTTTGATGTCTTCATTATTGGTGGTCTTAAACGCTTTAACATCAGCGGCCAATGCCGTCAAACGAGTGTCAGCATCCGCGTCTATCTCTACCGCTTTTAACGTACTGAGCGCCTCACGTTCTTTTTCAAGGTACTTAAAGCGCTCAACGTCCAGATCTGCAAATGCAGCAAACTTATGATAAGTATCCATGTTATTGGTGATATCTATCTCTTGTAGATCCGCAAACGCTTGATCCCACTGTAAGGATAAGTCGGATTTTTCAATATCAATCTCATCAAGAGCTTTAAAGCCAGTCGCCAGTTTATTCAGCTTTGCGGCAAAGGGTTTTAGCGTGGCCTTCAACCCTTTGTAGTCAGCAATGACTTCATTATTAAGCGGGATCAGCTTTTCTAGCATCGCTTTATTATTCAGCACTATTTTATCAATCTGTGACAGTTGCTTCTCAAGACTTGTAACGGCGCGGCCTGTTTGTAGGGTATCATCTTGTCTAAACTCCTCAACCAACACTAAAGCCGTCTTTAGTGCCTCACTTTGCTCTTTTGTGCTTATCTGCCTGGCAAGCTCAATCATTTTTTGGCGGGGGTCACTAAAATCCTGTCCCACCTCCTCGGTGAACCGCTGGGTACTCTTAATGTTTTTATCAATGGTAATAATCTGTTTAGACTGGTGCGCTAACTCTTCATGCAGCGCATCAATGGTTGAAAATAAGGCGCTGCGTACCATCTTTTTTTGACTCACAAAGTCGGCTGAGATTGCTAAAAGCTCATCAAGTGCGTGATCATTGGCCGCATCACTATGCGTCTGACTGTTACTTTTAGGGATAGCGGGTTCAAGTTCAACGGCAGGATCTACAAATCGGATATTACTGAGCTCAATTCGCGCAAAGGGTTTACGCTTTTTATAATGTATTGTGACGCCGTTAACCTCTTGTTCATTGCTTTCTAGGTCAATACGTCCCTTGTCGTCGTACTCAATTACTAAACCATTTTTTTCAATGTAAGCATTGATCTCATCAATCGTCTCGTTGTATTCGTGAATCACTGAACGATTGCCTTTGAGAATATCCTTATATAGTGATTTACCCAGTTTCATTTTTGGCAAACGATTGATGCCCAGCTCACGGTAGGATTTCTCACTAATGGTTTTATTCTTAGGCAGTAGCTCATTGGCCATATCCGCCCAAAGGGTGCGTTGATATTTAAGCTCATCGCCGCGTCCGTTTAACCCCTTAGATAACCGCTCCTCCGTTGACCACTGCAACCAATTCTTGCGTGCTGATAAAGCATAACCCTCAACATCCGCTACTATCTCACGGCTTGAGAGTAAAATATGGGCATGAAAGTTACGACTGGTCAGCTCAACCACTTCAACCTCCCCCACATGTTTCTCGTGACTGTGGGGCCGATGAATGGCCACATCGACAAGCACGTTATAGCGATCAGATAAGGTTTGAGCGTAGCGCTCGGCCAGAACTATACGCTGATCCGCGGTGATCCCATCAGGAAACATCACATCAATCTCAGTACCCAATTGCGCGTTTTTACGAGTCTCAATGCGTTCGATATCATTCCAAAAACCCTCACGTGTCACTGCTAGATCCCCAGCAAGAGTTGGCGTTATCAACGCCGTATGCACCACATTTTTCTCAACAACTTGCGTGTATTTAGTACCATCACTGTCCACTAAATTTAAGATTTTGTCTTTAGCTTTACTGGTGTAATCGTGGACGACTCCTGACTGTTCATCAACCAGTTTTGAGCCAGAATTATAAGCCGACTTTGCCACCACGCTATGATTTTTCGCCTTACTAACGGCGCTAACCGACAAATGAAACCCTTTATTATTCATAGCAAAAAAACCGAACATTGAGAGATGATTTTTTGGGGGTTGTAGGGGGTTCGCCCCCTGCCGAACGACGGAGTTTATGTAAAAAAATAGCGCCCCTTGTGGGCCTTTTTTATATAAACTCCTAAGTTCGCTCTTAACAGAGGGTTAAAATACTACTGCGCCCACGAAACGATGTGGTCTTGTGTATTTTACTACCTTGCATCCCTATGTGTACACTGCTAGGATCAACTCTATCATAGTTGGCTAAAAAAAGGATGAGGTAATGTCAGTAATATCAGATGATTTATTCGCAAATAAGATTAAGCAATTACAGGCTCTTAAAAAAGAGATTGATCAGGACAGGCTTGAAGCACATAAAATATTGGGGGAGTGGTTGGCCAACGCATTAGACGATGATGATAATCATGAACTGCAAGCTATTTTTTTAGACGCACACGATAATGAAAAATATGTCCGTTTGAAAAAGCACCGTGAGTTTTTAAAGTCAATTGCTCATAAGATGCAAGGTGAAGCTAAGGAAACACCAAGCAGCTTTACACCACCTAAAAACAGTCAGGACAGTGACCACGGTTCATTGCTTGATATTTATTCATCATCACAGTAGCTACTCGAAATCGCCTAATTGAAGGTACAGCTGGATCGTCTACTAATTAGCGAAAGGTTAGGAGACGGTTATCGGCTGTTTTAAGCGTTTTAAAATGGTTTTAGCTACCATCATATCGGAAAGAGCGTAAAACGCATATAAGAGTATTTTTTATGCGTTTTAGCAATGCTTTAAGATGTGTTTACAGAGGTGTCGATAATGACTATTGAAAATGAAGACGAGTTATCTACAAAAAATGAGACTGATACTGAGAGTATGAAAACAGCGTTGGACAGAATTACAGATGAAGACATTCAAAATATCTTTGACCGTGCTTTTGAAGATCTTCAAAGATCTAAGCTTGATCCGAACCATGCGAACGTGGAATAACATTAAGTAAATGGACAATTGCATTCTGAGCTACTGATCAGTTTTACAAGTGATTGGTCGATCAAATTATCATCTTAAATCCGTCGGTTTTTTGGTTTTTTCCTTATTATTTAAAATAAAAATATATTTTTTACTTTTAAAAACTTTTAAAGACTTTTAGACAGTCTGTAAGCTTTGCTATTAAAGGGTTACGCACTCTATTATGCTACTTTTATCCCGCATTATGCTACTTTTATCCCGCATTATGCTACTTTTATCCCGTTTAAATGCTACTTTTATCCCGCATTATGCTAGTATCTTAAAGTAACTAGCATAATGAGGTTGTCATAATGAATGATGTCGAGCTATACGAAAAAAAATATCCTGAAAAATGGATTGTTATGCAGAATAAAATTACTCAAGCTTTTAGAGAGATGTCTATTGATGAGAAGCGCATCATTATTCTAGCGAGCCCATTGGTTAGGGTTAATAATGCTACTGAAAAAACACCGATAGAGGTTGCGTCTTCTGAATTTGCTAAGCTTAGCGGAATAGATAGAAACTCGGCTTATAAGCAAATGAAATCAGCTAGCAAAAAATTAATGAAGCGTACATTCATTTATGAGGATAAGGATGGTGATGATACAGAGGTTCAATGGCTAATCAGGTCGAAATATGCAGATGGCTATATATCGATGCATTTTACAGATGAGGTAATATACTTACTTCAGGTTTTTGATAAGTTCAACCCTTACACTAAATATTTAAAAGAAGATATCTTAAACCTCAAATTGACTTACTCGTTAGACCTTTACCATCTAGCAAAAAAGTCTGAGGGGAAGGGTGGTTTTTCTATGACTTTAGATCAATATAGGCAAGAACTTGGCACGCCTAAGTCGTATGAGCGCATCAACAATTTGAAAGAGAATGCAGTTGATGGGCCCATAAAAGAAATTAATCAGAAAACCGACATCAAAATCACCTATGAAAACATCAAACGTGGGCGCACAGTTACAGGTTTGACATTCACCGTCAAGGCCAAGCCAACTAAGAAAAAAGGACAGGAGGGCCTAAATCAGAATAATGAGGATAGAGATATCCCACCTCTAACCGTTAAGCAAATTGATCGTTTTGCCCCTTTGTTGGCTAACTACTCACCGTTTGGTAGTTACGCACCATCAGGTAAAAGCACTCAAGAAGTTATTAGTTGGTTACACACTCAATTAAGAGATGAGGCTTTTTTAAAGACCCACAAAAAGCACTTACTGGCGATAGGCTATACGTTCCCTAAGCAGAAATCATAGCAAAGAAAAAAAGAGTAATTGAGCTAGCGTAGCCTATACAAATGGCTTATATTATATGTACATAAATAAGCCAAAAGTGATGTTATGACGACAACTAATTATAATATTAGGCTCGATCAAGAGCTAAAAGAAAATGCTTTTTCGGTATTTGAAAGCTATGGATTAACACCGTCTCAAGCGATCAAATTATTTTTGACCCAAGTGGCGCAAACCAATAAAGTGCCACTATCTTTTGAGTATCAGAAAGTAGCAGCTGTCAGTCAAGATGAATTGCCAATCTATAAAGAGCATACTGATTGAGAGAAAAGATGAGTATTAGATTTGAATGGGATGAACAAAAAAACATCACCAATCAGTGCAAACACCGTTTATCATTTGAGGCAGCTACCCGGGTTTTTTAGATTCTTTATGCCTGCGTCAGCAAGACAGGTATGAAAATGGTGAGGAGCGGTGGCAGGCGCTGGGTACAATAGACGGCATAGCAGTCTTATTAGTAGCCCATACGCAGACAGACATAGATGGTGGCGAGGTTATACGCATTATCTCTGCTAGGCGTGCCACAAAGAGTGAAAGGAGACAGTATGAACAAAGTTAGCTATCACATAGACGAGTTACCGCCACTAACCGCCAAGCAGCAAGCAGATTTAGAGCATTTAGCCACGCTTAGCGATGACGACATTGATCTATCCGACATTCCAGAAGCCACCGACTGGTCAGGTGCTATCCGTGGCAGTATCAGAACGCAAGCGTCCTCTACGGAACCCAGTGTCATCAGCCCAAGCATCCTTGCTAAGTTTAAGGATAGAGCCAAGCAAACAGGTGGTGACTATCAAGAAATGATCAATAATGCGCTAGAAGAGTACTTAACTGATCACTAGCCATAATTTAACGACCATAGCCTCAAGATTACTTGAGGTTTTTTTACATCTTGCATTGTAGTATGTTGTATGTTGTATTATACTATATACATATAATACAACATATCTACTCATACAAAGTTAAGGACAATTATCATGGCCATCACTACCCCACAGATTCATGCCACTGCTGAGCAGCTACAAGAGCAGGGTATTAAGCCTACCCTAGCCGAAGTGCGTAAGGCGCTAGGTGGTGGTTCATTTACGACCATCAGTGAAGCCATGAAGTCTTGGCGTCAGGATAATCAAGAAGAAGAGCAGCTAAGACAGGTTGAGCTGCCAAGTGGCATTGCTGAGCGCTTACAGTCGCTTGGTGCGGATATGTGGCAAACGGCTATTGATATCGCCAATGATCGGTTGGTGAAAGAGCGTGAAGCCCTAGAGAGCATTAAGACCAAGGCACAAGCTGAGACAGACGAGGCGCAAGAGGCGGTTAAGACCCTAGAGAGTGAGCAAGCTGATCTGTTAGGGCAGCTCGATGAGGTCACAGCAACCGCAGAGGCAGCCGCTATCACCGCAGCTCAAGTGACTGCTGAACGTGACACGCTGATACAGACACTCAGTGATACTCAGCACGCGCTTGAGCTTGAACGAGCTAAGACAGATGCAGCCCAAGCTCAACTTGCAGATCTGCGCCATACCCTTGATCAGCAGTCAAAAGAGTTAAATGCCAACCTATCAAAAGTGGCCACGCTTGAAGCCACTGCTAGTAGCGATAAAGCAGAAATTGCACGTCTACAAACAGAACTGACAGTGACTAAGGGTGAGCTAAAGACAGTCACCACTGAACGCAATGAGATAGCGACTGATACGGCAGAAGTCAAAGGAGAGTTAAAGGCCATAGTCGCTGAGCGTAACAAGCTATCAGGACTCAACGATCAGCTGACCCAAACACAGGCTAAGCTTGAAGCTGAGCATAGCGTACTGAATAAGCAGTATAGCGAGCTATCAAGCCATCACCTATCGGAGCAAGAACAAGTGACTCTGTTACAAGATCAACTTAAGAAAGCACAAGATGCTCTGATACTTATTCAAAACAAAGATAATGCTTTGGATGCTGATTAAATAAAAGTATTCGAGGTTTCAGTTTAATTAGAATTTCAAGATAAAGAACAGTTATGAGTGTGAAAGATACTTTGCCCAAGACATAGATCTCGTTCTATTCACACTAAGCTTATGAATCAACCATGACAATATCGACTCACTGAATAAGTGATTGTTGTATATTAACTATTCTAAATTTTTCTCTGGACTCTTATAGTATATAGCCGAGTGGGCTATATACTACTTAAGTTAGCCTAAGTGAATTTATGCTGATTTTGGAGCCTTGAGCAGATTTCAAGGAACACTCACCCTAAAGCGTTTATGAGTAAAAAAATACTCACAAACGCTTTAGTGCATTCCTTGGATTTGATGTGATTAGTCATGCCGACTTCATCGCCCATCGCGTCATCAAGACCGTATCACTGTATCAAGCTACGGTTGTTAAGATTACGGCTGATAGCACCGCCTAGACACGCTCTTAACCGCTACTGTGCTGTCATACGCTAGCAAGGGCCTAAACCCAATATACCGCTACGATATGCACAAGTAACCACTCATTGCGTTGCTCTGATCCTTTGTCTAGTCACCCCTGTAGGGAGCTCACCCTTATGTCAAACGCAGTCGTCACCGAGGCCTGCCACCCATTTGACGGGTAACGGGTACAGAGAGAGCAGCACGAAAATGTAACGAGCGAACAAGCAGTTTTTAAAATGTATAGTGAATAAAGTTGATATGAAAGCAAATTTTGGATAAAATGCACCTACACGGGCATTTAATGCTGTTCAAATAACGCAGTTCAGGTGCTTATTTGTTCGTTACAGTGTGCGTCAACACGCTGTAACCGTTAGCTATATTTAAAACTAAATGCCTCTGGGAGTCAACTCCCAGAGGCATTTTTTTGTTTGTCATATAGATTGGGTTTTTATTATCTACTTTTTCATTAGATTGCTTAGGCTTTTTTTGTCGTCATTTAGCGTAGGTATTTCAATCATTTTGAAGTTAGCACTTAGTACATCCTCACAAGACGTTAAGTTTCTGACAATACTGGGATAGTTTACTATGAAGACCGGCTTAGTCGTCAGATGCAAGGTTTTACACGCGCTGTTAAGAAGCGGTAAATCATCTTTCTGAGAGAATACGATAATGAAAAGACAAACCTACACTCCTGAGATTAAAGAACGCGCCGTTCGTATGCTGATTGAAGCATTAAACGATTACACCTTTATGTGGTCATGTCATAAAAAGCACACTAATGAAACTATACTAACCAACATTCAAGACTAAGCTACACATACTAAAGAGCTTGAACATGAGAACAAGAAGCTTACGTAAGCCAGTTAGATTACAGTAAAATCCGCTTTTTTCGCCCAAGGAGAGATAGGACACACAATCAAGTTGTGGCTCAGTTTATTGATAAAAATAAGTGGGTCTACGGTATTAGAGCAATATTGACTGTGCAATATAGAAAATATGCAATAAACTTATTTTCTACCTTTAATAAAATGCAGCAACCTAAACAAGGGTAAATTATGAGTAATTCAGATAACCACAGTCATCAAGCTCCAGACCCTAAAAATATGAATAAAGCTTTTTATATTGGGATTGGTCTAAATTCTGCATTTACGCTCATCGAGTTTATAGTGGGCTATTCAACTAATTCATTAGCTTTAATCGCAGACGCTAGCCACAACTTAAGTGATGTTGCCAGTTTAATAATCTCGTTAATTGGAATGAAATTAGCACAGAAAGCATCTACTACGCTTTATACCTATGGCTACAAAAAAGCTTCTATAATGGCGTCTCTTATTAACGCCATATTGTTAGTTACAATCGTTATAGGTATTGCGTATGAGGCCTTGGGTCGATTTGATACGATACCGGAAGTTGCAGGAAAAGTTATTATTATTACAGCTCTAATAGGTGTATTTATAAATACTGTTTCTGCTTTTGCATTCTACAAAGGTCAAAAAGACGATATTAATATCAAAGGTGCTTTCTTGCATCTAATGGTAGATGCATTGGTCTCTGTAGGTGTCGTTATCTCGGGCATTATTATTTACTATACAAGTTGGAATATCGTTGATCCTCTAGTTAGCTTGATTATTTCAGTCGTTATACTGTTATCGACTTGGGGTCTACTAAAAGAGAGTATCAAGCTTGCTATCGACGGAGTACCTCAAAATGTTGATCTCAGTAAAATCACTGCTATCTTAGAGAGCTATAATTTTATTCAAAACTTTCATCATTTACATATCTGGGCTTTGAGTACCACTGAGAATGCTCTTACAGTTCATATTGTACCGAAGACCGATATAACGTTTGAAGAGACTATTACTATGAAAGAAAACATCAAGGAAGATTTGGCGCATCAGAATATACAACATGCAACTATTGAATTTGGTACTAAGGCAGATGACAATCAAAAATCGCGTGCATTAAATGAAAGTATCAACTAAAAGATGATAGACCGTATATAGCTATCTCTTTTTAAGTATGAGGCGCGTGCCTTATGTCAACATAATTTTTTCAATCAGTTCTTATGTGATCAATAGTTTAAAACTTTTATATTTACGTGCGTTAGGACGTTACCTAGAAAAAATAAAAAACTTACGCTGATTAAATTATTATGATTAAGTTTACTATTACCCTCGTCTTCTAAGTGTGGTTAGACCTTTGCCAAAATAGCTTAGTAGTAATAACAGGGTTATTATTATCAAGATAGGATAATTTCCCATAAGCATAAAGGGCGTGTTACCAACCCGTGCCTGTATCTCACCACGTAGTACAGTACGCTCAA
>NZ_JBNNFX010000027.1:0-30702 GCF_050267985.1 Psychrobacter sp. NPDC078929 | reverse complement strand
GCTAAAGCGTGTCTTTTTCATAGGATTCTCCTGCTGGTGTATTTTAGCAGTTAATCTCTATTTGTAAGTGTTCTTATTTATTGGGGGGATTACCAGGCGATTCAGACAATTAGCTTAGCTTTGATCGCCAATTTTTGTTAAATATAGTTACTCGAATTCTGTTACTTAGACAATGAGTGTTCTACTGTTTGAGCAATAACTACGATTTTAGCCTTCGCTCCCTTATTTGGCCGGATTTTTCATGATTAAAAGAATATTTTTAATACTATTAATATTGATATTAGCGGCAAGTTTTTTTTACTTTGACCTAAATCAATTATTGACGCTTGACGGCTTAAAAGGGTCGATGGCACAGTTTAATGAATACAAAGCGCAGTCACCGCTATTGATTATCGGTGGGTTCTTCTTACTATATGTCGTCGTCACTGCCCTCTCCTTACCAGGCGCTGCGATTCTGACGCTAGCCGCTGGTGCGCTATTTGGTTTGGTACAAGGGCTGCTCGTCGCGTCATTTGCATCCAGTATTGGTGCTACTATTGCCTTCTTGGCATCACGATATCTACTGCGTGATACCATCAAGCAGCGCTTTCCTGAGCGGTTGGCAGCTATTGATGCAGGTGTCGAAAAAGAAGGTGGATTTTATTTATTTACCTTACGTCTGGTACCTATATTTCCATTCTTTTTGATTAACCTATTGATAGGTGTAACGTCTATTAAAACATGGACTTACTACTGGGTCAGTCAAATCGGTATGCTAGCTGGGACCTTTGTCTTCGTCAATGCAGGGACACAGCTGGCACAGATAGACAGCTTATCGGGTATTTTATCTTTCAACTTAATTGTCTCGTTTGCGTTATTAGGTTTCTTCCCCTTAATAGCAAAAGGAGTGTTGAATATGTTTAAAAAACGCCGTGTTTATAAAAACCACACCAAACCTAAAAAGTTCGATCGCAATATGATTGTGATTGGCGCTGGCGCTGGCGGATTGGTCACAAGCTACATTGCCGCCGCGGTAAAAGCGAAAGTCACACTGATTGAAGCAGGTGAGATGGGCGGTGATTGTCTCAATTATGGCTGCGTACCAAGTAAAGCCATCATTAAGAGCGCAAAAATCGCTGACCAAATTCGTCATGGGGAAAACTACGGTCTAGAGAACACCGTACCGCAGTTTTCATTCAAAAAAGTGATGGCACGCGTACAGCAAGTAGTGGCTGATATCGCACCGCACGATAGTGTTGAGCGTTATACCAATCTGGGCGTCGATGTGGTCAAAGGCTATGCTAAATTAGTTGACCCGTGGACAGTAGAAATCCAGCTAAATGACGGCGGCATGCAGACCCTAACGGCGCGGACCATCGTCATTGCCACTGGCGCTCGCCCATTTGTACCGCCTCTACCAGGTATAGAAGAAACAGGCTACGTAACCAGTGACACGCTATGGACGAAGTTTGCTGAGCTAGAAGAAGCCCCTAAGAAGCTAGTAGTACTGGGCGGTGGGCCCATCGGTAGCGAGCTTGCGCAAAGCTTTGCGCGACTGGGTTCTAATGTGACGCAAATTGAGATGAGCGATCGCATTATGGGTAAAGAAGACCTTGAAGTGTCTACCTTTGCTCACCAGTCGCTTACTGAAAGCGGTGTCAATATTTTGACTTCACATCAAGCAATGCGCTGCGAGATGCGTGATGGCAAAAAATACATTATCGTCAAACACAATGAAACAGAAATCGATATCGAGTATGATGAGCTTCTTTGTGCCGTTGGTCGTAGCGCACGCCTTGAAGGTTATGGTTTAGAGGCGCTAGGTATTGAAACCAATCGTACTATCGTGACCAACGAATACCTAGAGACGTTATATCCTAATATTTTTGCTGCAGGCGATATCGTTGGCCCATACCAGTTTACTCATGTCGCTGCCCATCAGGGTTGGTACGCCGCCGTGAATGGTTTATTTGGCAATCTGAAAAAGTTTAAAGTAGATTATCGTGTGATTCCGTGGGTTACGTTTATCGACCCAGAAGTCGCTCGTGTCGGTATTAACGAGCAAGAAGCCATTGATAAAGGCATCGATTACGAGATTACTCGTTTTGAGTTTGAAGAGCTGGATCGTGCCATTACGGATAGCGCAGCTAAAGGCTTTATCAAAGTCATCACGCCAAAAGGTAAAGACAAAATATTGGGTGTTACGGTGGTTTCTGAACATGCAGGCGACCTAATCGCAGAGTTTGTACTGGCCATGAAACACGGTCTGGGTCTCAATAAAATATTGGGCACCATTCATAGCTACCCGACTTGGGCTGAGGGCAACAAATACGCAGCTGGTGAGTGGAAACGTGCTCACGCCCCTGAGACCGTATTAAGTTGGTTAGAGAAATACCATACTTGGCGTCGCGGTTAGTTAATGATAGTTAGTTAATATCAGTTAATTAAGAACAGTTTGCTGATCAGCGTCATTAAATGACGCAAGCAGCAAAGTTCTAAAAGACTCCAATAAAGCTGGTTTAGATTTTGCGGTATCTGTTTGGTTTGACATGGCAGACTATGAAACCTTTACCAGCTTTACTAACATTTAAATCATAATGGAAACTTGAATGCGCGTTATTACCGCTTTACCGATGCTCAAACGTCTTACGCGATATAGCACCTACGCTATGGTGATAAGCATTTGTATTGGTATATCAGCAAGCACCGCATCGCCAACTACTGCCAATATTAACCAAGACTTGTCACCTTGGCAGCAGATAGAGGCCCAAGGCAGCAACCAAGATGTTTACTTTTATGCATGGGGCGGTGATCCACAGATTAACGCTTATCTACAATGGGTCTCCGATCAAGTCGATGATAAATATAATATCAACTTAGTCCATGTCAAATTGAGTGACACCAGTGAAGCAGTCAGTCGTGTACTCGCAGAAAAATCTGCTCATAATGACAACCAAGGCAGTGTTGATTTGGTCTGGATTAATGGTGCTAACTTTGCCACCATGAGTGAAAACTCGTTATTACTTAAACAATGGGCCAATAAACTGCCCAACTTTGCGTTGACTGATCCAAAGAATAATCCAACCGTAAATTTTGACTTTGGTGTACCGACCAACGGTATGGAAGCACCGTGGGGACAAGCCTCTCTGACGTTTTATTATGACAGCTTGTCGACCAGTAAACCGCCAACAACGCTAACTGAACTGACCACTTGGACAGCAAAAAACCCTGGCCGCTTTAGCTACCCCAAACCGCCTGATTTTTTGGGTATGAGTTTCTTAAAATACGTCTTAGTTATGCTGCATGAACAAAAAGACGCTCAAACGGGTAAAAACACTAGCGTACAGCTCAACTTGCCTGCCACTGAAGAAAACACCGCGCTCATATTAGATCCGCTATGGGCGTTTTTGGATGGTTTTCATCCAACCTTATGGCGTAATGGCGAGCAGTTCGTGCAGACAGGTGCGCAGATGCGGCGCTTGGTCGATGATACTGAGCTGAGTCTGGCCTTTACCTTTTCAGCACCAGAAGTTCCTGCAGCCGTACAGCGTTATGACTTACCCCAGAGCATTCGCAGCTATGCGATGAGTGACGGCAGCTTAAGCAATACTCATTTTGTCGCTATCCCTTATAATGCCAGCCACCCTCAGGCGGCACAATTAGTAGCCAACTTCTTAATGAGTCCAGAAGCCCAAGCAAAAAAACAAACCCCTTCGGTATGGGGTGACAAAAGCGTACTGGTCCAATCTACGCTTAGCCCTGCACAACAAGCGTTATTCAAAACCAAGCAGCCCCATCCAAGCGCCCTGCCCTTTGATAGTGTCAAACGCACGGTAAGCGAGCCGCATCCAAGTTGGGTAGAGGCCATTCAGCAAGGCTGGCAAGCACGTTATGGGGTGAGTCCATGAGCCAAGGTTTTGATAAAATAACGAAAAAAGGTGATAGTCCTAGACCTATTACGCTTGAGAAAAAAGACCTGTTTACGCGTATCGTGTCTTTTAGTCCCAAACTCTTAATTCTCATATTAATACTACCCGTACTCTGTGGCCTTATCTGTGTACTGTTGCCTGCCCTAAGCTGGGTTCCTGCCCTAGAAAAAACAACCTTGAACCTGCAAGGGTTTATAGACCTATGGCAAACGCCTGGCATCACGCAGATGGCTGCGTTAAGTCTTGCTACAGGACTTATCAGCACCCTACTCGCTTTTGTTATTGCCCTGATGATATTGGCTGCGTTTTTTAACAGTGTTTGGTTGCAGCGTATTGAGCATTTATTAAGTCCTATCTTAGTCATTCCTCATGCAGCTGCAGCCATTGCCGTTGGGTTTTTGATTGCGCCGTCAGGTATGTTTGCACGGCTCATCTCCCCGTGGCTAACTGGTTGGGAGATGGCACCCGATGGTATGTTTCCACATGATCCATACGGTATCAGTATCATCTTAGGTTTAACCTTAAAAGAGCTGCCGTTTTTATTATTAATGGCACTGGGCGCGCTTGCTCAGCCTGAACTTGGCAAAAAATTGCGCCAACAATATACTGTTGCGCTCAATTTAGGTTATTACCCAATTACTGCTTTTTTTAAGGTGGTCTTGCCCTTGTTATATCCTTTTCTACGTTTACCGATTTTGGCCGTGTTGGCCTATGCCAGTGCGAGTGTCGAGATGCCATTGATATTGGGTCCCAATACACCGCCAACGCTTGCCGTCTCTATCATACAATGGTTCAACGATGTCGACCTGACATTGCGTATCAAAGCATCAGCAGGCGCATTATTACAACTCGTACTGACAGCAGGTTTAGTTGCATTTTGGCTGGGCGGCGAAAAAACGATCAAAGCAATATTTAATGTTTCATCAGTTAATGGCAAACGTCATTATGCAGATGCTATTTGGCAAAAAGTCACCGCTATACTTACCGTAGGCGTGATTGGTTTTATGCTGCTGTCACTCGCCGGCCTTGTGTTATGGGCATTTGCAGGGTTTTGGCGGTTTCCGGCGATGCTACCAGAGCAATTCGTGCTACTACATTTTCAAAATGCCTTTACTCAAATGAGCACACCACTGGTCAATACACTTAGCATTGGGGCCGTCAGTACTGCCTTTGCTGTTTTTCTGACTCTGCTATGCTTGGAAGCTGAGCAATTAAGTGCTAAACCATTGTCACACTTCACCAGTTTTATTATTTACTTACCGCTACTAGTGCCAAGTATTGCGTTTCTATTCGGCTTAGTATGGTTACAGCAGTTGGCCAATCATCAATCAGAATTTTTTAATGTGGCATTTGCCCATCTTTTATTCGTGCTACCGTACGTGTTTTTATCACTGGCCAGTAGCTATCGACGCCTAGATCCTCGTTTCGCTCATGTGGCCGCCAGCCTTGGCGCTGCACCAATTAAAGTGTTCTTTCAGATAAAACTGCCGCAGCTATTTGCCCCTATTTTGATTGCTATAGCACTCGGTCTAGCGATCAGCTTTGGTCAGTATTTACCAACTCTATTGGCAGGTGGCGGACGTATTGCCACTATCACGACTGAAGCAGTGACACTGGCGAATGGTGCCAGTCGGCGTACCAGTGCTGTCTATGCGATTATGCAAATGGCGCTACCGCTTATAGGTTTTATATTGGCTTGGATGCTACCCAAATATTTTTTTAGAAGTGGCGCACGATAGCAGGCTGGTCACAAACAAAAGCAAACGTTATCAAACATTAAAATAATCAGTCGTGAAAAATACAAATAAAGGGTTCCTGATGCCATCATCTCTACAGATAAAAGACTTACAACTGTTTCGTCAAAACGAGCAGTTATTGAGTATCAATGAGCACATCGCTGGTGGCGACATCCTAACCGTGATGGGCCCTTCTGGTAGTGGCAAGTCCAGCTTACTAAACTGGCTAACAGGCACTTTGGCGAGTGATTTTGCCGCGACGGGTACTGTCTGGTTAAACGATAAAAATGTGACTCACCTGCCTGCGCATTTGCGCCGTATTGGTGTTCTGTATCAAGACGCACTGCTGTTTTCGCACCTATCAGTCGCAGGCAATATTGCTTTTGCCATGCCAAAAGGAAACAAAAAACAGCGAGTTAAAAAAATAGCGCAGTCTTTAGCGCAAGTGGGTTTAGAGGGGATGGGAGATCGTCATCCTGATAATCTATCAGGTGGTCAACAAGCACGTGTCGCCCTACTGCGCACGCTGCTGAGTGAGCCCAAAGCGATACTACTTGATGAGCCGTTTAGCAAACTTGATACTCAATTGAGAATGGATACGCGACAATTGGTATTCGATCAGATTCGTACTCATAAGTTGCCTGCTATTATGGTCACGCACGACCAAAGTGACGCTGAAGCAGCCAATGGCAAAGTTATTTATGTAGGACGATAATTTTAGATATCAGAGTCAAATATTAACGCTAAATACCCAAACAAAGTATCAAAACAAGCAAAATACAAAAGGCAGCTCGCATGCTAGACAAGTTTATTACGCCCGTCATCAAGCCGCTGCTAACCCCAATAGTAGCGACATTACATAAGCTCGGCATCACGGCTGATCAGCTTACGGTAGCTGGATTCTTAGTTGGTATGTTGGCATTACCACTACTCGCGTTTAAGCTATGGTATGGCGCGCTGGCAGCGATAATATTGAATCGTATTTTTGATGGACTTGATGGCGCAATGGCACGCTACGCACAGCAAAGCTCAAGCGCTGGCGGCTACTTAGATATCACGCTTGATTTTTTGTTTTATGCCGCTGTGCCACTTGGGTTTATTTTGGCCAACCCTGCACAAAATGCTATTGCAGGTGCGTTGTTATTAGCGGCATTTATCGGGACAGGTTCGAGCTTTTTGGCCTTTGCAATTTCTGCAGAAAAATTTAAATTGGACAAGCCGCAGTTTAAATATAAAAGCTTTTACTATCTTAATGGTCTCACCGAAGGCACCGAAACTATTGCTCTTTTTATTGCTCTTTGCATTTGGCCTCAGCATTTTGTGCTACTTGCTGGTATCTTTGCTACTGCCTGCGCTGTTACTATTTTTACTCGTATACATGGTGGGTATCATACCCTCAAGGAGCTCGAATCTACCAAGTAAACATTTGAAGATATACACCATATCAAAACCCAGCCATCATAATCATACCGCTAAGCATTTACTGAATCATCGAGTCGCAGTGCTTCTATAGATAAAGCCATATCTTCAGCAAGGGCGTGTACCGTCGAGCTCTCTATGTCACGCTGGGCAAAGGCACGTAGCCCCATAACTTCTGCCTGTAGACGGCGTCCAAGTCTAACCGGATCAAGCTCACTATCCATCTCACCGACACTCTGCGCCTCCTTAAAGCATTCTATAAATCGCGCCTCCATACCTGCCAGCAGCATTTCCACCTTGGTTAACGCTGTTTGCTCACGCGCACCCAGCTCTAGTAAGCTTTTGACCAACATACAGGCTCGGCTCGGTAACGCTTTATCACGAATCCCGCCAAGCTGACGTATATAAGCGGCAAGGCCTAATAAAGGCGTTTCATGATGGCTCAACACTCGCTCAAGCTCAGTCAATCCTAGACGCGCATAGTATTCTAGCGCTTCTTGAAACAAGCCTTCTTTGTTACCGAAAGCGGCATAGATACTGCCTGGGCGCATATCGAGCGCTTGCTCGATATCTTTTAGAGATGTGGCATGAAAGCCCTTTTGCCAAAAAAGCTGTAGCGCACGCTCCAAGGCGTCATGACGGTTGTAAAGTGCGGTGCGTGACATAATGTGCCCCATTTAAAAAGCCGTGACCTCATATAAAAATGGGCACGGCTATAAAACTTGAATGATTGCTCAATTTTATCCTAGATGGGTGCGACAGTAAAGTTAATATAAGAAACGGTCTGGTAAACAAACGTAATGCTAGGGCGCGACTTAGCTATCAACAATCACTCTACAATAATTCAACAGTCATGCTGATAGCTAGTAAATAGTCTCTACAGTGGCTAGTGACAAACTAGTTAAAAAACCAATTAATCGGTCAACAATACATGTTTGGTCTTCTGATAAGCGGACAAACCATCACCGCCCAACTCACGGCCGATACCGCTTTGCTTAAATCCGCCCCATCCTGCTTCTGGCAGTACGATTTGTTGCTCGTTAATCCAAATATGACCCGCTTTGATTTGTAGCGCCATCTCAAGCGCGGCAGTCTCATCGGCGCAAACGATGGTTGCTGCTAGAGCAAATTTGCTATCGTTGGCTAAGGCGACCGCCTCTGCGTTGTCGATAAAGGTTGTACTGACTAATACAGGGCCAAACACTTCCTCCATCCATAATTGACTGGTCGTTGGCACATTCGTATAGACAGTTGGCGTTACAAAATAGCCAGATACTTCTAACAACTGACCGCCAGTTAAGCAGTCCAGATTTTCAGCTGTCGCAATATCAAAGAATTTCTTAACTTGATTCAGCTGCTGCTCGCTCACCAATGGACCCATTTGCGTCTCTGTCGCAAAACCGTCACCAATTTGCAGACTTTCCGTTTTGACTTTTAATGCCTCAAACAGCTGCTCAGCGACATCTTGATGGACAACCAAACGCGACGTGGCCGAGCATATCTGACCTGCATTGGTAAATATACCGCCAATGATTAAATCGCAAGCGTAGTCAATATCAGCATCTGCGCAGACCGCGATGGCAGACTTACCACCCAACTCTAGGCTAATGTCTTTGATGCCTTTTGCTGCTTGAGCCATCACCTTTTCACCGACTATATTACTACCAGTAAACGATACTTTGTCAATCAGTGGATGACTGGTCATAGCAGTGCCCACTTCGGCAGCACCTAGTAAGATATTAACCACCCCTTTTGGCAAGCCAATTTCCGATAGGATATTACCTAGCATAAGCTCTGGTAATAATGTCAATTCAGACGGTTTCAATAGCACGGTACAACCTGCCGCTAGCGCAGGTGCCAGCTTCCAAGAAGTCGTCACCATTGGAAAATTCCAAGGGGTAATCAGCGCACAAACACCCACTGGCGAGTATGTCTTTAACAAACGAATACCCGATTCAAGCGTTGATACCTTAGACCATGTTGCCTGCTCTGTGATGAGATTGGCATAGTAGCGATAGCAGGCAATGGCGTCCCCTACGTCTATCTTCGCCTCTTCAATTGGTTTGCCGTTGTTTAATACAGACAGTCCAACCAACTTATCGAATTGCTGCTCCATAGACTCTGCAATTGCATTTAGATAGCGGGCACGCTCACTTACACTAGTCTGTGACCAGCTAGCAAAGGCTTCATCAGCCGCTTCGACTGCCTGCTCTACATGGGCACTGGTGCACAGACGTGTCGTTGCAATCTCCTCACCTGAATTTGGATCATACAACATATGGTTATTTGTATTATCAAAGCTTGCATCACCAGAATCGGTCACAGCTGCTTCAATCGTAACCCAGTCACCATTGATATAAGCAGCATTTAATACAACTTCATTTTGAGCCGCTTGTATAGCAGTTTCTCTGGTTAAGTCTGTAGAATTCAGCATTTCCATAATGGTCAATCGCCTTATATTTTTGATCAAATTGTCTTTATGTGCGTAACGTCCGTAATGTGATTGGCTAAATAGTCGGTTTAACTGCCTACAGAAAAACCGACCATTTGCATATTATTGTTAGGCTAGATGCCTTGTGAATACTAAACACGCCACTAATACAGTAGATGCGCCACAGACGTAATTACTACCAAGCTGATAAGCGTACGAAGGATAAAGATTAAAAATAGCTCTAATACATTTAGCTTAATGTTTGATTTCAAAATCAGCGCACCTACTTCAGACATATAGATAATCTGAGTAATTGAGGCCGCACCAACGATGAATCGTGTCATCTCACTTTCAATGCTTTTACCGACCAATGCTGGCAAGTACATATCTGCAAAGCCCATAATCATGGCCGGGCCAGCTTTTGCCGCTTCTGGAATCTGCAACCATTCAAGTACTGGTACAAGCGGTGTCGCAATCCAATTAAAGACAGGCGTGTACTCTGCTAAACCAAGACCAATCGTACCGATAGCGAACGTTACTGGAATCAATCCCAAATAGATATCAAACAGATTGTGTACGCTGCGTTTGAACACTTTACCTAAGCTAGGCATAGAATGCGCGCGAGTGACGGCACGATTGACCGCCCACTGGTACGTTGTATATTCAGCAGGAATGCCTTCATCTAGCATACTTTTGCCAGAATGATACGTATCAGGCTTGAGAGACAATGGCGGTATACGTGGCATGATAATCGCAGCGATAAAACCAGTTAGCGCAATGGTCAGATAAAAGAAGACAAAGTTATTGTCTACGCCGATGGTTTTGGCAACCACATAGGTAAAGGCGATAGAAGTGACTGAAAATGTGGTCGCGATAATGGCGGCTTCGCGCTGGCTGTAGAAGCTTTTGTCATACTCTTGCATAGTGACTAGCAGGCCAATAGACGCGGCACCAAACCAAGAAGACATCGCATCGACAGCTGAACGACCAGGCAGTTTGAAAAGCTTGATAAATACTTTACTGGCTAAAGTACCCAAGAACTCCATCAAGCCGAAATCAGTCAAAAATGGCAGCGATAAAATGGCAAAGAAGAATAATGGAATCAAAACAGGAATCAAATCTTCGAAAATGACGCCGCCCGTATTACGGTTGATAATAAACTCAGGACCGACCTGTAGAAAAATCATCCAGACAAATGCCATTCCTAAAAACCGGATAGCAAGCCAAAACCACTCAACATCAAAGAGTTTTTTAGCAAGCGAGCCTTCATTCAGATTTGGCTTTAACGCTTTGACGGCCAGCGCACCAAAAAAGGATATCGTCACGAGCGCCATCGTGATATAGGTCACCAAACCACCTAAGGCGGTTTGTAGCGTATCGGTCAATACACCCAGTAAAATCGTGACTTTACCATCCCACTCAAACGGTATGATAAATAACGCAATACCCAATGCTGAAAACAACAAAAACTTCCACATTGCTGCACGCCACTGTCCCGCTTTTGGCGTTTCTGGATCAACCGTATTATTCCCTAAAATCGGCTGCTGCGACTTATCCATATAACTCGTCATTTAACTTCTCCTTGATGGGCGATGATTGCCAGTTTTTCCATTTCTCTGTCTGACCAATACCTGGGTTAAGCGAATTGGTTGGATCCAGTTTTTTATAAAAATAATGTAGCTCAGTTTTAGCAGGATACGCATGCCCCACATTGTGCTCAGCAGGATACTCAATATGACGCTTATCATAAAATGCCAGCAGTTCATCCTTGAACTGCTTGGCATTGGTCTTAGGTTTCAATAAATAGTCTTGGTGCATGACATGACAGAAAAAATGCCCCAAATAAAAGGTTTTTCTGACTTGTTCTTGCAAGTGTTCAGGTAGAGTCTCGTCCCAATCTACGGCATTTCTAGGTAATGCAATATCGGTCGATAGCAGCTCGCCAAATTTGTCTTGATTTAAATTATGATAACGAAACATGGCAGCGGTCGCGGCACTGCGAAATACCAATAACGATTGCGATTCAAGCTCTGTGCATACATGCAGCGCACCTTGATATTGCTGCATATGATTTTGCAAAAAATCCTGCGCAGCAGCGATATTGTTGCCGTCGTTTTTATAAGAATCTGGATCAAAACCATCTCCAACTTTTATAATCAAATGGTATTTATAGGAGAGCGCCTGCGTACTCAAACTGGCTGGTAATGACGGCGGCATAAACCTAGATGTCATCTGTAATATCCGATCTGGCAGCGTTTTTGGAAGATGCCACTTATCCAGATAGTAGCCAATCTTTGCTTGCAGCCGATACAGCGACCCTATCTTGCTGGCAGGAAGCTTACGCATACTCAGACAAGTGTCTCGACCATAGTGCATCGTGATGTCGTTATAGTCTTTATGCATATACTCAGCCAACACAGGCAGTTTCAACTCGCTTTTTAACCATTGTTTTCTGAGTGTGGTCAAGGTATCAGCGTCGTTGGTCGAGATATAAAACGTTTGCTCGTTTTTAGGCTTGGCAAATGTCGCTACCCTCACCGCAAATACAATGACCTTGCCAGCTGAGCCAGATGCTTCATACAGACCGTTGGGATCATTGTTAAATCGAGCAGGTGTCTCTGCCTCACAATCACGGACTTTGTATTGATAATGATGGTTGGTACAGGCTTTACTGTTACTCGTACTATTTGAGACCTTATTAAACGTACCAGCTTGCAAGTTCTCTAGCATTTCCTCTGGCTGCGACCCCAAATCCAGTCCCAGATGATTGATTAACTCAAACGCTCCTGAGGTATTGCGTCTGGCAAATAACGCCATTTCGGTATAAGCAGGACCACGCTGCACTAGCATCCCGCCTGAGCTGTTGCAAATACCACCTATCACCGATGCGCCCACACAACTAGAGCCCAGTACTGAATGCGGCTCACGCCCTAATGGCGCAAGGGTAGACTCTAATTGCTGCAAAGTAGCGGCTGGCAAAGCAATCAGCTCTGCTGCATCATTGAGTAAATGCACACCGCCCAATAACTGCATAGAGATTACGACTAGTGGCCTGTCATAATCTCCATTCGGAGTTGAGCCACCTGTTAGGCCTGTATTGGCCGCTTGAGCAATGATAATCACATCAAAAGTGGCACAGATATTAATGACGCGCCATAGTGCCACAAGAGAGTGCGGTATCACAACTGCGACGGTAGCGTCTGTGATAGCCTCAATTGCACCTTGCACATAAGACTGCTGTTGGCTAGGTTTTGTCAATACATTGGTTGTACCAACGACAGCAGCAAGCGCCGTCAACAAACGCAGTATTTGCTCATGTCTACTTTCTGACATTTCTCTAGCATTGGGCGTCATGAACGTGCTTCCTTGCGTAACCAGCGTTTGTCATTTTTTTGTCATTTTTTAGACCTGTGACTATCAGTCTCGTGATTATCCGTAGCATTAAAGACCGTATTACTATTAACTAAAATAAGTTACTGTCTCAGCCATTTCTTTTAGAAAGTCGTCTGCTTCATCAATCTCATAAATGATTGGTTGTTTACCTTTAGTATCTGTCTTTAATGCGTCTAGCAATTGCTGCTTATCGGTGATTCTACGATAGCCAGCGCCAAACCCTGCTGCTAATGGCTCAAAGTTTGGCGTTTTGATATTGACGCCAATCAATGGTAGGCCGCCCTCTTCCATATAACGGCGAATCTCACCGTAGCCTTGGTTGTTCCATAGCAAAACAATCAATGGTAGCTCAAGCTCGGCTGCGCAGATAAGCTCGGCAATCGTAAATTGAATACCACCATCACCCATTAGACTGACGACGGGTAGATTTGAGCCAACCATGGCCCCAATAGCAGCAGGCAAACCATAACCTAATGTGCCGAAACCCGTCGATGAATTAAACCATTTACGCGTCGCCAAGGCTTCAAGACCAAGGTTACCGCTATAAACAGGCTGCGTTGAATCACCAACGAAAATGACGTCTTCTACCTCATCTCTAATCAGCTTTAGTAATGAATTTTGTCCCGCAAAGTCTGTCGTTACATCCTTCAAGATAGCCTGTTTTGCCTCATTGACACGTGACAGTGCTTGATGGTCGAATGTCTGACCTTCTAAGCGGCTGCATAAACCATTAATCGCCATCTGCGCGTCGGACAGTACCGCGATATCTGCTCTAAATGGACGCTGCAATTGCTGGGCATCACAGTCGATACGTACTAGCGTGCCATTTATCTTAAACCCACCATTAAAGAACACATCATAGTCAGTCTCGCCAAGCTCAGTACCAATCGCTAACACCCAGTCGGCCTCGGTAATCACGGCGCGGCCTGCGTCTAACGACTGGTTACTACCTAAACTTAATGGATGACCAGGTGGCAGCAAACCTTTGGCATTAATCGTCAAAAACGTTGGCGCATCTATCAGCTCTGCCAATCGCTGTGCATCGTGATCGACATCGACGCAGCCGCCCCCATAAAGTATTACAGGATTTTTCGCGGTTTCTAATGACTGTACGATTAGGTCTAATTGCGCAGGATTCGGCAGTGGTCTTGTGACCTGTGGTAGGCTCAAATTATTTGTACCAGCTTCGCTATTTGCTACAGCATCTAACTTAGGCGGCTTAGCAACATGACTGGCATCAGCAGTGATAATATCGATAGGCAGCTGAATATGTACTGGCCCAGGACGTGCCCCATTAAATAAGGCAAAAGCTTCTGCAATGACCTTCGGTAGCGATTCAGGTTGCCAAATGGTCTTACTCGTCAATGCTACTTTGCTAATCATGCCTTGCTGATCATGCAATTCATGCAAATGCCCTTCGCCACTACCCGTGTCTTTGACTTTGTTGACGCTAGAAATCACTAGCATCGGTATCGAATCAGCCAATGCCTGTGCCATCGCCGTCATGATATTGGTCATACCAGGGCCAGTGATAATAAAACACACCCCAATTTTACCAGAGGCACGATAGTAGCCGTCCGCCATAAACCCAGCGCCTTGCTCATGACGCGGCGTCACATGACGAATATTGGTATTTGGAAGGCCGCGATACAGCTCTACCGTATGTACACCAGGAATACCAAAAACGGTCTCTACACCATAATATTCTAGCCACTGCACCAATAGCTCACCACAGGTCAATGATGATGTGTCAGACAAAGAAGAAGGCGTTTGCGTCAATTGGGTCATGGGTCAGTCATCCTAAAAAATTTCGCTAAATATTCAGATAATTATCAATACCTCAAAACAACCTTTGTATTTTTTCTTTCATACCGATTATTAGTCACTAATTACTGGCTGCAAAGGTTGCTCATTATAGAGGTAATCATTGATGGTGATTAGTAAACCGCTTTAACCTTGTCGTCATAGCGTACGCCCGGCAGGATACATAGCATCTCAAACAATAAATTCGCCGCCAATACCGAGGTGTTACCAAATGGATCATACGGTGGTGATACTTCGACCAAATCACCGCCCACCACGTCTAGGCCACGCATACCGCGTATGATTTCGATACCTTGAGTAGAGGTCAGACCGCCGATTTCAGCAGTGCCCGTACCTGGGGCAAACGCCGGATCGATACCGTCGATATCGAAGCTCAAATAAACAGGACCATCGCCTAGCTTTTCGCGTACTTCAGCCATAAGCGGTGTTAGCGACTTATACCAACACTCTTCAGCAGGTACCACACGGAATCCTTGCTCAGTTGACCAGTCAAACTCTTCAGCGCTGTAGCCTGTACCACGTAGACCAATCTGCACCACACGATTACCATCGATGAGGTTTTCTTCGACAGCGCGGCGGAACGGCGTACCATGAGCGATTTTTTCGCCAAACATATCATCATTGATATCAGCATGAGCATCGATATGTACCATGCCGACAGGACCATGTTTTTTGGCAAGTGCACGTAGGATAGGTAACGCGATAGTATGATCGCCGCCTAATGTTAGAGGAATCGCGCCGTGTTTGACGATTTTATCGGTATAGAATTTTTCAATGATATCAACGCTTTTTAGCAGGTTGAATGTATTGATAGGCACATCGCCGATGTCAGCGACTTGTAATGACTCAAAGGGCGCAGCGCGAGTGGCCACATTGTAGGGACGAATCATTCTTGACTCATCACGAATCTGCCTAGGACCCAATCTTGCACCGCTACGGTTGGATGCACCAATATCTAAAGGCACACCAACAAATGCTACATCTAGCCCTTCAGCATCGGCTTGCGTTGGCAGGCGCATCATAGAAGCAAAACCGCCAAACCTTGGCATTTCATTGCCGCTTAATGGTTGATTGAACGTCATAAGTTCTTCCTTGTTATATTTGATTAAAGTACACAATTTGCTACATACCATTGACAATACATAAATATAAGAGCATGAACCATGGTAAAATTTAGAAGTAAACTTCTATTTTTTCGTAGTAAAGTGCGCTTATAGGTCACTATCAGAAGTTTATGAAAAGAAGTATCGATTAAAAGATGATATTGATTGATAAATGAGGAGCTGCTTTTGATATTGGATGAACTGATAAAGATAGACATCAAAACACTACGCAGCTTTATGGCTATCGTAGAGTGCCAAGGCGTGACGGCCGCCCAGTCGCGTTTGAATGTCACTACTTCTGTGATCAGTGGACACTTAACCCACTTAGAAGATCGCTTAGGAATGACGCTGTGTCACCGTGGTCGAGCAGGATTTAAGCTAACAGAGGACGGTGCCGCTGTTTACGAGGCATGTTTGGGCTTTACCGAATCAGTCGCCAGCTTTCAACATCAGCTGCATTATATTAAACAATTAGACTCAGTTCACGGCGGGCACATCAGGCTTTGCTTGATTGATCAAATGCCCAAGTTTTTTTATGATGCACTTAGACAACGTCTAGCCAACAGCTACCGTAATAACCCGTTAATACACTTTTCTATCGACGTACAAAGCCCTGAGAGCATGTTAGAAAAGCTCTTAAGTAATGAGAGTGACATTGGCGTGGGATACTTTGGCAGCTTTCCACCTTTACTGACCTTTAAGCCAGCATTTGTTGAAAAACAAGTGGTCTGCTGTGGTCGCGAACATAGATTATTTTACAACTCAGAAGGATTAACTTTTGAAGATTTAGAACAGAACTATCCATGGATAAAAAGAGGCTATGTGGTAGAGCATCATATCAATCATATTCGCCCCAAGACATTAAGCGCGACTACTTATCATATGGAGGCGACAGCCCAGCTTATCCTTGCAGGTCACCATGTTGGCTACTTGCCGCGTGATTTAGCGAAGCGTTATGAGGGTATGGGCCTGATGAAAATACTACTGCCTGATGAGGCAAGCTATGATGTCGAGCACCATTGGGCATATCGAGAAAATCAGCCTAAACAAGCGGCTGACTTTTTGAATAAAATGATGAACTTATTATAAGATACCACTAGGTTTATTACACTATTGCAGACGGTTGTTGGTACTTTAGACCAATGGTTCTTAGCTTCCCTTTGTCATCGACTTCCTTGATGACCAATGACCACTCGTCACTCACCACAACGGTATCGCCCGACACTGGCGCGGTACCTAAATGTGATTTTACGTACTCGGCCACCGTCTGCTCCCACATGTTTTTTGCGCTGTCTTCATCGGACGTTTTCAGTGTTTTTACCAATGTCTCAGATGCCATGATTCCTGTAAAAAACGGCAAATCACCAAGCTTAACACTCGGTGATAGCAACCAATCGCCATAGAAATCATCGATAGCTTTGCGATCTAGTGTCGTGTCATTGAAAATCTTGGCGATTTTGCTCGCGTGATTACCTCTCATCGCATACCAGACACTGTCGCCGAATTTTAGCTTTGTATTGTCATCGACTACTACGATTTGCTGATTACGGACTAGCGCAAAGACACTGATTTCATCTGGATTGATACCTTTGGAGATACCCATAGGATGACGCCCAATAGCAAATGCGCCTGATTGCGCCTCAAACTCATACAAAGTAATACTCGCCTTATCCGATACCCAAACCTCGTGTTCTTCTTTGGGATCTTTATTGGTTGGAATACGTACCTTAAATAAATTCGCCATAGTAGGAATGGTCGTGCCTTGCAAAATCAGTGACAGCACCACAACCCCAAAGGCAATATCAAACAGCATAAAGGCGTTATCTATCCCTGCCATGACGGGCAAAATCGCAAGGGTAATGGGCACCGCACCGCGCAGACCAACCCAAGAGATAAACCCAATCTCTCGATCTTTAAATTTAAATGGTTTCACACTAGTATAGACCGCGATAGGACGGGCAACGAAGATCATGAACGCCGCTATCGCCACCGAATAATGCCAGACATTAAGAACGTTTGATGGCGTGACCAATAGCCCCAATACCACAAACAACACCGCTTGCGACAGCCACGCAAAGCTGTCCATCACGCGCATGACATGCTCTGTCGAGCGCACCTTGTGGTTGCCGATTAGCACCCCTGTGAGATACACCGCCAAAAACCCACTACCGCCAATCAAGTTGGTCGCAGCAAATACCGCCAAGCCCGCTGAGAGTATCAAAATGGCATACATGCCCTCTGCCAGATGTATCTTGGGTAATAACCGAGAGAGCAAATAACCAAAGAGCAAGCCCATGCCCAATCCAAAGCTCAACTGTTGAAACAGTAAGACCAAAAAGCCAAATGCTGTCTGACCAGCAGGGTCGACGTTTAGAGCAATTAACCCCGTCACCAATAAAATGGCCAAGGGATCGTTGGCACCAGATTCTAACTCGAGCGTGGCTTGAACGCGGTCATTGAGCTTGACCCCGCCATTACGCAGTAGAGAGAATACAGCGGCCGCATCGGTTGAGCCCACAATCGCTGCCATCAATAGACCAAAACGCCAGTCGACATCGAGCAACCAAGTAACAAATACCCCGAGCACCAAAACCGTGACCAGCACGCCCCAAGTAGCCAAGGTAATCGCAGGTTTTAGACCCACTCGAAATGATTTAAAGGATGTACGTAAACCACCATCTAACAGGATACAAGCCAGCGCCGCTTGTCCCACAAAATTGGCCAGCCCATATTGAGAAAACTCAATACCCAAGATACCCTGCTCGCCTGCCAACATACCCACTATCAAAAACAGCAACAACAATGGTACGCCTAAGCGCGCCGATAATGTACTCGCCATGATACTGGCGAAAATTAGTACTGCGCCTACGAGATACAGGATATTTAAGGTATCCATTTTTTTTGAGCCCTATTTTTTATTATTAAGAATAGTAATTGATTGCGATGGGGTTTTCGTTATCTTGCTGTTAGTAGATATTACACCAGTGAGCCTATCATAAGCGGCCATTATTCAAAATATGAATGACAATTATTTATGATGATATTAACATCACCATCAGAACTAGCAGCCAATACTAAATCAATAAAAAAGACCTCAAGAGAAAACGCTCAAATATTAAAGCGAAGCCCACAAAATGCCATTGCTGTGCTAAAAGAGTTTACGTCTTAATATTAATTAACCTTGAATGTATTGCCATGTCAGTACCAGAATCGCAGCCGCAATCGTCCAAGCGACCACACCTAGCATTAGTGCTTTGTATAAGCTCATATAACTGATGCTAAAAAACACCACAAAGGTATAAATCAAATGCGGTATGACGCCAAGCATACTGAATATCAACGCGACCTTTAAATCTGCGGGACTACGCTCAGTACCAACGATAAAGTGACTGATTAACGTAAAAGTGGGGAATAGTGGCGCAAGCGCCGCCAAATAGAAAAATCGGGTTTGGGCGAACATTTGAATCGCCAGTACCATCAAGGCGCCGATAAGCATTTTTAACCAAATCACGACGGGTCCATCTCCTGTTGATTATAAAGGCTGAACGTAGCCCAATCCGCCATGATACTAAAGTCTGCAAACTGACATAAGAGCAATCGCTGATTAATTAATCCGTATGATAAAAAAATGCAAAAACCCCACTTAGCTAAGTTGCTAAATGGGGCTATTTACTTCTATTAAGTAAGCTTCTACGAATTGCTTAATCCTTTTTTGGCTTTAGTGCCGCGCTGATGTCTGCTAGCAATGGCGGTATATCATGCTTGTCTGCGATCACCTCAATCATTATAAGCTTATCAGTAGTCGCAGCAGCTTTGTCGAAAGCAGATTTTAGCTCGCCCGCCGTCTCTGCTTTGAGTAGTAGGCTATTCGCTTCTGTCGCGCCAAACGCTCGCGGCATGATTTGCCAATCGCATTTAGGAATATCATTATAGTATTGGTTTTCGCCATGAATGGCACGCTCTACCGTATAACCATCGTTATTGATTAGGACGATGACTGGATTGATACGCTCTTGAATCATGACCGCTAGCTCTTGAATAGTCAACAATGCTGAACCGTCCCCAATTAATAACACACTGCGTTTATCTGGCGATGCGATTGCCGCGCCCAAGCTGGCAGGCAACGTGTAGCCAATTGAGCCCCACATCGGCTGCCCATATGATGTCACCCCTTCTGGCAGACGCACATCACTGATACCAAAATAGGCTGTCCCTTGTTCAGAAAACACCAAATTATTGTGATCTAAGCGGTCAGCGATAATATGCCATAAATCATCTTGGCGGATAGCCTCACTGTCTTTACCTTTTTGTTCATGCGGCTTAACTTCTTCACAGAAAGGTTTTGGCACGATGTTAATGCCAGAGGTCATCACTTCATGCAGGGCTTGCAACGCATCTTTTAGCGCAATCGGTGCAAAGTTCTTACCACTGATAGAAGCACGCTCATAATGCAAGTCTACGACCACATCTTCATTGATATCTTGGCTAAACCCTGCGGTAGTAGTGTCAGTATATTGCACCCCTACTTTGATGAGGCATTCGCAGTTTTCTACCGCATCTTTGACAATTGGACGCGAAGCAACACCAGCATAGGTACCTGCCCAACGATCACTATTTTCATCAAGCAACGTCTTGCCCCAAGATAACGTGGTATAAGGAATATCGGTATCAGCAATTAGTGCTTTGAGCTGTGACTGTAAGCCCAAACGATGCACCATCAAATCTGCCATTAGTGTCGTGGTTTTGTTTGGTAAAAACTCGGTTAGTGCTTGCTTGAAATCTGATAATGCCGCTTGGCTAGTAATATCTTCTTGGCTATCGATCAACTTAGTCGTTGGTGGATAAATAGGCTGGCGCGCAACGTCTGGTGATAGCAATAGGTAACCTGGACGATGCTTTTTGAGAATTAAGCGAATCACTCTATCGATTTCTGAAGCAGCATTTTCAGGAGTAAGCTGCGCTCGTGCTACCGTCACAGGCTCGACCATCTTAATAAAATGATTGAATACGCCATCACCAAGCGAATGATGAATACGGCGCTTTGAGTCTTGTAGCGCTGTGCTTGGTGCACCGACGATATGCAACACTGGCGCGTACTCAGCAAAAGAACCTGCAGTTGCGTTAATCGCTGACAGCTCGCCTACGCCAAAAGTCGTCACCATGGCGGCAAACCCACGCTCGCGTGCATAGCCATCGGCAGCATAGCCAGCATTTAGCTCATTTGTGTTGCCTACCCAGCGCAGCTTGTCAGAAGCAAGTACGTTATCCAAAAAAGTTAAATTGAAATCACCAGGGACACCAAATATCTCAGATGCACCCGCTTCTGCGACACGATCAAACAAATAATCAGCGATGGTATATTGTTGACTCATTTTTTATCCTTATGACTTATCTTTGTAAGTATTGATAATTGTGAATGTGATTGAGGTTAAATTATAAAGTGCGTCCCAGCTTATTTATGTACTACAAAGCTTTTGGAATACATATTATAATAAACCGTTATAACATATATCTATGGCCAGAAGACACGCCTATTTTAATAACTTTAATTTTTTTCGTCATAGGTATTGACACCTAAAAAAAACTGCGTATAATACGCCTTCATCAACTGACGATAGTTAATTGATAATTAGCGGGAATAGCTCAGTGGTAGAGCATAACCTTGCCAAGGTTGGGGTCGAGAGTTCGAATCTCTTTTCCCGCTCCAAATACTTAAAAAGCCTCACTTAACAGTGAGGCTTTTTTTTGTCCAATTTTCGAGGGTTTGTAGAAGATTTATCGAAATATCTTTTTGAATATAGTTAAGTCTAACTACTCAATCAAAAAGCTCATTTTCGGTGCGGTGCCCATTTGGTGCCCAAACCGTGCCCTGCCCTAAAACTGCATATACGTATCTGACCACAACCTAGCTATTTTTGGTTCAAAAAACATCATGACACCTAACCTAGTAAATTTGGCACTATGATGATTTTTGAACCCAACCTTAATTCAGCAAAAAATGTGTTTTTTAGATGCTTCATTTATTGGAAATGTATCTAAGATCCATAGTATTCAAAGCTAATCGTCACTTAAAAAATGATGACTCCAACCTAACAATAGAAATTATTAAGCCCTACAAGTATGCTTTAGCCCTAATAAGTCTTTAGCTAGAAATTCCCTATCAGCGGTTATCGCGATAGTTAAGTCACTCTTTTCCTGAAGAGTCGTCCTCACCAAGTTCATCTGGAACATACTTCAAAATATCCCCTGGCGTTACTTCTAATACATTACATAGCTTGCTCAAAGTATCGAACTCAATTCTAGTCGTATCATCATTATAGATCCTATGTAGCGTCGATTTACTGATGTCCGTCATTCTCACTAAATCTGCCACACGCAACCTTCTTTCTGCCAAAAGAACAGGTAAGTTACATGAAATCACAATAAATTCCTTATTGGTAAGTAAAAAGTACTTGCCAATGACTACTTTTCTGATAATATAGTACTCGTTGGCAACAACAAAGTGTCTATTAAAAACTATTTAATACTGACTGGAGAACTATTATGTCACAGACCTATCTCACCACTCAAGAACTAGCCGAACGTATCAAATACGATGCGCGTACTATCCGTAACCAACTAAAGGATACCGTCTTAATCGAGAACATCCACTATATACGCCCTTTCGGTGGTCGCAAGATTTTATATGTATGGGAGCGTATCGAAGAAGATATGTGTAAGCCTGTCATGAGTGCGATCAACGGAATGGCCTTACAGTAAATTTTACATAAGCAAGGAGCTAAACAATGGCCTCAATAAGAGCGAGACGTGGCAAGCTATTCGTAGATTTTCGATATATGAATATGCGTTGCCGTGAGACAACCAATCTCACAGACACTCCAGCTAATCGAAAGAAGCTGGCTAAAATTATCGAAAAAATGGAAGCAGAAATCACTCTAGGTATTTTCGACTATGCCGCTTACTTTCCCAAGAGTGAACGAGCACAGGAGATGACGGCATTGGCTGATAGAGCAGAAGCTTGTATCAGTCGTAATCCAACCTTTGGGCAGTTTGCAGAGATTTTTTACGAGGAAAAGAAAATTGAATGGCGGCCGAGCTATCGGCAAAAGACAAAGATTATTCTAAATAAGTACTTATTACCTGCGTTTGGTGGCAAAGCGGTACATGCCATAAAAAAATCAGACCTGCTGACCTTCCGTAGCTCTCTCGCCAAAGTTCGTTACGGTAAAGATGGTCAGTCAAGTCTGTCAGTAGCACGAATCAATCAGATTATGATACTTCTTCGTATGATACTAGAAGAAGCGTCAGATCGCCATGAGTTTGAGATGCCTTATAAAAATATTAAGAATCTCAAGCAAGCTCGTCCTGATGTAAATCCGTTTACATTGAGCGAGGTATGGCTGATTTTAAAGCATGTTCGTGCTGATTATAGACCCTACTACACTATCCGCTTTTTTACAGGGATGCGTACCAGTGAGATTGATGGGCTTAAGTGGGACTGTATTAACTTTGATCGGCGTGAAATCAGTATCAGAGGGGCATTGGTAAACGGGGAGATGGGTCCGACTAAGACATTAGGCTCACAGCGCGATATTGCGATGTCACAACTGGTCTATGACGCCCTCCAAGAGCAGAAGGCAAGCACCTTTGGTAAGTCTGAGTTTGTGTTTTGCAATTCACAAGGCAATCCGATGGAGTACCGTAATGTGAATAGGCGGATATGGAAGCCCACCCTTGCCCTCCTCGGTCTGAAACATAGGCGTGCTTATCAAACTCGGCACACGGCAGCGACGCTTTGGTTAGCTGCTGGTGAAAATCCTGAGTGGATTGCTAGGCAGATGGGTCATAGCAGTACGGAGATGTTGTTTCGGGTCTACAGCCGCTATGTCCCTGATATTACCCGTCAAGATGGCTCAGCGATGGATAACTTACTACTTGCGAGTAAGGAGAAGTTAACAGGCGCATCGAATAGCTCTGGAGCTGAAACACTAATCACGAATGCACAAACTGACAAGGAGACGTCACAATGAAAATCATCAATTATGAGGAGCTGTTTGGTGAGTTTAAACCTGATGGTGCAATCAGTACAGATGCAAACCTTATTGCTAATGCATTGATGCGTGAGTTATATATTTCATCTGGTCATAACCTAGCACGCTTCCTAGGGGTAAAGCGGTGCTTTAATAATGATATGGCGATGCGTGTGTGGGTGCAGAAGCGCTTGGATGCAAGTTTTGGTTATGTGGTTGAGGATATGCGTTGTCAGCTTCAGATCGAGCTTTATGAGCTATTACCGTACTCTGACTATGGAAGCTACTGAGGAGAATATGATGAGTATAAAACTTCAGCCTAATATGACGCAGAGCCCATATGATATCAAAATATGTGAGGATTACTGGGCATACGATAATAAAAGCGGCTTTATTAAACATGTGAAGACGCTTTGTGAGAAGTATGAGGTAAGTCCTCAAGTATTTTTTGAGACAGTTGCTCAGTGTTATGCCTACTTGGACGATGTTGTATGTGAGTATTGCGGTTATGCTTGTTCAATTGAAGTACCTGCTGATATTTGTTATATGCGCGCAAAAGATAGTTGGTTATGCGTGATATGTGAACATGCTTTATGGCGGACAGATAAAGAAAATAAATGAGTGTTAACCGTCAAAAAAGCCAGACAGCTCAAAGCTGTTTGGCTTTTTATTTATAGTCCTTGCTTAAGTAAAGCCGAAGGCTTAGCAATCCTCAACATATATCGCTTTTAACTGAAACGAGTTAGGCTCATCAGTCATACTTGATCGATAATATATAGACTCACCAGTATTAGATAATAATCCTTCGACAGCATCTCCTATGTAAGCAAAAGCTTCTATTGGTAAGCTTTGCTCGCTCTCCATGCCAATCAACACCCCTTTGGTATCACAAGCTTTTTCAAGTTGGCCAATTAGCTGGTATGTAGCTGTTTTTACCATATCTAACTCAGCCTCACCTGTAGCACTTGAGTGCACAAACTGAAAGGAATTACCACACTCAAGCAAGTCTATAACATCTGCCATATCTATGCCGATGATAGTACTTGCAGAAGCTACATCAAGCAGTTCGACGACATCATTTATTTCATTAGGCTGACACTTAATGACTGCTTCTACAATATCTAAGCTTTCATAGTTATGATCATCTGTTTGTAAACCTACTAAAATATCAGCCTTTACTTTCTGTTTTAGCTCAAACAGTGCCTGCTCACTCCATTCATCGTTCATAACAAAACAACCAATGATAGCTGGTGGAAAACACTCTGTGTTTGATCGATATAAAGCAGCACAAGGGGTATCGTCTATTTGCGAGTTATCGAGCTGATATTTCATGGGTATACTCATTTATAATTATAACTTTTCATTCAATAGATGGTTATCATTTAAAACCTGAAACACTGTGTCCATTTCTTCCAAGATTTTATCGGCCATCGTGCCTTCATTTATCATTAACCATGCCTCACTCGAACCTTTCCAGTCTTGCGGATCAAAGTAGTAGTAAGCAGGCCACTGAGCAGAAGAGCTCACTTTTTTATCAGTTAGCATCGTATTCAGTACCGTTTTCATACTTTCTGCATGTGGACACGCTTTCGCGGCTTCTACAGAAGTGAACTTAATTCCTAGGATTGGACGATCAAACTCTGCATTATCAAACTCGAAGCAGACCCATGCCTTATTATAGCCAGGAATTATGAATCTAATCTGTTCGTATCTTCTGCCATCACCGATATAACTAATATCTAATTCGTAATCAGTTTTTTTATATTTTGCTAATAAATCTATTTTTAGCTTAGCTATCAGCTCTTTCTTCATTCGATCTACAGTGTTAGATACCTTGATACTGGCATCAATAGTAGCTGCATTCTGTTTAATGATATCTAAAATTGCGTTGTCTTCATTCATATCTTCTATTCCCATAAAATGTTTTTGAATAAACTTAGTTAGCTGTGTAATAAACTCACTGACGCTGTAATTCTGACACTCTACTTGACACGCTTTGAGCCAACTAATCAGACCGCTAAATCTAAGATGACTATATTGATTGCTGGTTATCCAACCTTCTAAGGTTTTAGTATCAACGCTATCTTCACTTGGTACGTCATTATCTTCGTTTAGATAAACAAGATGCCAAGGCTTGTGTTTCCTATTTTTAAGTTCAATAGCATAATCTTTCATTTGGTCAAGCTGATCTGCTGCATAAGGTTTGTTTTCAATACAAATACCATAGCTGTGATCACCTACCTGACATCTTAAGTAAATATCCATACGGCGTTGGGTGTTACTTTTCCCTGTTACTTCTTCAAGAAAAACCTCTGTTTTCTCAAGGTTATTAAGAAAAACCTGCCAGTTATCGTCTTTATATATAACAGGCAAACAATGCTCCACAAATAATCTTAAAAAGCTTTCTTGCTGAGCATGACTCCCTTTAGGATCAAGCAGAGCTGCTAAAATACGACTAAGTCCTAACTCATCGGTATTGATATAATCAAAAGTACTAAAATCTGGTGAAAGCTGGCGGCTATAGAGTGCTTGCGCCGTCTCTAAAGCGTTAATCTTTTGGCTCACATCACTTATCAAACTTTGCACGGTACTCATACTCATCTATCCTCTTAAAATCACACTCGGTTTTATTTACTTATATTGCTGGTCATTGATTTGATTTAGCATATTGATAGTGTTTGTATCATAACTGCCAGCGAAGAACTGATATAAGAGTTTTTCAAATACACACTTATTACCAGCAGCAAAAGCAAATAACGTTAGTGAGGATTGCAGCTTCAAGTGATCCGGTGAACCAAAGACATCTAAAGCGCTTTTGTCAGGATGCAACAGTAATAATTCAGCACATTCTAGCAACCGTGCTCCAAGCACCTCATGCTGCAAATACGCTTTCGCTTGCTCCAGACTCTCTATTGCAAATCGTCGAGACATTTTGCTATGCCCTAACCCTTTCACCTGTGGAAAGATAAACCACATCCAATGCGTGCGCTTACGACCTTGGGTCAGCTCTTCAATCACTTGTGAATAGATAGTATCTTGAGCTTGGATAAAATCATCAAATAAATCTTTATCTATCTTTGTCATTTTCTGCACTCCTTGCACTTTAATTAATGAGCGTTTGCCTACCTGCCACGCTAACCAGCCACATATATCGCCCCCATCCAGCAATGTTCAGGTTTATCAATTATCCTATTGCCGTAAAACACTTCTGAATCATCAGCAATTCGGTTTTCAACCGCAGTTGTGACGCTAAAAAACTCATCAAGAGATAATTTATTATCACTTTCAATATCAAGCATCATATACTGGATACTAAGATCTTCAGGAATTTGATTGAGCAGATGATTAACGGCACTTTTTACTTGTTCTGAATCTGGCATGCCCGTTATTCTAGTATGTATAAATTTAGCAGTCTTTTCAGATCCGCAGGATCTTTTGATATCATTAACATCTATACCAACCTTATCCCGATCATATAGTACCGATTCAAATACGCTTATCACCTGCTCGACTTCATCCGCTTTGCAAATAATGATCCCGTCTATTACCTCGAATCTATCAATTTGCTTATTTGTGGTTTGTAGCGCAAACAATGTGCAACCGACTTGTTGTTGTAGATTTAGCAATGACTGTTCATCCCAACCATCTTCGATAACGATAAACCCAACCTCAGACAAGAGGTAGCTATCTGATTGTGGCCTATACAAAGTAGCTAAAGGTATGGGCTCTATCTGAAGCTCATCATTACGTTCTTCGTTAATGTCGCTTTTTAGAGCCTGTTTATCTTTAACACTACTATCTACTGTCATACTCGGCTCCTTTTTAAAGTGAAATCATTAATTACGGTTATAAAGCTGCATGCCACTTTCTAGGCGCTCAAGAATAACTGCCTTTTGTTCCAATGGTTCAATATAAAACCGTGCTGTCTTTCCACTGAGCTTTTATCACTGCTGCTGGCACTGTTTTGAACCGTTTCGATATTCAGCATATCCGTGGTATAGCCGCCACTACTCGTGTTGGTACTTGCTGTTAGGTTGAAGCGGCCTAAGTTGTAGATATTGGGTTTGCCGATGTTACCTGTACGCCGTTTATAAAAACGATATTAAAGATTAATTTTAATTCAAGGATCTAACGACAAGTATTTCCACAATTTTCTTAATACAACAATGAGTAAGTTAAATAATACTACCAACGTTCCAAAAATAAAGGACAGCTTTATATCTTGATTCAAACTTAAAAAAGCTGCTCCCTCATTAAAATATCGTGTCATCATCACTCCAAAAATCATTACTAACCCAACAAATATACCTCTCAACAAAATTGTTATATATGGATGGCCCTTAATATTCCAGTCAAGAAATATTGAGGCCATAACATCTCGCAGAAAGACAATCACTATTTATCACCTAGCTATCTAACATTGCTAAACAAAATGGTGATACAACTGGTGTAACTGCCATCACCCCTAAATCTTCTTGATACCAACTGTCTAAAAAGGCATCTTGCTGCAGGATATTACTGGCATTACCTAGAAATGTAATTGCACAGGTCTGTGCAATAGAAAGAGTTTCTTTTAAAGGACAATGGTCAAGAGAAGAAGCCATGATGGTAAGCCTATATGTTTGTCATAGAGGCTAGTATATCTGACTACCTATAAACTTATTTTCCAGATAAAGATATAAAATTATCTAAATGGTACATGAGTAGCACAGAGTTGCTTTCTATAAATAAAAAGGTGATGAACGTTTCGCCCATCACCTCTTATGCACTATTTTAGGTCAACAAAACTTAATACTCTCTTACCATATCTTTTTGGGCTTTGTCATACTTAAAACAAAAAGGTTGATCTACATAGCTGTCAGACATTCTATAAGCATCGATATTGCCTGAGAAACAAAAGCGGTTAGATTTAATACTAAAATCAAAATCAATCGTATCGCCTTTCTTATTAACGATCATTGGCTTACCATTTGATCCAGTTGCCGCTGATAACGAATAACTAAAAGGTACTACTGTCTTACTAGCAGGGTCAATCACAACCAAACGATAAGGTTTTTTATTAACATACCCCGTAGCATTGGTTTCAAAAATATAGATAATCTGATTACCATTGAAGTTAGGCTTGCGCTCTTTCATAACGGTTGCATAGCTTTTCAAACGACTGTCTGTGCAAAACTTCTCATCCTCATAATCAAAGTCACATTCAATCACTGTGACACCATATTTTGTTTTAGGTGCTGCATTAGCCGTAGAGGATAGACCTAAGATAATTATCGATGCTGCTAATAACAGGCTTGTCTTTTTGAACATGAGATTTTTCCTATAAATTTAAATAAATTGAGTACTTTTTACGCGGCTCACTTTCAGATGTCAGTAAGTATGCATTTTTAAGAATAGATGTGAGAAATTACTGATCGTTTTGCGGATAGCGTTCTTGGTCTATATCATTCCAGTCGACATAGGTTTTTTGGGAAAGCACTTTTCCTTGGCGGTCTAATGTATAGCGCGTGATACTCTCGTAGCCATTATCATAAGCATTAGCGCTTTTAGTGTTTAGGTTATAGACATCAAGTTTCCCATTTTCATAGCGACCACCATCGACATCTACGGCATCCCCCATTGGCTCCATATAAGCCATATCATATTTTGGTGGGACAACAACCTTGCCTGTTTTCTCAATAATGCCCCATTTACCACTTCTATAGTCTCCAATCTTGACAGCAGACAGTCCTTCTGAAAACTCCATTGCCTCATCCCATTTGGCTGCTATCACTATTTTGCCAGAGGTGTCTACAAAACCTGTTTTGCTATCTTCATCACCCAATGTAGATGTGTTATATCTGGCCAATCCTTCTGAATAGTCATCTAGCCAGTTAAATTTAAACGGTACGACTGTTTTACCTGTTTTATCAATTGCTCCAAATTTATCATTTTTACTCACCACTGCTAGCCCATTATTAAAATCACCGGCACTCTGATATAAGTAAGGTATGGTCATTTTCCCTACCTTGTTCATATAGCCGTATTTACCGTCTTTGTATGCGGCTACCATCCCTTCTTGGAAATCTCGGAAATCAATGTAATAGCCACCAGTCATCGGTGCTTGATGCTCAACAGGTATGACTAATTTACCCGCTTCGTTAATATAGCCTTGCCAGTACAGATAGTCTTCGTAGTCCTCACCGCCGTCATAGCCTTTGACCATACCTATTTTCATGATCGCGACACGAGCCATACCTTCAGAAAAACTACCACAGCTATAATATTTTGCAGGTACGATGACTTTTCCTCTGTCATCTTTGTAGCCACACTGAGGTTGCTCCGTATTCTCCAGTTCAAAAGCTTGTAAGCCAGCAGTTGCACTACCTGTGCCAAACGCTGCACATAGACCCAATATCATTGCCACTTTTCTATTGTTTTTTTTCATTTAAATCTCATTTGTAAGGTATAAACGCTCTCTGTAATCCACAAATATATCTACGAAATACAGCTAATAGACATAACCAATTTAATAAACAATAGTAGTCAACTTTATTTTAATTATCAATATATATGTTATCCGATATAGTAATTTTAAATAGTCTCGAAGAATCTAAAGGCGCAAAAAAGGACACAACGTTATCGTTGTGTCCTTTTTTGTGCCTTGTAAGGATTTACTATGGCTTCACTACGACTTAAGAGAAAACTTTATTTAGATAACTGTCATTTGCGAACCTAAAGTCACAGTATAAATTTTGATGCTTCTCACTATTAGACATTAAATAACCCCAGTTCGGGATAAGCCACATTGTAACTCATTGATACTATTTACAATGTGGCTACCTGTCCCTGCTGAGGCATGTTTTTGATGGTGGGCTT